>NZ_JANZKV010000034.1:0-28056 GCF_025060895.1 Stieleria sedimenti | reverse complement strand
GGTTGCCAAATCCTGCAGCAAAAGAATCGACGTCCCGCGGGAGGGTGCATCAGCGTCTTGCGATGAACGACGACAGACAAAGATTCCGCTAGGGTCAGTAGAGCCCCGACAGCCCCATTGTTGACTGCCCCGTGGCAAGACGACACTATGCACGCCGGGATTTGCTCGGCTTTCGGTTTGATCCTTCCTGCTTGGTAACCCACCCTGATGAGAAAAAGCAAGACACTGGCACGCATCCGCAATGGAGAAGCCATCCGAACCTGCGTGCTGGGGCACTATATCCCTGCCTATGTCTGTCATGCCGCGCGGGCCGGTTACGATTGCCTTTGGCTGGATCTGGAACACCGTGCGCTGTCGATCCATGAGACCCAAGCGCTGCTGGCGTTTTCGCACTTGTACGACATCGACGTCATGCTGCGGCCGCCGACGCTGGAAAAAACGGGTCTCTATCGATACTTGGAAGACGGTGCGTCGGGCTTGCTGATCCCACACGTTTCGACGGCCGAAAAGGCCAGGATGTTGGTCGACGCGGTCAAGTTCCCGCCGCTGGGCGACCGCGGGATCGACAACGCCGGACTGGACGCCGACTTTCATGTTCACGACCCCGATCACTACGCCCAGTGGGCCAACCGCGAAACCTTTCTTTGCGTTCAAATCGAAACGCCCGAGGGTGTTCACAATGTCGACTCGATCGCGGCGGTCGAGGGCGTCGAGATGATCTTTGTCGGTCCGGGTGACCTGGGATTGCGGTTGCGTCAATCCGGCGAAATGACGATCGACGAAGCCTGGGATGCGGTCGCCGCAGCCTGCAAAAAGCACGGCGTCGCGTTTGGCGGTCCGACGATGGGACTCGACGAAATGCAAAAGCGGCGCGACCTCGGCGCCCAGTTGCTGGTCAACAGCAGCGAGTTTGGGCACTTTTCCAAAGGCCTTCGAGAAGACATCCGGCAATACGACGAACTCAGCTGAGCGGATGACGCTGCCGGGACATCAAGCCCTCGCCGCCGGAGTCGTTCGTGAGCCCGGCCGCGTCGGGACCAGCATAAAATCCGATGCGTTCAGCGGCAGGCCATCAGCAGATTTGGTGGCAGAACCGTCGTCGAACAAAATGGCCGTTTTTTTTCCGGTCGCTCGCATCGAGTGCGTGGCATGAGTATAACCATGCACTCGCGCCACTCTGTTTCTGATGGGGCATAAGGCGACTGGTTTGGATGCGATTTCAGTGGTTGTCCGATCGTCTCGTCTGCCATCTCGTTGGCATGCCTGCCGATCGGGGATTTTGATCTCAATGCAGAACAACGAGGTTTCCCCATGCGTCGTCGCAATCGATTTGAGCGTTTAGAGGCCCGCACACTGTTGGCTGCCGGGCTGATCCCCGTCGACACGACCTTCAGCGTTGACAGCAATGAAGGTGGACTTCAGATCTCCGGCAACGCCGTGTTGAGATTCGACGCGGTGGTTCTCGATCCCGCACTCGACGGCCCCGAAGACATCAGTCTGACGAACGTCGAAGTGACAAGCTCCGGTCAAGTGAGCGGACAGGTGGATGGATTCAACGTCGTCGCCTCCTTCCAGACGACCAACTCGACGCCTCCGTTGGCGATCGTCGCCGGCGTCAGTCCCGATACGTTGCAGGTCGACAGCGTCGGCCCCGATCACTTTCCCGGCACCGTGACCGGAACCGTCGCCGGCCAACCGATCCAAAACGGTGTGTTCACCGCGACGCTGGATTCGGACATCGATTTCCCCACAAGCGGCTTGTCCGGCACACTCGGAATTTCAATCACCGGCACCGTCTTCGGGGTCCCCTTTTCCGAATCCGCCCAAGCCGCAATTTCGCAAACCGACGTGATTCCTTCCGGAACCGAGTTTCCAGACCCGAGCTTGAGAAGTGTTTCCGGACGCGTCTTCGTAGATGCCGACGGAGACGGTCTGCGCGAGTCAGGCGATCAGCCCGTCGAGAATATCACCGCCGTGTTGTTGCAAGATTCCGTCGCCATCGATTCGATGCAAGTCGATCGCAACGGCTTTTATTCGTTCTACAACTTGCCCTCCGGCAATTTCCAGGTTCGATTCGACAACGTGCCCAGCGGCCAAGAATTCACGTTGCTGCAAGTCGGCTCCGACGCCACCATTGATAGCGATGTCGATCCGGCGACCGGGGCCACCGCCGTACTTGATTTTAGCGGCGGTCAAACGCTGCTCAACGTCGACGCCGGCATCCGCACGGAAACGACCAATGAATTCAAGCTCGATACGATCGGACTGTACCAAGGCGATATCTCCCTGTTCCATCTCAAGGAATCCTTCACGCCCGGACCCTCGGACCAGTACTTCGGGTTTGGCCCCGGCGGCAATGCGGGCTGGATCCCGGTGGTCGGTGACTGGAACGGCGACGGCGTCGACACCGTCGGGCTGTATCAACCCGATATCTCGCTGTTCCACTTGAAAGATTCATTCGCGCCCGGCCCCTCGGATCACTACTTCAACTTTGGCCCCGGCGGAAACGCTGGCTGGATTCCGTTGGCCGGTGATTGGAACGGGGATGGCACCGACACGATTGGTCTGTATCAACCCGACATTTCGCTGTTCCACCTCAAAGATTCCTTCACCCCCGGCGCATCGGATCAGTACTTTGTCTTTGGTCCCGGAGGCAATGCGGGCTGGATCCCGGTGGTTGGTGACTGGGACGGCGACGGCGTCGACACCATCGGGCTGTATCAACCCGATGTGTCGCTGTTCCACCTCAAGAACTCTTTCACCCCCGGCGCATCGGATCAGTATTTCGGGTTTGGTCCCGGAGGAAACGCAGGTTGGACACCGTTGGCCGGTGATTGGAACGGTGACGCGACCGACACGATCGGGCTGTATCAGCCCGACATCTCGCTGTTCCATCTGAAGGACACGCTCACCCCCGGCGTCTCCGACCAGTACTTCGGATTCGGCCCCGGTGGAAACGCGGGATGGATTCCATTGGCCGGTGATTGGAACGGTCCCGAAAGTCCCGTCTTGTTGGCAGCCAGCCCCGCGCCGGCCGCGCCATCGGACGTGCTGCGGACGGGTGCTAAATCCGTTGCCGATCCGGAAGATGCCCTTGATGCGTCGGCGTTGCTGACCAGTTCGAATGCCCAAACGGAAGGCATCCGATGGAGTGCCGAAGCGGTCCGTTCGTCGGACACCGGTTCGGCAACCACGTCATCCGAATCGAGTGGACAAGACGGCGAAGAGACCTCATCGGACGCTTCCCCCCTGCAGTTGCTCGACGACGCCTTCGCAACCTGGCAGTAACCACGCATCATCAGCCATCCATCCCAGCGGGACGCGTTGCGGGCTGTTGATTTAAGCCCAATACCGCTNNTTTAAGCCCGCACGCGTTAGCAAGGGGCCACGCGGCGCCCCTCGCTGGCGCGTCGCACCTGGCATCATCGCCTTGATATCGGAACATCGACTAAATCGACAGCCCGGTCAGCGACCGGCGATCGGCGCCTCATCCCAACCCGCGGCGATCAGTTCCTCGACGACTCTCCGCTGGTGTTCCGGTGATCGTTTGAAGAACCGATGGTTGATTTCGATTTCGATGCCAAAGTATCGCCGCGAATCGTAACGCTGGCGTAGCGTCGTCGTCAGCCCGTCGGCGGTTCCGGCATACGGCTGGTTCATCAGCACCCGCCGTTTCGGAGAACGCTCCACCAACCGCTGTCGCCATCGCCGACAATACTCCGCTTCGCCGCCGGCCTCGGGGTCAAACAACAACCCGAGATCAATCGGCCGCCACACGCCCGCGATCCGGGGCGTAAAGGTGTGGACGGAAAAGTGGATTACCGTCTGCCCCCGTTCGATGATCGAATCGATCACGTTTCTCACCGTCTTGCGGTAGGGGTGATAGTACTGATCCAAAATCAAACGTTTCCGATCGTCAGCAAGGTCGCGAGTGAATTTGGAAAACAGCATCTCGTGATCGAGCGATCGGTTCAAATCGACCAACAACCGTGTGGTGGTCGATGAAATTAGATCGACGTTGAAGTGTTCGGCCAGCTGCATGGCCGCCGACAGGGAGCCCGGGTCATGCCCCCGATGACTGGCCAGCCAAGCCTTCGCATCGCCGCGGCTGAACGCATCGGCAAACTCGCCCGGAACCTGGTTGCCACCATGTTCGCACGTCACGACGTATCTGTGATTGATGTTTTCAGGGGGCATCGAATTCATTGACGCTCGTTGTCGATCAGTCGGTTTGCTGCAGAACGACGCCGGCGTCGTCGTCCCTGCGGCACGCTTCCGCGTCTCACGGCTGGAAGGGTTCCCAGTGATCCAACGAATCGGCGACTTCGTCATAGACGTCTTTCAAGTCGTCCAAGGTGAATTTCTTGCCCAGCGCCGCACAGATTCGCGTCGCCAGCGTCCCCTGGTCGGTGATCACCTGCAGCGGTGCGAACAGACTGTCGAGCACTTCATCGTTTCGCTTCATCCGTTCAAGCAGGAACGCCCACAAGTCGCCGGCGCGACAACTGGATCGGGGATAACCGAACAGCTTCAAATAGTCGGGCGAATCGATTTTTGCGTTTTCTGCCCGTTCGCTCACGTCGTTGAGAATGCCACGAAGCAATGAGGTCGAGACAGTCTTTTGCTGGTCCAGTGACGTCCAGGATTCCGCGACGAGTTCTTTCACCAATGCGATGACCGCGGCGCAGATCGCCACGTCGGCACCGGGATACTCTTGCACGTCCATCACCCGCAACTCGATCGATCCACGGTCAAATCGGGCGATCGCCCCCCGCGCATTGAGAAACTCGCCGTGCAACGCTCCGTCGGCATCATGATGACGAATGTCGGCGAACAGTCGATCCATGATTTCCGCCTGGTACGTGGCCTGGTCATAGATCGGTTCGGGAATCACATCGCCGACCAACGAGGGCACCTTGCTGCAATGTTCGGCATAATATCTCATTCGCGAATCGAGTTGCCCCGAATAGTTGCCACCCACCACCGGTGAACTGGCGGTCAGCGCCGGCAGCAGCGGCAGCACCAACCGCACGGCGGCATGCAGCCGGCCGAATTCCTGGTCATCGGCAAACGGCAGATTCAGGTGGACGCTTTGCACGTTCGCCCAGCCGTGACTGTGACAATCAAAGATCTTGTCATAGGCGTGGTAGATTTCGTGATACTGATGCGGCCACAACGCGGTCTCGGCAACGGGGTCCATCCAGGGATGCATGCCCGTCGGCATCAATCGAACGTTGAGCGCGTCCAAGGCAGGGCCGAGATCGCGGATCGCCTTTTCGAACCGTGACGGAAGCGGGCGAATCTTCGTCGCCGGTTCGGTCGTCTTGAGCTCGATGACGTGCAAGGCCAACTCGTTCGACCAGGTGATCGGACCGGATTCATATTCCGACGTCAATTCACCGCCGGCCAGTGACGCCAACAACACATCGGCGACCGGTCGCACGCCGAGCGTGTCGCGGTCGACCAACATGTATTCCAGTTCAATGCCATACGCATCGAACAACTTCAAACGGTCTGACATGATTATCTCGAGTTGGCTAATTGCTTTTGGACTTCGATGCGCCGAGTGAACGACTCCATGATCCGACGATAAAGATCGTCGCGGAGCACGGCGTCTTCGATTCCGGAATCGAGGTTGGGATTGTCGTTGACTTCGATGACATAAAACTGACCATCGGATTCTTTGACGTCGACGCCGTAGAGTCCGTTTCCGATCAAGTTGGCGGCTTTCAACGCGACCGAAACGGCCTTTCGCGGTGCGGTTTCGACGGGCAATGTTTCACATTTGCCGAATTTCGGTTTGCTGCCCTTCGAACCGTGATTGGCGATCTGCCAGTGCCCCCGCGCCATGTGGTACTTGCAGGCGAATACGGCGCGTTGATCGAGGATTCCGATCCGCCAATCGAAGTCGGTGCGCATGTACTCTTGGGCGATCAGCAGCTCCGAATCGGAAAAGAATTCGTCCAGCCGGCGTCTCAGGTCGTCGATGTTTTCGGCTTTGACGACGCCTTGCGAAAACGCGCTGTCGGGACGTTTCAACACACACGGAAAACTGAGTTGCCCGGCGACTTCATCGGCGTTGCCGCGATGGGCCACGATCGTTCGCGGCGTCGGCACTTTGGCTCGATTGAGCAATTCGGCCAGATAGACCTTGTTGGAACAGCGCAAGATCGACAGTGGGTCGTCGATCACGACCATCCCCGCCGCTTGGGCGCGTCTCGCCGTGCGGTACGTGTGATGGTTCACCGCGGTCGTTTCGCGAATGAACAATGCGTCAAACTCCAGCAACCGTCCGGTGTCTTCGCGGGTGATCAACTCCGCCGCAATGCCTTCCTTCGCGGCGGCCTTGACCATCTTTTTCAGTGCGGCTTCGTCCGAGGGCGCCAATTCGCCTTCCTTCGGGTCATGCAAGATCGCCATGTCGTATCGCGTCACCTGACGCTTTGTGCGAACCGTGCTGCGGCGGGTGAAGTGCCGTTGTGCCGCATCGGCAACGAATTGACGGTGGTGCTTGGGCACATCGTTCAATGCGATCGCCGAAGCGCCACGCAACCGCCACTTGCTGCCTCGGGTGAACTTGAATCGCAACAGGGGAGCTTGAAACAGCGCGTACAACTCCTTGGCCAGCCGGCTGTGTTTTTTGGCAACATTTTCGCCAAAATACACGCTCAGCACAAAGCTGTCGGTCGTCAACGAGTGCAACGACTTTTGAATCAGCTCCTCCAGATGTTGCGGAATCAGTCGAATCGCGGCGGCCCCCCGCAAGTCCTGGATCGTGACGACGTCCGGCACCGCACGTTGCCCACGCGCCTCAGCCAGCAGTGACACGTAGTAACCGAGGCTTTGGTAGGCGTACGACCGACAAAGGTTGTAAACCCTGGCCCCACGTGGAGTGCTTCCGTTGGGGCTGGAGAGAAATTCGCCCGGGTCAATGGTTTGAACGCCCTCAAACCGCCCGAGCCAATCATCGGCGGTTTCGGCGACGAGCACGATGTTCAATCCAAATTCCTTTCTGATGACGCAGAGGGTTCCAAAGTCAATAAGTTGGCATCGTACGTGACGATGCCCAACAAGATGGCCGACGTGACTTGCGACAACGGCGCCAAGTAGTTGTTCGTCGGTGCGAACGGATTGGGATGCAACGGGTCGGCAATCAAGACATTGCCCGAAACGCGATCGTATCCATGCAGCACCACAAAATGCCCGACCGGATCTCCGGCGATGTCGTCGGCGACACCGCTGCGTCCGTCTTCATCCGGCGGTTGGGGTCGCTCCCGTGATTCCTGATACAGGTAAGTTGCACTCAAGCCACACAGAATCGGGACGCCGGCGGTCAACGTTTTCGTGATCAAATGATCGTCCAGACGCTGCATCCGCACACGCCCGCCCAGCCGGAGATACTGCAAGTAGTATCCCGTCGCGACGTCGAAACGCTTCACATCGATGTCCTTGCGACTGCGTTTGGCCTCCAGCTGCTGGCGCAGCTTGTGGGACAATCGATCGGCGTCGGCGCTGCCACTGGTCGGGTCAAACCAAGACGGATCAAACAGATGCAGATTGTACGTCGTGATCTCTGTGTCGTAGCCTCGCTGAAGCGCGTGGCAACCCAGTTGAACCGCCAACGTCCCCGACCCGTTGCCGCCGCCCGTTTCATCGATCAGCTGGCCAATCTCGGCGGGATCGTTCCAGTAGGCGTAGACGGCAGCAAGGCACGTCGGGCCACAACTTGAATCGCTGGGCTGGGGTTGTATTTCGAGGTGCAGCGCATGTTTCATGGAGCGACAGTGGCAAGACAACAGAACTCATCCGCTCCATCCAATGGGGTCGTAATGATCATCGCCAGTTGCACGGCACATCGCGTACCAATCTGGATCGCAGCAGCGGCGACGTGGCCGATTCTGATCTCTGCCGGCCGACACCGCAATGGTTTCACCATCATCCAGTCTGCCTGGGCGGATGGAACCGTCGCGACAAACCGTCGCGACGCCCCAACAACATCCCCATCCGGCAAAGAAACTGCCATCGCCGGAAAATTTTTTTCCAGTTCGAAACGTCACCGGTCGTGCGTTTCGTTGTGATGCCGCTCCGTTGAACGCCCATGGTAGAGCAATGTCCGTCGGTAGAGGTCATGCGAGTCAGCTGCGGACCGTCTGGCAAATGGCTTCCTTCGATAAATTCGATTGCACGGACGATCCCCAGGCTGCTTTCTATCCGTGGGGACGCCCTGCCATCGGTGGGCGAATTCAAATCCGGCTCTGACTTGGCACGATTCGTGCATTCCACCGGCACCGTCCCTACAAACCGACCGCGGGTGGTGTTCTCGGCGTGCAGCCCTGCATCGCGACTTCTCCGGCGTTTGTCTCTTACGCGTGTTCCCAAGCCCGCCTCCAAGCACCTCCATGCCACTCAAACGTTATCCGACCGTTCTCAGCTGCTGCCTTTGTCTTTCTTTCTTCTTGCCTGATGCCGCGGCGAACGACTCGGCCAACTGGACACAGTGGCGTGGCCCGAATCAAAACGGAATCGCACAGTCAGCGCGACAGGTCGACGACGTGAATTGGTCCGGCGGTTCGGGAAGCAACATTCGGTGGAAGAACCCGCAAGCCGGTGGAATCTCCACCCCCGTCATCTTCAACGAACGACTCTACACCATCGTTCGTGATCAACCGGGCACCCCTCACGACGCCGAAAAGGTCATCTGCCTGGATGCGAACACGGGTGAGCAACTTTGGGAAAACGTTTACAATGTGTTCCTGTCGGACGTGCCCGCCGAGCGAATCGGTTGGTCCAACGTGGCTTGTGATCCGAGCACCGGCAACGTCTACGCGCTCGGTGCCTGTTGCCTGCTGCAATCCATGAACGGACAAACCGGTCAGACGCTTTGGTCCCGGTCGCTGAGCGAAGAATTCGGAATGCTCAGCACCTACGGCGGCCGCACCAACACTCCGGTGGTGTTCGAGGACCTGGTGATCATCAGTGGGGTCACGACCGGCTGGGACGAAACCGCCAGACCCGCGCACCGTTTCCTTGCCTTTGACAAATCGACGGGCGTGCTGGCTTGGATCACCAGCACCCGACCGCTGCCCGAAGACACCACCTACAGCACGCCCGTCTTCACGAACATCAATGGACAAGATGTGATGATTGCCGGCGCGGGCGACGGATTCCTGTATGGCATGCAACCGCGAACCGGCAAAGTCCTCTGGAGTCAGCCGATTTCACGACGCGGTATCAACACGTCGGCCGTCGTCGACGACAACGGCCAAGTTTACACCGCCCACGGTGAAGAAAACCCGACCGGCACCGCAATGGGCGCCGTGGTCCGGATCGATGCCACACGTGCAAGCCTGCAGACGGCGTCGGCCGAAGTCTGGCGAACGCCCGAGTTGACGGTCGGCAAGAGTTCGCCCTTGTTGGTTGACGGTCGGCTTTACGTGGTCGAAGATTCCTCACACTTGCACGTGCTCGACGCGGAAACCGGCAACGAGATCGGCGACGGACTGAAACTCGGCACTTCGATGCGCGGTAGTCTGATCTACGCCGACGGAAAGATCTATGCCTGCACCGCAACCGGCTACTTCCATATTCTCAAGCCGACCGAAGACGGGATCGAATCGATTTTCAAGTCACGCCTACCACGCGGTCATGAAGTCGGCGGTTCGTTGGCCGTCTCCAAAGGACGGCTGTACCTGCCCACCACCGAAGGCCTGTACTGTTTGGCCGGCGAGGACGCTGACGACACCGGATCCGGCGGAAACGTGACCGCTTCGAGGCTCAACGCCCAGCCTCGACCGGCCATCACCGACACCACGATCAGCCACCTGCAATTGATCCCCGCCGAAGCCATCGCAGTCCCGGGTGCGGCGCTGCCCTTGCGGTTGGTTGCGTACAACGCGGTGGGCCAGCGTTTGGAAACCCCGGCAAATGCGACGTTTGAAGTGTCCGGCGATGGAAGAGTCGATGCCGACCAGAATTTCCTCGCGTCCACCGACCTGACTGGCCACACCGCCGCCGTCGTGACCGCACGCATCGGCGACCAACTCGCGACATCCCGATTACGTGTCGTCCCTCCGTTGCCCTGGCAATTCGACTTCAGCGATAACGCCGTTCCGGTGACTTGGATCGGCGCCCGCTATCGCCACGAACCGCGCAAAGTCGATGGGGATCCGGCGTTGGTCAAAATCACCACCATTCCCAAAGGCACACGCAGCCAGTCGTGGATGGGACCGACCGACATGCACGACTACACAGTGACTGCGGACGTCAAAGCGGCGGCGGCGTCCAAGTTGCCCGACATCGGCCTGATCGCGCAGCGCTACACGCTGGATTTGATGGGCACCAACCAGCAACTGCAAATTCGCACCTGGCCGGCGCAGAACCGGATGGCGCGAAGTGTTTCGTTCGCTTGGAAAGCCGACACCTGGTATTCGATCAAGTTCCAAGCCACCAGCGAAGAGGGACAGGTCGTTTTGCACGGCAAGGTTTGGCCGCGGGGAACGGCAGAACCTGAAGCATGGACCCTGACCGCAACCGATCCCGCCCCAAACACGCAAGGCAGTCCCGGATTGTTCGGCAACGCCACCAACGCGGAGATCTTGATCGACAACGTCACCGTCGCGGCAACCCCGCCGGTCGAAAGTGAGCGTGACGACCGTTAACAGGTTGCACTGCCACCGTGCTTGACGAAACTGAAATTCGGCTCTCCCCGGAAAAGGAGAGTCAAAGAACCCTTTTACCTTCCAAATCACACTTCATGAAATATCTTGTTTGGGGACTTGTTGTCCTTCTGGTCGTCTTGCACCAGGATCTCTGGAACTGGGACAACGACCAGTTGGTATTCGGATTCTTGCCGGTCACGTTGGCGTACCACGCCGGCATCTCCGTCGCGGCGAGCATCGTCTGGTTTCTGGCGACTAAGTTTGCTTGGCCGGGCGATTTGGAAGGCGTCACGGAAACCGCATCCGAAACCGACCATCCGGAGGCCGTGTCATGAGCCCTGGAGTCATTAAAGTTTTAATCATCGGCGTGTATTTGGCGGCGCTCGTCGGCTTGGGACTGTTTTCCTCGCGGCTGTTTCGCGGGACGTCAAAAGACTACCTGCTGGCCAGCCATTCGATCGGCCCGTTTCTGTTGTTGATGTCACTGTTCGGCACGACAATGACCGGGTTCGCGTTGGTCGGATCGACCGGTGAAGCGTTTGCCGAAGGGGTGGGCGTCTACGCGATGCTCGCTTCCTCCTCGGGCATCATTCACTCGCTCTGCTTCTTTGTGCTGGGCATCAAGCTTTGGTCATGGGGAAAGAAATACGGCTACACGACACAAATCGCGTTTTTTCGCGATCGACTCGGCAGCGACAAAATCGGCTTGCTGCTGTTCCCGATTCTCGTCGGACTGGTCGTCCCCTATCTGTTGGTCGGAATCATCTCGGCCGGCAAGGCGATCGAAGGTGCGACGCGAGGCGATTTTCTGATGCTGACTGAATCGGGCAGTATTCCGCCCTGGTTGACCGAATTGGTGATCTGCAGCGTCGTCTTGGTCTACGTTTTCTTCGGCGGAATGCGGGGCACCGCCTGGGCCAACACGTTCCAAACGATTGTCTTCATGGTCCTGGGCGTCGTCGCGTTCTATTTGATCGCGACGGGCCTAGCCGCCAAATCGGTTGAAAGCGGACGTGCCCATGAGATCCGCGATGGCCAGCGCGTCGTGCGTACCGAGCCGCCGTCGGGGCTGATGGATTCACTGCACATCGTCTCCCAAGAAATCCCCAAGGCGCGGCGGGTGCGGGCCGAGGTTACCCTTTCGGACCAACTCGCCACTGTCGAAGCGCCCGAAAAATTTCGCACGCGGGAGCGGATGGATCCGTGGCTGTTCTTGACGTACATGTTGATCCCGTTTTCGGTCGGCATGTTTCCGCACCTGTTTCAGCACTGGTTGACCGCCAGGGACGCTAACGCATTCAAGCTGTCCGTGGTCGCACACCCCGTGTTCATCTTGATCGTCTGGATTCCGTGCGTGTTGATCGGCGTCTGGGCGACGACGGGCTTGATCGACATCCCACCTCCGATCGCCAGCGATCCCAACAAGGTGCTCGGATTCATGGTCAAATCGCTTTCGGGCGATGTCCTGGGCGGGTTCCTGTTGGCCGGCATCTTGGCCGCGATCATGTCCAGCCTGGACAGCCAATTCCTGTGTATCGGAACGATGTTCACCAAAGACATTGTGGTCCACTACAGTCGCGAAGACCGATTCAGCGATCGTCAGATCATCCTGATCTCGCGCGGGTTCATCATCGCGGTCGTCTTGGCAACCTTCCTGCTCAGCCTGACCACGATCGCCCAGACACGTGTGTTCCAACTGGGGATTTGGTGCTTCAGCGGATTCAGCAGCTTGTTCCCGCTGGCGTTTTTGTCCATTTACTGGCGCGGGTTGACCAAGTGGGGCGCCTACGCCGGCGTGTTGACCGCGGCCTCGGTGTGGTTCTGGCTGTTTTCGGCCTCCCAGTTCGGTGCGATCGAAAACTGGTCGGTTGATTTCACGCTAGCCGGCAGCACGATCCACACGATGCCGGTCGCGACGATCTTCCTTGCATCGACGCTCGCCACCGTGATCGTGTCCCTCGCGACGCCCAAACCCGACGCGAGGACACTGGAGAAGTTCTTTCCCGCGAAATGAGTTCGCAATGGCATCAACCCGAGTCACTCTTCCGACCAGGAAACGCTGGGGAGCATCTATTTCCTGTGATTCTCAATTTAGCGATATTGGGCTCGCGGGCTGTCGGTTTAGTCGGGTTCTGCTGAGTCAATGGTGAGCCGCTGGCCGTGAGGTCTCGGGCAAGGTCGCTGTGCCCGGCCGCTTACGCGTCGCGGCTCACAAAAACGACAGGCCGCTCGCGCCTTTCCGCGAACAATTGCTTCACAGCGTCGCCTGCCAGGGAGGGTCGATGGGTGGCTCGTCGATTTCACTTCACCGGTAGGACGCCTGCGCCATCGCCTTCCGCCATGCCCTATGCGTCGTTAAAGTGTTTCCTTTGGTGCGGTTACCGTAGCGCTCCGCAGACACTCCACCCGTCCAAAGCGATCCCATGGAAATTCTCGACATCCTCTCACGCATCGTTCACGTCGGTACGGCGATCACTCTGGTCGGCGGAAGCGTGTTCACGGCGTTCGTGTTGATGCCATCGGCCAAAGAGCTGGGCGACGAACCGCACCGCCAATTGGCCGCGGCCATCACGTCGCGGTGGAAACGGTTTGTCCACGTCGGGGTGCTGCTGTTTCTCGTCAGCGGACTGTACAACTACTATCGCGCGATTCCAGCGCACCAGGGCGACGGACTCTACCACGCCCTGGTGGGCACGAAGATGTTGCTCGCACTGGCCGTCTTTTTCATCGCCGCGGCCCTCGTCGGGCGAAGTGCCAAACTGCAACCGATCCGCGACAAGAAAGCCACCTGGATCAAGATTCTGGTACTGCTGGCGGCGATCATCGTCGCCATCTCCGGATATGTCAAAGTCGGCGGCGGCGCGAAAGCCGCGCCGCCAGTGGGTGCGACGACGGTGTCGCGTGGAATCGATGTGGGATAGGCTTCCCGCCTTTCATTGCGGCACCGACAGGCTGGAAGCCTATCTCACCTTGGCGTCTCAATTGGTTGTTCCGGCATCCTTTCCCGCGTGCAAAACACGATGCTCGACAGGGCGACAGCCTTGGCCTAGCGGCGGCGATAGCTCAAGCGAGGTGTGAACGGCGGAAATCGCACCTTGCACCGCGGAACTCATCCGAAGGGCATGTGGATGCTTGGGACTGCTTAACGTCAACAGTGCCGCGATGGTCGCCGACAAACTGCAGCCGGCACCGTGACCATGGTTTCCCGGCACATCTGCCACGCCGATGCAAGTCACGTGTTCATCGTCGGCAAGGATGTGTTGCCGATCCCCGTCGATCACCCCGGCTTTGATCAACACATACTTTGGCCCCAACTGATGCAGGTCATGGGCGGCCTGGCAAAAGGAATCCAGATCGGTGAGTTTCCGCCCCAGGATGGCTTCGACTTCATAGCGGTTCGGCGTGATCAGGGTGGCGATCGGAAACAGGTGCTCGCGGTACGCATCCGTCATGCTGCTGTCGCCCAACAGATCGCCGTGCTTGCTGATCAAGACCGGGTCGACGATCAAGTCGCCTGGATACGTTTCCAAGCGTTTCGCGATCGCGCGGACGATTGCTGGACTTCCCAGCGCGCCCGTTTTGATCGCCAGCGGAGGGATGTCTTCCAAGACGCACTGGAGTTGTTCCGACACCAAATCGACGGGCAAAACCTCGACACGTTTGACTCCGACGGTGTTCTGAACCGTCAACAACGTCACCACGCTCATCCCGTAGACACCGTTCTGCTGAAACGCTTTCAAGTCCGCTTGAAGCCCCGCGCCGCCGCTGGGATCGGATCCGGCAATCGTCAAGGCAACCGATTTGCGGGCAATGGAAAAGGACAGGTTGGGCGCATCGCCGGCAGACGTTGTGGGTTTCATGAGCGTGGGAGTATCCGGCAAACAAGAGGAAGATCCAGTGCTGAAAAGTCGGCGTTTTTCCGCGAACTTGCTGCCCATGATTGCCGCTGCCTTGCGTTGTCGCAATCTGCCTTGGGTTGATGGCCAATCACGGCCACGTCACCGTCCCTACGGGCCAGATCGGCGCGGTCCAACCATTGACGGCCTGTGACCTGCCGCAAGCTCCCCCATCCGTCGGCGAATTGGAACGCTTCTCGTCGTTGACGTTACAATGGAAAGGTAGAAAGCGCGGCGGCGATGACGGCGGTTTTGCGAAAGCAAGTATTTCTCTGACGCTGTGATTGGCGTGCTCACGTTTCGGGTTCTTCGAGGAACAAGCGACTTCCATTCATTCAATCAATCCGCCTCATGAACGCGACACTCACCAGATGGATTTGTATCACGGCGTATTGCTCGTTGGCTGCCGCACCCCTCGCCGCCCAAGCACCAACCGCGGACCCACCGCCAAAGACCTTGATCTGCGACGGTGTCGGGATGGCCCATGTGCGATCGAACGGGCGAAACGCCGCCGCTGATTTGCATCTTGCAATCGTTGACTTGCAATCCGAAGCCGACGCGTGTCTTGATGAGGGGCCATGGACGGTTGTGTCCAAAACCATCTTTCCGCCCAGCGGCGACAAACACGATTACATGAGCGTGGGACCGTATTGGTGGCCCGATCCCAACAAGGTCGATGGAAAGCCCTACATTCGACGCGACGGGAAAGTCAACCCGGAACGGATGGAATACGACAACGTCGGTTTGAAACACACCTGCAACAACAGTCTGACCTTGGCGCTCGCTTGGTACTACACAGGCAATCCGAACTATGCCGAGCACGCCGCCGAAGTGTTGCGGACCTACTTTCTGCGGCCGGAAACGGCGATGAATCCGAATTTGAACTTCGGACAGGCCATTCCGGGCAGGACCCAGGGGCGGGGGATCGGGATCATTGACACGGCCGGATTGATCCGTGCCGTCGATGCAGCCCGGCTGCTGGAGGAGTCCCCGGCCTGGACCGACAGCGACGGACGGGGGCTGAGAAATTGGCTTGCGCAGTACCTCGATTGGCTTCGCAACAGCCGCAACGGTCGTGACGAAGACCGAACGAAAAACAATCATGCGACATGGTACGACACCCAGGTCGCCTGCTTTGCCATTTACACCAATCAGCCAGAACTTGCCCGCGACGTCTTGCAGGCCGCCGCGAAACGCCGCATCGATACCCAAATCCGTGCCGACGGCATGCAACCGCACGAATTGGCGCGGACGAAGTCCTGGGATTATTCGGTCATGAATCTCAAGGCCTTTTTCAATCTCGCCAGGCTCGGTGAACATGTCGGCGTCGACTTGTGGAACCACCGCACCGAGGGCAGCGGCGGGATCCGAGACGCTCTGGACGCGTTGATCCCCTACGCGTTGGCAAAACGGGCATGGAAACACGAGCAAATCACATCGCTCGAAGGCAGCAAACTCGCCGAATTGCTTCGCCGCGCCGCGGTCGCCTACGATGAGCCAGCCTACGAGGCGACGCTGAAACGTTTGTTATCCGACGATGACCAACTGAATTCGACACGCTTTCAGTTGACGCATCCGAATCGCAGCGTGAAGCCCCATCCCTGATCACTCACGCCAGTCGCAACGGAGCGGTTGATCCATCGCTACGGTTCGTCAGTCCGTCACCAATCACCGAGGAGATCCAATGAACCCCGATCCCAATCCCCAACCCGACACCGATCACGACGAATCAAAGATCCACGCCGAAGAAGTCAAGGATCGGCACACGACGCACTGGGACAGGGACTACCTGTCCACCGAGGAACTCGACGCCGCCTACCGAGAAGGCCGCGAGAAAACGAACAAAAACGAGGGCGAGGATTCCACCGACTCGGACGACTGACCGTCCGCGCCGCCTCTCGCCACAGCGGACGCAACACGTCATTTTCTTGTCACCCATTTTCCCGTCGCCATTTCTCCAACACCTTTTTCCTGTCGATCATTGTTCTGCCAATCCAGCCAACGAGCCTCCACGATGCGTCCACTCCGATTGATCTGGTTCGCCGCCGCCGTCGGCTGTGGCTTGATCTGCTTCGGCGACGAATCCGCACCCGTCGTAACGAGCGTCGTACCGCTAGAGCTGATCGGCAATTCCTACCAAGCGACCGATTCGATCAACATCGGCAACGAGCAATCACAAGACGCCCTGGCATGTTTGAACGGATTGATTTGGAACCCCTCGGCGTTCGAGACCAAGTGCACCGCTGCCGATGAGCTCCGTGGCGATGTCACGGTGCGTTTTCCGTCCCCCATCGACACCGGCAATCCGCCGAACGACTCGGTCGCGATGGAGTGGTACGTTGCACGGGATGAACAACGGCGTCCCAAACGTGCCAAAGCGGTCGTGGTGGTTCACGAATCGGGCAGCAAGATGCCGGTGGGACGCATGTTTGCCCATGGATTTCACCACTGTGGTTTCCATGCCTTTCTGATTCATCTGCCGCACTACGGCAAACGTCGCGACAACGGCAAAAAGCCCGACGACGCAGTTTTCTTCACCGCGATGCGGCAGGCGATCGCCGATGTCCGCCGCGCCCGAGACGCCGTCGCGTGCCTCCCGTACGTCGATGATTCGAGCATTTCACTGCAAGGCACCAGTTTGGGCGGATTCGTTTCGGCAACCGCAGCATCGATCGACGATGGCTACGACCACGTCTTCATCACCCTGGCCGGCGGAAACCTGTTGAACGTGATTGGAAACGGAACGAAAGACGCCGCCAAGGTGCGCGAGCGATTGCAAGAAGCAGGCATCACCGGCGAACAACTTCGATCGCTCGTCGATCAGATCGAACCGACGCGTGTCGCACATCGGCTGGCTCCCGACCGCACTTGGCTCTACTCCGGAACCTTCGACACCGTCGTTCCGATGTCCAGCGCCAACGCCTTGGCGACGTCCGCCAAATTGGATCCGTCACATCACATCAGGCTATTGGCCAATCACTACTCGGGCATCATCTACCTGCCCGCGATCATCGACCACATGCGAAACCAGATCGAATCGGCCGAGTAACCCTCGAGATCAAGTCACGCCTACCAGCTGGACATCGGTGTCGACACAACTTAAGAAAACCCTGCCTGACAGGACCTCAACAGGGAGGGTGGCTGCTAATCGCGGCGTCCATGAGAACGACGATTCCCACCCTTCTAAGGCGATTGCCGGGCCGGAAAATTGAGCCCGCGGAGGGCATCCAGGAGGGAGATTTTGCTGTCACAACTGACGTCGAACAGATTGAAGTCGCGATCGACCCGGGGGCGGATCAACGGGATCTACCCCCGTGCCGTCTTCGACGGCGCACGGCGAGTTCGTTGAGGACGCGCAATGCGTCCAAGGGGCTGGAGATGCCGTTGGCGGAGACATCCGTGGGCGTAACCGATCCGGCCTTCGCCGGCGCAAACGACAACGCCCAATTCCTGGGCCAACTCGCTTGCGAAACTTCCGTTGAATCCGCAACGACAAGCGACAAGGTGTAATTTCCCGGCCTGAAAACCGTTTTGGCGAAGCAAGTTCGCCATGAACACCGTGTACGAATGAGGAACTGAGCATTCGATCGGCATTGTCAATGACTGCGTCATCCCACGGATCAGCCCTGAGGATGATGCCCTGACGCAATGCTTGCGGACTGTCGACGCTCGTCGGTATCTCGACCGTGGGAGAAGAGGATCCTCGGCTTCAACCGCCATTTGCTGCGGAAATCACCGCGAGAACGACGAGAAATTGAGTGCTCATAAAAATCGAACGCAGCTTTCGAGAAGCATTTTTGAATTCCCGTTGTGGAAATTTGACCGCCTATCCAACCCGACACGGGAGATCCCGGCCGCCCTATCGAGACAATCCGAAGCGGGCCGGCCGCGTCGCAGGGGCCGGATTTCAAGGCGATCCGGACGAAGAGGTTGTGTGAACGATTGGACCGTTGCAAAATAGGGCTGGGCGCGTTCCCCCAAGAAATCTCACAACCTGAAAAAGGGGCGTATCGATGGCTAAAAAGAAAGCGGACAAAACGTCGAAATCGAAGACGGTGGCGCAGCCGGACGTCGAGTCACCCAAGGTGCAGACCAATGGTGCGTCGAAGAAGTCGAGTTCCAATGGCGCTCCCAAAAAATCGTCCTCCCCACGGCGGACCTTTGACAATTCCGAAATCGGTCTGGTCGCCGGCGAGGTTTGGCAGACGCTCGAAGGTCGCGGTGAGCAAACCCTGACCAGCGTCAAGAAGAGCGTCGAAGCGCCGGGTGACCTGGTGACCGCCGCGGTCGGCTGGTTGGCCCGCGAAAACAAACTCCGCTTCGTCCAATCGGGCCGGACCACCAAGGTCACGCTTCAGTAGTCGCACCCGATCGCCGGACGAACACCCGTGCGTCGCGCTGGGGGGCGTTGTATCAATGCCAGCTACTTTTGCTCTGAAGGTGTGAGCGGAACGGCGCGAGCGGNNAGAACCCGACTAAATCGACAACCCGCAGCGGATCAGATACTTTCAACCACTCCCGTGCTGTCGGCGAACGAATCGGTTTGGACGCCCAGTCGTTGCAGCATCGTCACGTAGAGGTTCGACAGCGGCAGGTCTTCCCCTTTCGCTTCGTCTTGCCACGGTTCACGCTTGCCCAACCATGGGCCGCCTTGGAAATTTTCACCCGCGTGATTGAAATACTGCCCGTGCTTGAATCCCATCTGTTTGCCGCCGGCCAAAATCAACGGGTAATTGCGTGACAAATGGAATGCACTCGATGCCGATCCCAACAGCAACAGCGTGTTGTCCAGCATGCTACCGCTGCCGCTCGGTTCGGGTGTCGCCTTGAGCTTGCCGATGAACCGTCCGTATTCTTCGTTCAGGAAACGGCAATAGGTGCCAAAGTTTTTCCAGCCGTCGGGATTCTTCGTCTCGTGCGACAATTGATGGGCCAGATTGAATCCGACCGCACGCGCCAGATGATCGCTGCGTCCGACTCCGTTTTCCCGTCCGATCTGGTAGGTCGCCACACGTGTCGAGTCGGTCTTGAATGCCAGGAAGATCAATTCGAACATCGTCTGCAGATACTCGCGTGGCTCTTCGGTGGTCAGTTCCAGATTCAATTGATCGCCATCGACACTGGGGAGCGGCGCCCCCAGCCAACGCTTCGCCTTTTCGACCTTGATCTCGGCTTGTCGAACCGAGTCCAGGTATTCATCCAGGCTGCGTCGATCGGTGGTCGACAGTGATTGTCGCAGACGTCGCGCATCCTCCAGCATTTCGTCCAGCGCGCTGCGACTGAGCAGCAACCGGCGAGCCGAATCGGCGTCGTTTTTCACGAACAATCGATCAAAAATCTGTTTGGGCCGATGCTCGGCAGGAATCGGCCGCCCGTTGCGATCAAACGAAATCGTGTGTGTTCCGCGCGCGGTGCCCGTTCCCCCGTCGGTCGACATCACCAACGACGCAAAACGAGTCTGGTCCCCGACGTATTTCGCGTATGCTTGGTCCAATGAGATTGTGTTCTCGTACTCTTTGTCACCGCCGCCGGTGGCCGCTGCGGTCAGAAACTGATCGGCGTTGTTGTGACCGTGAACGTCGCGCGACTTCGGATGCGAAAAACCAGACAGCACCGTCAAATCATCTTTGAGCGGCTCGAGTGGTTCCATGCATTTGGAGAACGTGAACTCGTTGCCGCCACCATGGGGAAACCAGGACCAGTCTTCGTAGGCCGGGTCTGCCGGCAAGGGCATCGGCACACCGTCGGGAAAGTAAAAGCAGCCGAGACGTTTCGGGTTCTCGCGTGCCTCCGCGCCGCGAGCCATCGGCCCCCACATCGATCCGAACATCGGCAATGCCAACGCCCACCCGCTGCCTCTCAGGAATCGACGACGATCAATCATATTCATGTTCCATGCCATGGGCGGCTTCCCCTGTGAATGCTAACGTTGACGTGTAACGGCTTGGGTTCGGTGTTTACATGGATCGAAACAGCTCGCTTTGAACGATCGCTTCGACGGCGGTTCTCAGTCCATCGCCATTGCGGCGAACGCGAGCGGTGATCGCGTCAATTTCCGCTCGATCGGAAAACGCCAAAGGGCGGCCCAATGCGTATGTGGCCAGCTTGGACACCATCGCTCGGACAAATTGATCCTGCCGGTTGAGCAACAGGAATCGTTTCAAGCCATCCATGCCTTCGAGCGTTTGGTGATTGAACAACTCACTGGACGCGTCGATCGGTTTGCCTCGAACTTCATCACGCCACTTGCCCAACGCATCGTAGTTTTCGAATGCGATACCCCAAGGGTCAATCTTGCTGTGACACGACATGCACGCGGCGTGATTGCGGTGGTCTTCAATGCGTTCTTTCAACGTCATCTTCGCGATTTCCGGATCGGCCAGATCGATCTGCGGGACGGCGGGCGGCGGCGGGGGTGGCGGATCACCGAGGACGCTTTCAAGCAACCAAATCGCCCGTTTGAGCGGGTGGGAATCAGGCCAATCGGAATTCATCGACAGCAACCCGGCCTGCGTCAGCAAGCCTCCACGGCGAAACCCTTCGTCCAGCGAAACGCGGCGGAAATGGTTGCCGTAAACACCGGACAAGCCATAGTGCCCGGCCAGTCGCTCGTTGACCATGGCGTAGTCGCAGTGGATGAAGTCCAACACGCTCGCATTGTCTTGCAGCATCTGGTCGAACAAGGCAACCGGCTCGTGCTGCATGGCTTCTTTCAATAGCGGATCGAAGCCGGGCAGATGTTGTTTGAAGTTCAGGAAATCAAGCAACTGCATGTCCAGCCACTGATCCACAAAGTGTTTGGAGAAACGTTCGCTGCGGGGATCGTCAAGCATCCGCTGGACCTGCGATGCCAGGATACCGCTGTCGGTCAGCTGCCCGGCATCCGCCAGTGTCAACAATTCCTGGTCGGGAATGCTGCACCACAGGAACAACGACAATCGATTGGCCAACGCATGTGCATCGATCGGCGGCCCGTCGGTGGATTCGTTGCTCGTTTGCGCGTTGCTCGTGTTCCAGACGTATAAGAACTGTGGCGACGAGAGCACGGTCGCCAGGACCTCGACGACGGCTTCTTCAAAGCTGTCACATTGCGGGCGCATGGCGACGAAAAGCTCCAGCTTGCGATCGATCTCCGCGTCGCTGATCGGTCGCCGCCACGCTCGGGTCATGAACGCTGCGATGCTCGTTCGGGCAGCAGCCAATTCGTCGCTGGAGTCTTCAGTCGCGGTAAAGATGCGTTGATGCGACTGAGACGGCCACTGGTCATACACCGGTGCAGCGACGTGCACGAAATCGATCTGGATCTCCGACGACGACGCCGAGCTGTTGACCAAGCGGATGTATTCCGATGGGCTAGGCGTGACGCCCATCGGCGACGTTTTCCGGACCGAGTTGCGGGGATAGATTTCACCCAGTGGCACGTCCCACTGGATGATCTGTGGTTGGTCCGGGCCAGCCGTGACCGGTGTGTCTTCGCTGCTGACTCGTAGCAACGCACGGCCTTCGTTGCTGGCTTGCCAGCCGAACAGCAACTGCAGGCTGGGAAAGCCATCGCCCATGGTGTTCACTCGCGACGCTCGAACGGTCACCCGCATCGTACCTTCATCAGGCAACTGATTGCCCAGTTCGACGATCAGCCGCGTTCCCATTCCGTTCGGCAGAATCGCGACGCAGTCGTCTGGGTCGGGAAACGCGGCACGCTGCTCCGAGGGCGCAAACGCATACCGCGCGCCGTGGTATCGCCACTCGGCCTTTGCCGTCCGGCCACTGGACAGGTCTTTGTAATACGCCCCACGCGGCGGTTGACGAAACGTTTTTTGTAGCTCCTCCAGTTCGACCGTGAGCTTCTCCGGATCGTCTGTCCATTTTTCTTTCAGCTCGTTGATCTGTTTGTCTTGCTTGGCCCACTCGCGCTGGGCGGCATCCTTCATCGCGATCCCCCAGTACCGCGTCGTCGGCTTGTCGCCCGTCGCCGTCACTCGATCGAGCGTGTTGCGGGCGATCCGGTGATAGGTCTCGAAGTGCGTGACCGACAAATGCAACACATCGGAACTGTTCTCGAAGCCTTCTTCGGAGTGGGGTTCCGGGGGCAGATCTCTGGCAAAGTCCCAGGGAACACCGAATAGGTCTTGCAACGCGTAGTTGTATTCGTACCGCGTCATGCGTCGAAACGCGGAATGACCGCCAGAGCGACGTCGCACGATGGAAGCGGTTTGCAGTTCACCGGAAAGCCAATCGACAAGCAGCCGCCGCTCGTCGTCACTGAACTCGCCCGCGTCAGGCGGTGGCATTTCGCCCTTGGTGATGGCCGCAAAGATTTCGGACCACCAATCGGTATCGCCACCGGTCAACAGATTCGGATCAAGCGTGTCGATTCGGACGTTGCCTTCGACGGTATCGGGGCCATGACAATCGAGACAGTTTTGTTCCAAGAGTGGCTTGATCGTTGATTCGAACTGGGCCAGATTCGCTTGACGCGTTTCGGTCTTCCTCGGGCTCTCGCCTGGCTGATCATTCCCGGCGGCGAAGTCGTTGAACCGGGATCGCTCTCGCCCGATCGTCTTCAAATCGGCGAGGGTCGGTCGGCCGTCTGCACTCCCTGACGAGTGGGCGGCCGCGTCTGCGTTTGCTCGGAGCTGCTCGTCAGGCGTCTCCGCGCGGATCGACTCGGTGGCAACGGCGAGCGTGGCTGTCAGCAGCAACAATCGACTGGCTGTTCGTAACATGAGAAACATCGGAGGGGGGACCCATGGTGGCAGGTCGTCGTTCTGGCGGGCGGGATCCAAACGGCGAACTCGCCAAGCACCGAACCGGTTTCGATCAATCGTCGGCGGGAGCACGCGTCGGGACGCATCCATGATAGCAGGTGATCGCGAGTTGTCACCGATCCGGTCCAAGAACAAGAGTTTCGCGATGCCTATCGCGTCCGGCGTGACCTGTGTCTTCAACAACGCCGGTGACGAGGGACAAGACCCGATGCGGCTGATCAAGCGATTGGCCCGACATACCTACACAACCGACCAAGCAACCGCGATGCCGCGAAGAATTCCGCATGCTTTGGCCGGACGATGACTTCAAAACAACCTCGCAGATGAACCAAAGTCTCGCCTGGACGAATTGGCCGCTCTTCACCGTTGGCCTTGTTCAACGTGGTCACCGCGACGACGTCATCCGCCAGGTTATTGGCGGGAATGTGATGCGAGTCATCG
Organism: Stieleria sedimenti; assembly: GCF_025060895.1. GTDB lineage: Bacteria > Planctomycetota > Planctomycetia > Pirellulales > Pirellulaceae > Stieleria > Stieleria sedimenti. Next base: position 4,293 of record NZ_JANZKV010000034.1, on the reverse strand, counting down.
AAGCGTTTCTGTCGTCGCTACCCGCATCGGCGGAATGATTGCTCACGACCGCGACGTCAACGCCCGTGGGCGAGGCATCGAGCAAGGGCGGTCACACGAACCGTCAAGCAGACTCCCTCCGACGCAGTTCCTGAATCGATCGCCGTAAGATGCTTGCGACGATGAAGGCTGTGACGATCGCCAACACGACGGCGATGGGGCGATTGAGCAAACCCAATGGGTTTCCGCCGGACGCGGTCAGCGATTGAATCAGACGTTCCTCCAGTGGCCCGCCGAGCACCAATCCCAGGACCACCGGGCCGAGCGGAACCCCCCGTCGATTTAATCCAAACCCCAGCAGTCCCGTCGCCAACATGATTCCGACATCGAACAGGCTGGCGTTGAGTGCATAAGAGCCGGTGACGCAAAACAACACGATGATCGGTAGCAGAATCTGCTTGGGAATCCGCACCAGACGAAGCCCCAAGCGGATCGCCAGGAAGCCGACCGGCAACATCACGAGATTCGCAATCAGAAACACAAGGTAAATGCCGTACACCAGCGATGGTTGACTCTCGAAGATTGCCGGCCCCGGTGTGACGTTCTTCATCAACAACACCCCGATCACGATCGCCGTGATGGAATCACCGGGAATGCCAAACACCAACGTCGGTATCCAGCCTCCGGCCAAGGCAGCACTGTTGGCCGTCGTGGCATCTCCGATCGCATCGATCGATTCCCCGTCTGCGTTCGAACCACGACCGCGTTTGGCCGCGGCGAACGTGACCCACGATGCGATATCGGCGCCGGCGCCAGGCAGCATCCCGATCAAGACCCCCATCAGGCTCGACCGGATCGTCCCTGATCGGCGCTTGACCAACCGAGTCACCAGTGCCGACCGTGAAGCCCCGATGATCGTGCCGAATGATACCGACGGTGCAACGGCACGCGCCCGACTGTCACCTCGCTTGGCCTGAGAAAGATTCGCAAACACCTCCGACAACCCGAACAGACCGATCATCGCCGGGATGAACGAAATCCCTTGATACAGCGCTACGGAATGAAAGGTGAATCGCGGTTCAAGATGCACCGCGCTCAGGCCGACCGTGGACAACAAGATCCCAAGAATCAAACTCAGTAACGCTTTCCAACGAGCGCCCGCCGGTACCACCAACACACAGCAACTGAGTCCGATCAAGTACAACCAAAAGTACTCAGTGACAGAAAACCAGCTCGCGACCGCTGCGAGTTGGCTGCCCAGCACCATCAAGAGGACCGCCCCGATGATGCCGCCGATCACGCTGCACGTCAGCGAGACGGACAAGACTTGCTGCGCCAGCCCCTTTTCCGACAACCGATACGCTTCATCGGCATACGCGGCCGACGCCGGCGTGCCCGGGATTCGCAACAGAACCGTCGGAATGTCGCCCGCAAAAATCGCACAGGCGACCATGGTCACGATCGCACCGATCGCGGCCACCGGATCCAACCAATACGCCACGGGGACAAATAAAGCCACGGCCATCGTTGCCGTCAATCCCGGGATGGCACCGACAAAGATCCCGTAGCACGCCGAGGCGACGACGATCAGCCAAACATCAACGCGGCCGAAAACATCACCGGCTGCTTGTAACAGTGCAGGATCCATATCACCAACCCAACCAGCCCCAGGGAAGGGGAACGCCAAGTACGACGGCGAAAACGTGATACAAGCTCGGAATGGTCACCATGGTCACAGTCACTGCGAGGCGCAATCCGACTCGCAACATCAGCAACATCGCAAGCAGCATCACGCCTGCGGAGATCACGTAGCCGAGCGTTTCACAAAGCACGATGAACAGACCAATGGCCGCAGCGAAACGCAACAACGTGTGAGAGTCGATCGCCAGATTTCCGGCCGCTACTGACTTCGTCTCCTCGTTCAGCGTCGACCTGGAGATGCCCCATCCAAACGCACCGACGACGATTCCCAGCGCCGCAAGGATCGATGGAAGAAAATAAGGGCCGATTGTTGATGAATGTGTTTGCTTCATTTGTGGTTGATTCAAAATCTCACCAAAGTCCGCATCCGTCTGCGTCAGAAACGCGTCAAACTGAACCCCGTCGGCGACCGCGACTTGGAATCCAGACGCCGCCATGAACTGACGAAACTCGTTGCTGTTGGCGACGTTCAAGACCGCCTGTCGCATCTTGGTGACACGATCCTCGGGAACACCTTTGGGAAACAGCAGCCCCCGCCAGGCCCCGATCGACCAGTCAATGCCCTGCTCGGCAAAGGTCGCAACCTCCGGCGCCGCCGGGCTTCGTTCCTTGCTCATCACCCCCAAGCATCGAACCTCTCCGGCATCGATCAATCCGCGAGCTTCGGGGATGGAGCAGCACACGATCTCCAAACCGCCGGCCATCATCTCCTGGAGCGAAGGTGCCGCTCCGTTGATCGAAACCCAGGTCACCGATCCGCTTGGTAGATCGATGCGGTCCAACCAACCCAACAATGCGAGGTGCCAAATCCCACCGGCCGCAGTTCCCGATGCCCGCAAGGATTCAGTTGATTGACGCAGCTTGGCCTCCAGATCCCGCAGCGAATGCCAAGGAGAATCTGCGGAAACGAAGATCGCTGCCGAATCTTGGTTGATCATCGCCAACGGCTCAAAGCTACCGGGCGTGATCGGGCACAGGCTGCGCCAGTGCAACATGTTTAGCTCCACCGTGGCCATGGTCAGTGTGTATCCGTCGGCCGTTGCGGTGGCACCACGCGTGTGCCCCGTCACGCCCCCGCCGCCGGTGGCGTTGACCACATTCACTGGCACACCGAGTTCGCGTTCAAGCTGCACCGCAAACTGCCGCGACACCCGATCCGTACCTCCACCCGCCGACCAGGGACAGACCAACGTGACCGGTCTGAAGGGCCATTCTTCACGGCGGTTGCACCCGACGGCCGCAAGGCATGCGACCAGCCAAACGATTGGGCAAATGAATTTCATTCCGTTTCCAGCGGGCCCGATGCGTCGCTGACGATCTGGCGCAACTTGGCCGAATCGCTGACCATCTGTCCCGCCGCGACATCCTCTTCGCGAAACGTTGCCATCAGAATCTGGCGTTCACCCGTGCGACTGAAGTCATAGATGATGCGGATGGTCCCGTCGGCTGCTTGTTGTCCATCGGGATACGAAACCTGATTACGTTCGTCCAGCAACAGACCGCCGCTCCATGTCTGACCATCGTCGTCGGACAGGAACGCGGTCAGGTGAGATCGCCCGATCCGCTCGTCGACGGGCCCGTGTTTGACCAACAGCAGCTTGCCAGAATTCAATCGACGGATGAAGAACCTGGCGCTAGGGTGGGCAATGTTGGAAGGAGCCAATTCTGGCCATGTGCGTCCTCCGTCAGTGGAAACACTTTCGCCGATTCCGTACCGTGTCCGCGCCAACATCCACAGCGTTCCGTCGCGTCGCTCGATCAACATGTGTTCGTCAAAGGCACGGTCTTTCTCCGGGACGTTGCAACCGCCCCGCAATGTCCACGTCGCCCCTTCGTCATCGGACACGATCACTCGGGCGCTGTGATCGGTCTTCCGCCACGTCGAAGCCGGCAGACCCCATTCGCCCGACGACAAGACCAGCGGTTTGCACATCATGACTCCATCGGTGACCCGCTCGGGCGCTTCGTAGTGCGGTCGGGCGTCATTCGGATTCGTAATGGTCAGAAACCAGACCCCGGCAATGGTGCCTTCGTGCCCGATGGCCTGAGCCCATGCCAGACGCAGTTTACCGTCCGGTGCCATCCACAGTTCCGGGTCGTAAGCTCGAACCGGACCGGCTTCGTCAGGGTCCACCACCAGCACTTCGGTCCACGTTTCGCCATCATCGTCGCTCGTGCTCAGCACGACGTAGTTATTCTGGTCTTCGCCGGGCGTGACTCCAGCGTACCAGGTTGCCCACAATCGACCACCGGGAGCAACCGCCAGACTCGGAATCCCTTGGAACGCGCGGTTGTCCGAGGAGTGAATTGGCTTGTCCGGTCGCACCACGGCCGGAGGTTTCAAAAACAGATCGCCATCATCGGCGACCGCCGTGATCGTCGGCAAGCAGAACAGACAACTCATCGCGGCAAGGCGAATCAATCGGCTAAGCATCAGGCATCCCGTAATACATCAATGAAGTCCTAGTCATAGCGTGCCACACCCTTGGCACGTTCTTCGCAGACGCAACAGTGTAGCAAGAACGATTTGAAAAGGCAGAATGAGACGGGACAGGATATGGTTCGAACCGCTCCGATCTCGGACCCAGAATCATTATCGCGGTAGGGACCGCC
>NZ_JANZKV010000339.1 GCF_025060895.1 Stieleria sedimenti | reverse complement strand
AAAGCCTGCACACCAACACCTTTAACCGTGCCATTCGGGTCACGCACCCTAAATTTTAAAATCGCTCAGGCGCGTTCCAGTTGCGCCCCGTACGGTCCTTGATCGAGCCAGAAACTGCGCACCTCGCCCTGTTCATTGGCTTGCCAACAGTACCCGGCATCGACGTCGAGACAGGTCAGCCAGCCGCCTTTGCACGCCGCCGTGTCGATACACACGGCATGTCCCATGTCCAGCGGCGCGCCGCTGCGTTGCGGCGTGTGCCCGCAAACCATCACGCGGCCGGATCGGTGGGGGGCACGTTCGGCAGACGATTCCCAATAAAGCATGTGGCTCGGTTGCTCGTCCAATTCCATTTCGGGGTAGGCGTTGGCGTGAACGAAAAAATGGTTCTTGCCGACATAATACGGCTCCAACTTGGTCGACAAGAATTCCCAATGCTGTTTGGGGATCTGTTCGACATGGTCGACGCCGTACGATGCCAGGACCGCATCACCACCGCAGGCACGCCATTCGACATGCCGATTGAAGGACTTTTTCGCCGCCAGCATCATCACTTCATGATTGCCTCGAAGTGCAACCAAACCATGGTCCTGGCGATCGATTAACCAGTCCAGCACGCTGCGCGTATCAGGGCCTCGATCGACGAAATCCCCCAACGTGACGATTTGATCTTCCGGCGTAAACTTCGCGGCCGATTCCAGTCGCTTCAGCGACTGGTAGCATCCGTGTATATCCCCGATCGCCAGTGTACGCATTTCCGCTACGCCAACAATACTTTGATCAAAGCCCCATGACATCCGTCGCGCGACGGCCCGGCTAAAGTGATACCACGTTCGACGATCTTGTTCAAAGCCAAATCCAGACTCGCGGAATCGCGTTTGCTGGGCGGATGTTGATCTACGGTTGCCGCGTGAGCAACATGCCGTGAGTGAAGAGAGGTGCGCTTCCGCGTGGCGGCGTTCCGCTATCGCTGATCCGATTCGACCGACAACAGTTGCCACTGCGCTTGCACCTCGAGCGATTCGGGGTAGTACGAATTCAGCAACGCGTGCGAGAGTGCGGCGCTGCGGGAAGGTGTCAGAACGACTCGCGCATCAACCATTCCCTCTTCATCGGCCTGCTCTGAGAGTGTTTGCACCAGACGTGCGTCACCGACCATGCTTTCCACTTCGTACCGGCCGGTTTCACCAGCGGGGACCACCCACACGGGGCGTGAGTGTGGCTGATCGGAATCCGCGAAATAGACGTCGACCTCCATTGCCAATCCCACCGGCAGTGGACGCTTCAGGTCCAGATACGGAATCCGGAGTTTCGCAACACGTTCGAATGCTCCCGCTCCGGCCGGCCGGGAATACACGCGTTCCCGCCCCCGGGCGATCGGCAGTGCTCGAATCCCAGACGTGACGATCTCGCGAAGTTGATCGGACATCGCGGCGGCCAGTGTGTCGGGTTGAGCGGGGACAATGGTCAATGGAATCTTTCCAGAAATGAGCTGCCCGGTGATGGTCTGTTCGCCGACGGTCAATGTGTAGTCAAGTTGGTACTCGATCGTGTGGTCTCCCAGCGACTCCTCGCCGAGTGAAACTCCGGGCAGATTCGATCGCCAACCGCTGCCGGGCATCGTTGCAACGGGTCTGCCATCGAGTTGCGAACGCGTCTCCGTCACGACGCCGGCGATGGTCGGATCATCGAACAACAAAAATCCGAAGGGGATCGCGCCGTTTCCCCAAATGTCGACGGGCACCCCGATAGGATACTCTTTGCGGATCGCAGGCATAAATTCGTAACCTTTGACGATGCGGATCCATTGTTCCATCGAAAGTTTCGTGCGACGCTGACGAATCAATTCCGCAGCCAGCCTGGCGGGGCGAGCGGGCGCCTTCAACATCAGGTCGATCGCGGCGTCGAGCGAAACCGGCAAGGCTTTGTCCAGCACTGCGAACGTTTCATCGGAGACAAAGACGGTTGCGTCACGGTCAAATTCGAGCTGATGCAGCTTGGGATGCCGCCGGATGTATTCCCGGTACGTCGACGGGACCATCGCACGGAACAGGGCTTGCGGTGAACCCTCGGCCGGCGGCCCATCGCCATAAGACGTCCGCATCACGGAACCCGGACTACGATTCTCGGGGGCATTGAGGTCTTCCAGAAGACGATCATGAAGCTGTTGCTTGATGGCTTCCAAAGCAGCGTGTTCTTCGGCCGTCCGAACGCGATTCGGATGAACAAGCTGGGATGCGGGTGGATCGTGCGTAACGCTGGGAGTTTGCGGGACGTTTTCCGTTGATCCTGGAGCCGCGGCGGTCGGGTTGGCGTTGGGGTTTCCGGGGCGCGCACCGCGGAGCTTCTGAAACAGCTTGACTTGCTCGGGCGACAAAATCTCCCGAATCTCATTCCACGTCTTTTGGTGTGAAAGCCAGCCGAGTTGAACCTTTTCGCGTCGCGCCTTCTCCAAATGCGATCTATCTTGTTCGCTCAAGCGTGGATATTCGTCGTCTGCCCGATCGCTTTCGGCGGTCAATGTGCGTGTGTTCTCGGCAATCCTCTTGGCGTGCTCGGCGATCGCGTCTCGGATCCTTGTCATCTGATCATTTGACAGTTCGATTCGTGTGACAAGATCGGAGTCGAGGAACGCCCGGTATCCGCGACGCTGGATGACCAATTGGTCGAGTCGATGCTGTTGGGGTTCACTGAGTAGCTTTCGCGTCTCCAACTCCGCCCGGTGCCAGTGTTGCTGCCGGTCGGCTAGCGATCCCTTCGGAGTAGTTGCGGTAGTCAGGCGATAGATCGCGGCGATGGCGCTGATTTGTTCTGACGACAATCCGGCGTCGGAACCGGCCTTGATGTCCGCGGCGATACGCAGCAATTCCCAGCCCGCACCGTTGGATCGGACGTGCCCGAGATGACTGTAGGGATCTGGCCAAAACCAATCGTCGATCAGCTGCGTGATCGTGCTCGGTCGCTTCGGTTCGGCGAGCTCGAATTCGTTGGCAGCTGTTGGCACCGCAAAGATCGCTGCCACGCCGATGCATACCAGGCTGCGCCAATGGCGGTCGGCCGAACAGTCGTGTCGCATGATCATCCCCACCGTGATTGATTTTGAGTCATCCGCGTCGTCGCCCCGCAGTCCAGCATCCTGCCGGAAAAGATTCTATCGCGACATCATACTGCTTCACATCTTTCAGCCTTCCAATCCCCAGCCACCGCAAAGGCAACGCTACAACGACTGCATCACATCGGCAAGTTTTCGGTAGCGTTGATACAGTTCTTGATAGCTTGATTCGTGGTCACGGTTCGGTTGGACGATCTGCTTTTGGGATTCGGGGACGGCTGCCATCGCGCGAGCCGCATCGGCGACGTTGGCGAAACCGCTCTTGGACTCGCCCGCGGCGATCATGCCCAACACGGCCGCACCGATCGCGGGTCCTTGTTGGGAGGGGTGCACTTCAATTTCGCTCCCCAGTACATCCGCATAGACCTGGACGACGGCGGGATTGTGATGTGGCAGCCCGCCGCTTGCGACGAACCGCTGGACGGGAATTCCGCCTTCGCGAAGCACGTCCACAATCCAACGCACGCCGAACGCGGACGCCTCCAACAGAGCCCGATACATGTGCGCCGGTGTCGTCGCCAGCGTCAATCCGCTGAAGGCACCTTTGACGGTTCCATCCATCAACGGCGTGCGACAACCGTTCATCCAGTCCAAGCACATCACGCCGTCGGCACCGGCCGGCAGCGCGATCGCGTCTTGGGCGAGTTGCTCAAAGGAGTCCAAGTTCAACAGTTTCAACAACCAGGCAAACGCATCGCCCACGGCGGCTTGTCCGGTTTCATAGCCGAACATGCCGGGCAAAATCCCTCCGTCGACGATTCCCGCCACCCCGTCAACCGGTTTGCCTTCGCGGGCATTGAGCATGTGACAACTGCTGGTTCCCATCACCATCACCAGCGTCCCCGGTTCAGCTTCACCGACCCCGGGCACCGCGGCATGGGCATCGATGGTGGCGGTGGCGATCGCGATGCCGGCCGGTAATCCGAGACGATCGGCTAAGGCTTCACACAGCGTTCCGGCGAACTGGCCCGGCGACAACATTCGGCCGGGCATTTTGTCGCGCGCCGCTGCCGCCAGGACCGGATCCACCGCTGAAAAATACGCGTCGGACGCGTACCCGGTCTCGGCCGACCACAATGCTTTGTAACCGGCTTGGCAGGTTGACCTTGGCAATTCAGCCGCATCACAGCCCACCAGTTGCCAGACAAACCAGTCGCCGGCTTCCAACCAAACCTCGGCGGCTTCCGCGACCTCCGGTGCCTTCTCAATGGTCTCCAACAGTTTGGGAAAGAACCATTCCAAACCGATCGTTCCGCCGTAACGATCCATGAACGCCTCATTGCGTTCTTTGGCGATTCGGTTCATGCGATCGGTCTGTTCGATCGCACCGTGATGTTTCCAGAGTTTCGGCCAAGCCAGCGGCGTGTCGCGAAACCGTTCCAGCTCGCACAACGGCGTGCCATCCAACCGGGTCGGCAACATGGTGCAGCTGGTAAAATCGACTCCAATTCCAACGACACGTTGGACATCGATGCCGGATTGTTCGATCGCCTTTCGAGTCGCGTCGGCCGCCGACTCAATCCAGTCGGCGGGTTTCTGGAGTGCGAAGTGTTGCGGCAGCGCTGCGCCGCTGGTCGGCAGGGTTTTCGTGATTTGCCCGTGACGATAAGGGCTCTCACAGACAGCCAATTCGCATCCATTGCGGTCGACGAGAACAGCTCGCGCCGACTCCGTTCCAAAATCAAGTCCCAACGCGACAGAATCAATTACAGCGGTCATCAGTTTCCAGTTGATCAGGCTCCAGAGGCGACGCCAACCTTGACGGCAGTCGGGCATCGTTTACGGATGCCAGTCTAACAGGGGCGTGACGCGTGTTCGACAGCCTATGCCGCATTTCGCAAGCGTGCCGGTCCCAGCGTCATCCGAGACAACGGGAGTAACCCGCCGGCGGCTCGCACGACAAGATCATGCGGGCCGGGTCATGGCCTCTCGCTCCCCTCGTCCATGTCACGCAGTTTGTAAATCAGCGCGCGGCGGCTGATCCCCAGAACTTTTGCTGCTTTGGTTCGATTCCCATCACATTCCTTCAACGTCGCCAAAATCGTCGCCCGCTCGACTTGGGACAGTCGCCCTGCATCGGGCAATTCGGCGCGCTGATCGACGGCGATGTGGGCAGGCAAATGCTCGGGCAGGATCACGTCGCCTTGGCAGAGCAAACAGGCCCGCTGAATCGCGTTCCTCAACTCACGCACGTTGCCGACCCAGGTGTGGGCCAGCATGGCGCGTGAGGCTTGCGGTGAAAAACGCACCTGTCGATTGGAAAACTGGCTGGCAAAATGTTTCGCCAGTGGAATGATGTCTTCGCGCCGATCCGCAAGCGGCGGGACGATCAATTCGACCACGTTCAGCCGGTAATACAGATCCTCGCGAAAACGTCCCTCGGTCACTTCGTCCTGCAGGTTGCGGTTGGTCGCGGCGATCAATCGCGCGTCAACGTCCACCGGTCGATCCGCGCCGACCGGCGTGACCTGATGGGTCTCCAAGGCGCGCAGCAATTTGGGTTGCATTTCCAACGGCATCTCACCAATTTCATCCAGGAACAGGCTTCCGCCCCCCGCCGAACGAAACATGCCCAAACGATTTTCCGATGCGCCCGTAAAGGCCCCTTTGACGTGGCCGAAGAGTTCGCTTTCGACCAAGGTGGCGGACAGACCGGCACAGTTGGTCGTCACGAGGGGGTGTTTCGCACGATGGCTCCACTGATGAATCAACTTGGCGATCCATTCTTTACCGGAACCGCTTTGGCCTTGGATCAGGATCGGTGCGTCCGAGGGCGCGACGACTGCGATGGTCTCGATCAAGCCCCGCATCGCGCTGCTTTCGCAAACAAACTCCGCCGGCAGTGGCGGCAGCGTCGGCTTGCCAGGGGGATTGTCGACCGAACGCAATCCCAACGCATCGAAGACAGAGACCTTCAGTTCTTCCAAATCGATCGGTTTGGACAAATAATCGTCGGCCCCGCGTTTGACCGCTTCGACCGCCTGCCGCACATCGGCGAATGCGGTGATCAGCACAACAGGGACGGTCGGTAAACGTTGACGAAGCTCTGGAAGCGCTTCGATGCCGCTCATGTTCGGCAGTCGCACATCCAACAGGATCATGTCCGGCGGACGCTGCTGAAGCAATTCGAGCATCGACTCGGCCGACGACGCCTCGATGATCTCCAGACCTTGACGCTGCAGAAAACCTCCGATCAGCTCGCGCTGGGCCGGTTCGTCGTCGACGATCATCAAAACGGGTTGGGCTGGCGATGCTTGTTTCATGTGTCCAATCTGCGCCAGGAACCTTTATTGCAACGCTGTGAAGCATTTTTTAGCGGTAGGTCGCGAGCCCTCCGTTGTTTTGGCAAAGATGAAGTACCGGAGGGCTCGCGCCCTGCCGCTAAAACCTCAAGAAACACATGGGGAAAATGCTTCACAGTGTTGCCTTTACGGTTTGACGGAAGCCGTTCGATGGCCATTTGAAATGTTTGATGCACTGCGAATGCCATCAATCCAAAATACGCTGCCGACCTCGTCGCCGGACCTGTAGCCCACGTCCCATTGATGAGCCGCCGCAATGCGTCGCACGATCGAAAGCCCCAATCCCGTACCGCCGGGACGCCGCGTGACATAAGGTTCGAACAGAGTGTCGGCAATTTGTTCGCAGGCACCGGGACCCTGGTCGGCCAACTCGATTCGAAAGGTGTCGTCGGGCGACCGGTGCATCGAAAGTCTAATCGTGCTGTGCTCGGGCGCAAAGGCGATCGCGTTTTGCAACAGATTGAACAATACTTGGCGAAGTTGGTCTCGATCGGCTTGAATGGGTTGTGCTTCCAGTCCCACCGTTTCCAGATCCAAGTCCTTGGCGTCCAGGTCTGATTGAAGCAGCGTGTTTAATTCCGTCACCAAGTCTTCGATCGCCAGCGTTTCAATCTGTAGATCGGCTTGGCGAGCAAAGGCGAGGAATTGATTGATCCGGGCGGTCACGCGGTCGCATTCTTCGATGACCGCTTCGGCCTGTTGCTGCTGGTCTGCTCCAGGCAACCCCGCGTCGACCAACCGCTGTGTCCAGCCACGAATCAAGCCCAACGGATTTCGTGTTTCGTGTGCGAGCCCAGCTGCCGCTTGCCCGAGTTCACGAAGATGCCGTGTTTCGGCCGTCAGCAAACGGGTCCTTCCTTCGGATTGGGCCAGCCGAACCGTGAACTGCCAAACCGCACCGATGGCGACAAGCAACAACGTCCCCAAAACGAAAATCAGAATCCGGCTTCTCGCTTCGAGGTAAAATTGGGACATGGTTTCCGTCCGATCCAAAACGACAACCGATCGAAACGATTTTGTACCCGCCGGTTCCATCGGCACCAAGAATCCCCCCGGCATCGGCGGATCGTTTTGCATCTCAAATTCACGGACCAGTTGCAACGTGTCATCGACGACATGTTCTCCCGCGGGCAACTGAGATGCGATGAGGCTTTCGTCTCCCGCGACGTACGTCTGTTCTGCGTCGCCACCTGCGATGACTGCGATGGCTAGCACGTTAGTCGATCGCGCGAGCGTGTCGAGCGTCGTCGGAAGCTGCTGCCGGACAAAGGGGCTGAACCAACGATGCGATTGAATCGAATTGCTGACGGCGGTCGACAAGGCATCGCCTTGTGACGAGAGCGTGGCGTGGATCAATCGACATTGATGAACGTGTTCGGCACGCTGCCAGACCGCAAACATCACCCACAACGCAACCAAAACCACGAGTCCGACGATCCGTGGTTTGGGGATTGGTTTGGCGATCATGCGCTGCATCGTTATCTTGTTGGCGTTGGTGAAGGAGGTCATTGTAGGACAGTTGCCCCGTGCCGGTCCGGCGGTGCTCGCGTCGCTCGACCGCCGGCGACTTGCTGCCATCGGATCGCGGATACAGCCACAGCTCCTACGCGGGGCCGCGACCGCTGTTCCCGCGGCCGCCGTTCCCCTGGCCGCCGTTCCCCTGGCCGCCGTTCCCCTGGCCGCCGTTCCCCTGGCCGCCTCCCGCACCGCGGCCGAGCCCATTGCCTCCGGGACCCTTGCCGGGACCCTTGCCGGGACCCTTGCCGGCACCGTTACCGGCCCCAGTTCCATTTCCGCCCCGTCCGGCACCCTGGCGTCCTTGGCCGTTTCCGCTGGAATGAGCGATCGCGTCGAATTCGGCCTGAGTCAGGAACTGCGCCGTGTAGCTGGATCCCTGCGATGCAATCTGGGATGCGAACGCGCGAAGATGGTTGTGTGAAGCCTGCATCAATCGCTCTAACACCTGACGGGTCCCGGGATCGCTGGTGGCGGCCAGTTGTTTGCGGAGGTCGGCGATGTCCATTTCTTCAATTTTGGCGCCCACCTTCAGTGCTTCCAGCGGACTGCGACTGCCCTCGGCGATCAGGGTCTGATACAGCCGTTGGTATTCGGGTGTCACAAACACGCCCGGCGCGTTGCTGGATCGCTGAAGCCCCATCCCGCTGCCTCCGATCAGCCTCGCTACGGACTGCATGTGCTGGGATTCGGCGCGCGCGATGTTTCGGAACACCCTCTGACTCGAAGTCTTTGCCAGCGTGTTGTAGACATCTCGCGCCATTTTTTCCTCTTCCCACAAGCGGAGCAGGTCGGTCGAGTTGTCGTCGATGCCATACAACCCCGTTGATTGTCGGCCTCGGTTGGCTTGCTGAATTGCCCCTTGAGAACCGCGCCGCTGAGCGGATCGTTGTCCGGCGCCCTGTCCGGCACCCTGTCCGGAACCCTGCCCGGCAGCGTTTCTTCCTCTCCTCTGTTGAGCACTGACATCCAGTGGAACCATCGCGAGGACAACGATTGCGGATAGTCCAAGTAGTAACCGTTTCATGACACTCACCTTTGTGTTGGTTGGATTGTTCTTACTTGGGGCAACGCAAATCCAATGCCGCAACCGCGACTGGCACTTGGAATTGTGCCAATGAGCCCAATTTCTCTCGCTCAGTGTGTGTCAATCGGGTACGGCTACCAGCAACGTGTCGTGACGATTGACTTCGCCCCTGCAATGAATGCAGGCGCCGGCTCGATTGACCCTGCAATTTTTGCGCAGTTGGCGGTCGCGTCTGTTACAGAATCGACGTCTGGCGATCGAAATGAAAAACAGGCGACAAAGAATTCCGGTCAATCGAGCGCCAATTTACTCGGTTTCAGGCTGGTTTCCGGGCTGCCAGACCGGTGCGACGCGGAAACTTGATCTCGAACGGCACGCTGGTTGCCAACCCATTCGTTGAAACCATCCACTCTGGCTCCGGTCGACGGGGCGAACCGTAAAAGGGAAATTCAATGAAGAAGCTTGTATTGTTGTCTGCGACGTTGACGGTTTTGATCGTGCTCGCCTCAGGTTTGACCGGCGCACCACTGACCGACACCGACAAACCAACAGACGAATCCGCCAAGCCAACTCCAGCTTGTTGCCAGGACAACGCCGCAGCATCTGCAACGGTACCGAACACCGACGGCAAACCGGCCTGCTGTTTGGCAGCGAAGGACGCCGGATCGGTACTCGCCAAGACTGACGCTGAAAACGCATCGCAATGCGCCGATTGCCTGAAGCCCAACGCCAAGGGGGGATGCGGCAATTGCGCCGCCGCGGCAGACGAAATTGACGAAGCGGCCGTCGCCGAAACGGTAGCCGGCAAGGCATGTCCTCTCTGTAGCGAAGACGAATGCAAACAGCAATGCAAAGACTGCGCCGCGGCGAAGAACGATGCCGAAACCGCTGCCGCCAAACCGGCAACGGCGGTCGACAAAGGGATGGCGATGCGCGGTGGCTTCGGCAACGGACGCGGGGCAGGCATGGGACGCGGGGCAGGCATGGCGCACAGTCATGATGCCCAGCACGATATCGATCACGAAGACTTTTTTTTCTTGATCGAACACAAAGACACGATCCGACGCAAAGTCAAGAACCTGCCCAACGGCATCGAAACCCTGACCGAATCGAACGACGAAGACGTGGCGGCACGAATTCAGAAGCATGTCGAATCGATGTACGATCGGATGGAAAACGTCAACCCGATTCGCATGCGTGACCCCTTGTTCCGCGAGATTTTCGCCAACGCGAAGAAGATCAAGATGGATGTGGAACACACCGAGCACGGCGTCCTCGTCCGCGAGACGTCCGAAGACGCCTACGTCGCCGAACTCCTGCAGGAGCATGCCAAAGTCGTTTCGCTATTTATCAAAAACGGCTACTCGGAACTGCCCAAGAACCACGCTCCGCCGACACGTTGATTGGGCGCCCCGATCGCGATCCGCTGTGAAGCATTGTTAGCGGTAGGGTGCGTGACCCGAATGGCACGGGCAAGGGTGTTGGTGTGCAGGCTTTAGCCCAATACCGCTAAGTTAAGCGTCGTTTCTTCAGATGAGGGCCCGTAGGCTCGCGCCAAACGGCTGATATTCGTTTGACATCAGCCGGTTCGCGCCAGCGTCCGGGCCCCCTCATTCATGTTAACTTAGCGGTATTGGCCTAAAGGCTAGACACCAACGGTTGCTGAATCCCGTTTTACTAATGTCCGCGCCATTGGTACCTGA
>NZ_JANZKV010000338.1 GCF_025060895.1 Stieleria sedimenti | reverse complement strand
CGCCACCTCCGGACCACGTCACCAATCCTCCAATCGACCCCGCACGGGGTCGCAGCAAAGTACAGCGCGCCAGCCAACAGATGTCCCTACAACGATGCCAACGGAGTCTCTCGCAAGGACGCGTCACAGGGCGCCCGGCCACGTCGAACGATCTCCCCTAGTGCTTTGTTCCATTTCAATGTTCGGGTCGATGAGAGATTCGCGAAAAGGGGTCAGACCCCAATAGCCGGAACGGCCCGAAGGGTGCTTCGCACTATTGGGGTCTGACCCCTTTTCGCTGGCCCATGGGTGCACTTCAAACATCTCAAGGCGCTCGACTCCCAAGGATCGCCGCGTTATCCTGCTGTCTGGACATTCGTTGCCGCCAACGACCTTAAGGCTTCAGGAGCCAAATCAACCCCGCACGGCCAGCACACTGTCTTTGCGACGGGATCGATCGTTGCTGATGCAAACACGTCTGGGTCATGGAGCGGTTGAAACGCGGGACCGTTCAGCAAGGGCCGCACATCGACAACTCGAGTATCGCCATCAGAGAATTCGAGTTCGAGATGAAATGGACATGGAACGTCCATCGCAACAACATGGAGTAATCCGGCCATTGTTAATCCAGTGGTGGGATCGGAATAAGCGTCTCACCGTTGGTGGCTCGACGCCAGTCGTCAAGCAATTCATCACGATGTAGCTCGATCCATTCTACGATAAGCTTGCGCGCCCGGCGAGGCAAATTTCCGGCCAAGATCTCCCCCGTTTCGATCGCGATGGCCGCTTCACTCGAACCATAAATCGCATGGAAATGCGGTGGGTTGTGGTCCGCAAAATACATGTAGACGGCGATGCCGTAGAATTCTGAAAGCCGTGGCATGATTAGAATCGTACCACATCACACTCGATCAGGATAACGAATTGCGATCTATCCGCGCATGCGGAGGAACGGGGATAGATCGTGCGCCAGAACTTTGTCGCTCCTCAGGTGGGCCGGTCACAGGACCTGATTAGAACGGATCCTGTCAGACGGTGCCAGTTTCTCAGGCCCAGGCGAACTCGAGCTGGGTGGCGGGAGGTGGGGCCGACTCCGGCTCGTTTGCACTTTCTTGTTCACTTTTCGCACTACCAGGCGTACCAGGTGCGAAAAACCTTCACCCATCGCGGCGTCCGAGCTATCCCGGAGGGATGACAGCGAGTAGCCGGAGGTCAGCGCAGCGCCACCTCCGGACCACGTCACCAATCCTCCAATCGACCCCGCACGGGGTCGCAGCAAAGTACAGCGCGCCAGCCAACAGATGTCCCCACAACGATGCCAACGCGATCTCTCGCAAGGACGCGTCACAGGGCGCCCGGCCACGTCGAACGATCTCCCCTAGGAACACCGCCCGCTTCACCAATCTCTTGCACACCGTTCATCAGCGTCGCGGTGTATGCCGCGTTTTGATCTCAGTGGTGCACTTCAAACATCCAACGGCGCTCGACTCCCAAGGATCGGCGCGTCGTGTGCAGAGTCGGATTCGTCTTTGAGTCAAAGAAAAACAACCTCGACCACACGACGCGAGTCACGAGGGAGTCGTGCGCCGATGGATCACTCGATGGGCCAAAAGAGATCAAGACGGCTGTCGCACCAAGACGCTGACGACCTACGGCCAGAGGACCCAGAGAAGCTGGCGTCAGCCTACGGCCCGGAGTCCCACGCAACATGAGCCCACCGCGACCGCACATCAACCGCCGAAGCGGTAAGCAATTCGATTAAGTTCAGCGGTAGGGTTCAGCGGGGCCGCGCGGTCGACTCACCACATCAAAAACACCAATTCGCGGCCGCCGTTGCAGTACGCCCAACATGGGCGTGATCTTGTGGGGTGAAAGTCCCCCGTACTTAGTTCCGGTTCTTTCGAGAGGTCAGTTTACCAAATGAAATTCTAGCGAAAGAGAGTACGAGGCGAGGGCAACTGCGGCGAGGCGACAGACCGTGGAGAGGAAGCCTGCGAATGTGTGCGTAAGTGTCGACCTGAACACCGCCGTCGACCACATTCTCGCCGAGACCTGCCAGGTTACGAATAGAAACCTCATACGAGGCCGACGACTCCAGGCCCGTCGCGGAGCGACCCAAAGCGTTCCAGCGGGCTGCTGACCGCGAAGCCGAACCGGAAGCCCGGCGGATGCCTTGAAGGAATACTGAGCGTAGGTAAATGAGGAGCTTGGGCAGGGACAGATCATGATGCTCCTGGCGACAGGAGCCCCTTATTTGGGGAGATCTCAGACGCGTACCCGCGAGTAGGGCTTGCCCGAAAGGTGGGGCGGATGTGGTAACGCATTCCGTGCTCTGAGAAGTCAGCAAAAGCCATAGTAGTCACCGGCCGCACTCCAACGGTCAGGCGAAGGGCTGAACGTCATTTCACAAGGAACGAACCACCCGTGACCTCGAAGAATCCCGACGCATCGTGTCTCCCAGACACCGCGCACAAACCTCAGTCGAGCCTTGCGGCTTCGGCGGCCAGATCCGAGTGAGTCCGAAGAGTCTCAAGAAGTTCAAACAACGGGCAAAAGAAATTTTGACCCGCAACCGCGGCATTTCGATGCGTCAGCGGTTTCGCGAACTTCGACTTTACCTTCGCGGTTGGATCGATTACTTCGTATAAGAGCAACGCAAGAGTCTAACGCTCACCCTGGACAAGTGCCCCAACCAAACTCACTCGGGGCGACGCGTCCGAGCGTGCTACTGGAACAATTGGCGCTTACCACGCACCCGATTGAAGAAGCTGCAAGCACTTGGAGTCTCTTACGGTGAAGCCTACCCTCCGGCCCACTCGGGCAAGGGTCCATGGCGTTCACCGAGCCTTATCGAACGCCTGGCTGCAGTCTCAAGGCTTATTCACGCTCGAAGAAAGATGGAGCGCGCTTGCTCCGAAACGGCGAACCGCACTGTGCTTAGCTTGCCTAGTGCGGACCCGCATGCTAGGTGGTGTGGGAGGGGTTCCGGGCAACCGGACCCCTATCCCGATTCGCGTTGTTATCGCACTTTCGGAGTAGCAATGAGCAGTTGATTACCAGCTTTTTCTGGCAGAATCGCATTGTCCACAATTGTACCTTATTGCCTCAAGAAACGATGCTCACAGCGAGGGCAAATTATTGATGTCCGCGAAAGTAGTCGTCCACATTGCGGACACGGGCGCATGTCATCGACCTCGGACTCCATCTCTTGCGAGAAGAGTTCTTGACGCTTGGAAGACACACTGTCTGCAGTATAGCAAGCGAGACCATAGGCAATTGCAAGCAACAAAGCCCAGCCCCAGGCTTCAAGACCGTCAAGCCAGCCATTTGGAAACAAGCGATCTTCATAATGGTAACCGTACCAACTGGGCTCCTCCAGCCATGTCGTTACAACGCGTAGCCCGGTAGTGTGAAGATACATCCACACAAACGCTGTTAAGAGATGCACGATGACCGCCTTTACAGTGGTCAAGCAAAGGCGTTTATGCAACCAGCAGGTGACAATACTCGGCGTAAGGTAGATTAGAACCAACCATTCAGGTGCATCTTGAGGTTGAAATTTGGGAGAATCGAACGGCGATGCCAAGAGAAAGAGGGCACCAATGTTCAGGGCGACCAATGTTATGGCGCTGGCAAGATCAAATATCCAAGTTCTCTTCAAAGCTACGCCGGAAGTACGAAGAATCGTTCCTGACTGCGATAACGTCGACGATCACCCCGTTCGCGGGCCGTCGGATTGGAATCGGCAGCAGTGTGATAGTTGAAACGGATTTAATGTGTGCCTATCGCAACAATGAGCGAACTGGGGTGCATCGTTTGGTTCGCGCTTTCGGCCGGAACGCCAGCGGAAACCATCGTCGCGGACTGCCAATGTACTCGATCGGAATCGCCTTGGGAAATTCAGTGTCCCATTCAGCAGTCGGCATTTCAGGCGTCGGTTGTCAGCGTTGGAACTGACAGGCGTCGGTTTGTCTTTGCCGGCCGAGTCGACCGCGCGCCTATCGAACCGTGGCATCAAATGCGAATCCCAGGGAACAGAGGTTCGGTGACATCAGGTGGGCGTTCTTTCGAGCACACCGGTCAGCAGCGTTGATTTCAGGCGTTGGTAAGCAGCGCGAACGGCCGCGATAACCGAGTCGCGGCAAACGATTTCCCATTGTCAAAAACGACAGCTCCGCGACTTCGGTTAATCGCATGGTTCTGTCGCGTTTTGGGCAGGTGGTGTCAGTTCAACCGCCATCGCCCAGTCACGATTGTATCGTGGACGAGTCTCAAGCACACGCGACGGCGTGAGATTACGACTGCAAACGGTCGGAAGTCCGTGGTTGTCCAGCATTCCAATGCGAAAGATGGTCTTAGCAAAGTACGTTTCGTCGTTCGGATCGAGTTCCAAGTCAATTTCAAACGGTGCGATGCCAAGTGAGTCAATCCACGTCACACCAAGCAGTTTAAATCGATCTGGTTTGGGATTTGCAATCTCAAGTTGGATCACGCCGTCAGACCACCATCCACCGAGGTTGTTTGGGCCGTAATGAATGCATCCGCAGATGTAAAATTCGAGCAAGCCGCAAATCTCTTGAATGAGAGTGCGACCGCCTTCGACAATGGTGTCTGGAGACACCTTCCAAATCCGCAAACAACGCAGCAGTCGCGTCTCGATTGAAGGGCGTTCCTTACGGGCTTCAGTGTCATCGTTGAAGGCGACATCCTCCTAGCGACAGAACGTCGGGCATAACCGAGCGGCGGCAAAGGATACTGCACTTCAAAAACCACGACTCCGCCGCTTCGGTTCATGTCATGGTTCTGCCAGATTAACGTATGTGACACACCGCAGCAAAGTCACCCAAGATTACGCCCATTGACCGAAAATTCACAGGCAGAGCGAAAAATGGATCGAATGAAGGCAGAGAGATCTTTTGAGTGCGTGGAGATCTCCCCGTCTTCGTGACACCAGAACAACACGGCGGTGCGTTTCCGCCTTATGTTGAGATGGAAGAAGTCTCCACCTAGGTTTGCGCCTATGACGATATGGTGCGGCGGAAAGGTACGCATCTCACCGTAGCTGTCTTCGTATTCATAGTCTGGATCGCGAAAAAACTTATTCCATCGGACGATGGTTGCGGTGTCAGTAAATATCTCCCTCGCGTCTTTCGGTCCTGTTTCAAGAATTGCCTTGAGCATCGGAGGAAAGTGCAGAAGCAGTTCTCTGTAACCGCTGGGCAGACAGCAGTGCGTCACTTTTTCGATTCGTGCAATGTCGCGTTCATTCATGGCAAGAAGGAAGATTGACGGCAAACATATTGGCAGAACGTCACGAATTATCGGGCGACAGCGAGCCAATGTTGCGATGGCCGAACCGATCCACCTCCGCGGGTCCGATACATCGATGGTTCTGTCCTGTCTCTATCTTCTCTTGAGCCCATCCGCCATTCTCCCAGCGACTTTCGATTCTCGTCCCGTGACTAATGTGTAAAGGCCAGAAAAGGTCGCCAGTAGTCCAAAACCGAGCATTGCAAAAAAAACGATTACAACAACCCCACCGCGGATGCGATTGCCGCTCGAAACGACGAGAAATATCAATCCAGCAAAGAGTAGCATCGCAACGCCGGCGGCAAGGCGTCGAAGCCCACCACTGCGCGTGTCGGATCGGAGGTCGCCGGTAGCGTCGCGTACGATCGAGTCCGCTTCTGCATCACTAAAACCGTTCTGAATCAATCCATCTCGGACGAATTCGGGATCTTCCCCTTCGGATATCCGATCAGCTGCGTTTCGTTTGAGATACTTTTCGCGGTCGCGTGCCGGAGTCTCAAAGCTCTTGCACCTTGGACACGTCGCGTAGCTCGGGCTGAATTTGATGTCACAGTTCGGGCAGTTGATCACTGATGAATCCTTTCAATAGACAGAACGGTACCGATCAGCCGGCGGCGACGGTTGATCTTCCACTTCAAAACGCCCGACTTCGCCGCTCGGTTGCATCGGATGGTTCTGCCCATTCCGGCGTCACCACGGTCCATAGATGGCACGGATGCGTGAAAGCACCTGATCCTCGGGAGCGGGATGAGAATCAGTCCCTTGGTAAGGGGCAAGGTCAAGCAACATGTCCCACAGCCGACAATACCCAATCATATCGGAATTTCCTTCGTGCGCAAGCGCGTGTGGACCATAGGCGGTTACGCGTTTGGATCGCGCATCAAGGTTCAAGGTTATTGACGTATGTTGCAGATCCGTACACGTCGCATGATAGTCGTCATCAAATTGGTGGAAGCACATGGATCGTGCCTCGGCTTCGATCTTGGCAAGGAGATCGTGCGGGATGACGGATCGGAGATGAACAATCACACTCGCATAGATTTCGGTATGGTGGGCGACGCTTAGTTCCTGATTGACGACGCCGTCACGAGTGATCGTCATTCGCCACGTCGACAAGTCATCGCAAAACGCTGGCGCGAGCAGTGCAGCACCGATCAGCAATTGATCGGACAGATCGACGTCCAATTGTGGGAAGCCAGATTCCATCGCGTCAGTCTAGTGGCAGAACGGCGGCCATCACCGAGGCCGCGCGAACGACTCAGACCAAACCGATTGACCTGACTCGTGGCCTTCGTGTGCATGGCATGGTTCCACATTCTACTCGGCATCCTGCGGTCCGGGCAAAGAGTGAACCACGAAGGATGCGAAGAGCACGAAGGCCAGAGGATCACAGGACGAATCGCTTGATTCCGTCCTTTAGTTTGACCACGTTGAAATTGATCAGCAATCCCGTTTTTGTGCCGGATAGTTTCATGTACGTCAGCAATTGTGCTTCATGAACCCCCGTCAGTTTGTTCACGCTCTTCAACTCGAGAATCAATTCACCTTCAGCAAGCAAGTCAATTCGGTAACCGCAATCCAGTTTCAACCCCTTGTACTCGACCGGCTGGGGATGCTGGAGCTCGAACCGGATACCATTTCGACTCAATTCATGGGCGAGGCATTGCTCATACGCAGATTCTAGCAGTCCTGGCCCTAACTCACGATGGACCTCAATCGCACACCCAATGACGCGATGCGAAAGGTCATCGAATTCCATCCTTCGTGCTCTTCGTGTCCTTCGTGGTTGCCCAATTCCGGTAGTAATCAATTCAGTTGTGGAACGTTGGTGGTCACCGCGTCGGCGC
>NZ_JANZKV010000337.1 GCF_025060895.1 Stieleria sedimenti | reverse complement strand
GGCTTTAGCCGCCCTCTGTCGCTGCTCCGCAGCGAGTAGGAACGCCTAAAGGCTGGACACCAACGGTTGCGCAATCCCGTGTTGGTCAAGGCCCTGCCCTTTTTCCGCTTGACAAACGCAGCGCGAACATTGAACGCGGACACAGCACTAGACATCGGACTCGGCATCGAGATCGGCATCGATCGCATCGCCCCACCCCATCCGCTGGACGTCCTGGCGATCGGCCCAGCGACTCGCCGCCCAGAGCCCCCCGTGACAGACAGGGCATTCCGGGTTTTGGGCATCCAAGTAATGATGTTCCGATTGGACATCGGGTTCCATCCAAACGGCTTCGCATTCGTCGCACATCACAAAACCGCGGTCGGGCAGCGGCTGGGTGGGATCGTCCCCGGTGCAGATCCGAACGCCGCACAATCCGCCGTCACAGATCGGGCAAATCGCGACCGATCGAATCGGCCCTGAATTCAGAGGCGGTTGGGCGACGTCGTGCTGGTGGTCCTGATTCATCGTTGCGTTACAACGGGTAGGCGGTGATCACGATGGTGTCTTCGAGCACCAACTTGACCCGACGGGCGATCGGATGGTGTTGGCGTTTGCCTTCGCGGCCGCCGACGTATCCGACCCGTCGTTCCATGTCGACGGTGTAGATGGTTCGATCTCGATCGGTTTGTTTTGTCGACCGTTGTTTCGTCTTGGCCCGCCGGTAGGCATCGTCGATGGTCACCAACGCGCCTTCCATTCCCCCATCAAAGACGCCGTGTTTCCCAGGTCTTGATGGCATGTCCTCGGTGTGGCGTCGCAGGTGCTCCAGCCGGTGCCCTTCCGCGCTTCCGGGTACGTACCGCAATCCTTCCGGCGAAAGGAACTCATTGGGCCGAATTTCACGGAGCAACCCGTAACGCAGATCGGCGTTCGAATTTCGGCCGTCTTGGTCAATGGCATCGGAGGAACCGGAAGCCGATCGGTTCGGCGTTTGGTCTGGGGGTTGTGTCGGCCCGGTTGGGACAGGGGACGCGTCCTGTTCGGCTTGCTGATTCAAGCCGGGAAGCTGCCAGCCGAACCGATCATTCAGGTGGGGCTGGGCAAATGCGTAGAACCCGACCAGCAGAACAACGGCGATGGAGCCGAGACTCTTACTACCCAACGGTCTGCGTTTGCCAAACGGCTGGCTTCCGGATCGGTTCCTGATTCGATTCATGCGGCGCGGTCCTGGCCTATGAACGCACGTTGGTCCGTCGCCGATCGGGGGCGACCTTGGGAGCAAACGGAGCGGCGTCGGGGGCTGTCACCTTGCGGTCGGCGAATTCCGGGTCAGTGAACTCGGGGTCAGTGAATTCCCTTTCGCAACTCCCCGCTTGGTCGACGGACTCGGTTGGGGCGGCGGGCACTGACACCGGATCGGAAGCGTGTTTACCTTTGACGACGTAGGTGTCTTGGGTCTTGGCTTCCTGTTGGTAACGTCGGCGATACTTGTCGCCGTAACCATAGCCGATCGACTGGTAGCTTCCGCTGGCGCTGCTCTTGTAGGAGGCTCCACCGCTGACATCGTCGATTTCGTTGACCACGACGCCCATCACACGCGCGCCGGCAGCTCGCAACATCGAGATCGCTTCTTTGGCGTTCGGCTTGCACCGTCGTCGGATCCGCATGACCAACATCGCGGCATCGACGTAGGTCGTGACGACGGCGGGATCACTGACCATCAGCAGCGGCGGTGTGTCGACGATTACGAAGTCATAGTTATCGCGAGCCCACTGAAAAACTTCGGCCAGTTCGGCAAGCGTCAATGCTTCCGCCGGGTTTGCCGGCAGCGGACCGCAAGGGAGGATGTCCAGGTTTTCGATCGGCGACTGGTGCACCGCTTCGGCCGGTCCGAGTTCGCCGTTGAGCACGTTCGTCAGCCCGGTCTTGGCCTCCAGATTGAATCGCAGCGACAGCCGAGGGCTACGAAGGTCCAAATCGATCAACAACGTCCGCTTACCGGATTGGGCGACCGAGCAGCCGACGTTGGCCGCCAACGTGCTCTTGCCATCGCCCGGCAGCGGACTGGTGATCTGGAACACCTTGCTGTTGTATTGCCGGCGGTCGAACAGCATCGCCGTCCGCACCCCACGCACGGCTTCGGCCGCGGGAGAATAGGGGCGGTGAACGACTGAGAGTTTCGGGTCCAGCTTGGCGATCTCCGAATCGACCAGCCCCTTGCCTTGTTGAATCCTGCCTTCATCGAGCGGGATGTGGGTCAACACAGGAAGACGCAACTCGCGCTGGACCTCTTCGGCACTGCGAAACATTTTGGCGGTGCTTTCGAAGATCATCGCCAGCAGCCCGCTCAATCCCAGCCCCAACATGCCGAACAGGACGAGGTCTTTTTTCAGATCGGGTCCGGTTTCATAGGCTTGACCGGTGTCCAGCAACGGTTCGACGAGAATCCCGCCTTTGACATCGGCCAAGTTCAATGCCGCGAGCTGTTGCTCCAATTGCGTTTCCAAGCCTCGCATCGTTTCGATTCTGCGGTTGAACGAGGCGTCTCGCTCTTCCACGATCTTCAGCTTGTCCGCTTCGTCTTTTTGCTGTTCGATTTGCAAATCGATGTCACTCATGTCCTGGGCGAGCACGGTCAGTTGTGCTTCCAGCCCACGGATGTAAGCATCGACGGCCATTCGGGCCCGTTCGTCACGAGCCTCCCGCGCCTCTTTGTCATAATCGACCCGTTGAGACTGAGCTCGCAATTCGGCGATCCGCTCGGACATCTGTTGGTTCAGCTCATTGAGCTTGTTCTGCGAGCTTTCGATCTGCATTGCGATCGATTTCACTTCGGGGTGAGACGCACCGTAAGCAAGTTCCAACTGATCACGTTTGATCTGCAACGGAATCAAAGTCCGTTCGACTTCCAGCTTCTTCAGCGTCAAGTCATCGTGTGCCACGTTTCCGGGGCCGACGATTTGCCGCAGCGGCTCGAATTCATTGACCACGCTTCCCAGATGGCCAATGATTTGTGCCACCAGCACCGGGTCGCTGTGCAGTTTGCGGGTGTTGATCGCCAGACGCAGATCGCTGTTGAGCTCCCGTTTCTTTTGCTCCAGTTCCGTTCGATAGGATTGCAGCTGGAACTGTCGTTCTCGATAGGGGTTGATCGCTTGTCCTTCGACATTCCATTCCAGGTCGGCGTTGTCGCGAAACGTTAAGTATTCGCTTTCGAGGTCTTTCTGTTCGCGGATCAGCTTGTCCATCGCGTTGCGAACCAATTCGCCGACTTCGTTGATGGTCGACTGGCGTTCGCGTTCGAAGTGCTGACTGATCGCCTGGCTGACGGCGTTGACGGTGGCGACACAGACCTGGGGATCGCGGCCGTCAAAATTGAGCGCGGCAATCATCCGATCCCGCGAATCGGCCTGATCGGTCAGCGTTTGAAACCGGATGCCGCTGCGAACCAGCGAAACGATCTGCTTCTCGGTGCTGGATTCCAACGACGGAATCGACTTCAATTCGGGATTGGCTGCGACGCCACGGACAATGGCGTCAGAGGTGATCAGCGATTGCATCAGCTTGCCGCTGGGGATCCCGCCGCGAACGATCCCGGTGTTGGAGTCCAACGAAATCGGCGTATCACTTTTGAACATCAACTGGGTGGTCGCACGGTACGTCGTCGGTTTCTGCTTGTACATCCAGTAACCGATCGATGTTCCGATGGCGACAAAGGCGGCGAGCAGCCACTTGAAACGCCACAGCACCGTCAAAATGGTCTCGCCATGGTGGTGCTCCTGCGCCGGATCAAGCGTAGCACTCGAGTCGTAGTTGACCGGCTGTGGTGAAGTCTGATCCAGCATCGACGAGTTCACAGGTAGAAGGATTGGAGGTGCGTGATTGATAAGGGCCGAGCGTAGTTCACATTCTTGAACGGTTCAGCCTTTTTGACGCATCTTTGCGCGAGGGTGTTCCCTCAGAAACCTACAGGCACCGGTTCGTCCGGGCCCTAAGTTGTGCATCCAAGCCGAGGCGAAAATCTGTCCGCCGATCGTAAAATCGTTTCGTTCCAAGCTTCCTGCACAACCGGTACGCCGACCAATCGGCACCGTCGGAAAAAACATCTCCGTGGCAAGAAACTTAAAGCCGTCTTTCCGAAGCGACATTTGCCAAGCGGCAAAACCTCGTTGTTCTTGGAACCCCCTATCCTTCCTTAGTCATGACATGGTTTCAAGCCCCTCTTGCGATGGCGACGTTCGACACAATCGTTACTCACCTGATTACCGACGGCCCGATGGCTCCTACGATGACGCCAAGCGGGGTGCCTTTTGTTAGCGACAGGGCGCGAGCCCAATACCGCTAAATCGANNATGATCAGCCGTTTGGCGCGGGGCCTACGGGGCCTGCGCTGGTCAAAACCTTGTCGATTTAACCCCGCTCAGGGGCGTTGTGGCGAGGCCGAGTGGCGTTCGGCCAGGCGGCGGTGCTGTCCGGCCAGATCGTCTTCGCCCAATTTTTCATAGGCGATTGCCAGGGACGGGTGGGCCAGCGGACGCATCGCGGGTTCCTTCAGCGCGGCCTCCAAATCCACGATCGCCTCCTCGTAACGCTCCATTCGCAGCAGGATTTGACCGCGGGTTTCGAGCAAATACGGATGTCCCGGCAACTGGTCCAAGGCGGCATCGGACAACCGCAACGCTTGGGGAAGCTTGGCGGTGTCTCCATTTTGCGACAGTGTGACGGCGAGATTATTCAGCAGGCCCGCCATGTTTTTCCATTCATTGGCGGCCAGGGACAGGTGCCGTTGAGCACTTTCGTGGTCCCCGGACATCAGCGCCACGGTGCCTTCGATAAAGTGCATCGCCGGCGGATCGACCCCACTGAGCAACTTCCTGCGAACGTTCTGCAAGGCCTGGTCATCCGCTTCGCTGCATTCGATGGAAAATTGCACGACGGCCTCGAGCACCACCGGGCTCTTGGGAGCCAACTCGAGCGCTTGATAGAGGATGGGGCCTCGTTCGGCGAGCGTTTCCCGGGCACCGACATCGCGTTTGAGTCGCTCGGCGGTAAAAATTCTCGCTTCGCCAGCCGCCAACAGCAGCAAACCGTCACCGGTCAACTGATAGCCTTCGGTAAGCGTCTGGTAGGCTTGTTCGTCTTGCTCGTCCAATACCAGAGCCTGTGCATAGTTCAAGCGTGTGGGGACGGAAGTCGGATCGGCCAACAATACCGGTTCGATCATTCGAATCGCAGCCTTAGCAAATCGCTGAACGGTGAGGTAGTCTCCGGTCTGTTGGGCCAATTGATTGGCCAACTGGGCTGCTACAAGATTGACTCCGGGATCGACATCCGCAATCGTGTTGTAAAGCGCCAACGCGTCCCCTGCGGCACCGATTTGCGTCAAAAATCTTGCGTACATTTTTTTTGCAAAAATAGCACGTTGAGATGGCAGTTTGGTGATCGCAACGGTTGCGCAGCGATGGCAAATCTTTTTCTCGTCTTCGCTCCATTGCGTTCTTGGAATGAGCTGCGGGTGTAGTTGATCGCCATGCTTCAAATCAGACGCCGGATCGTCGTAGACCAACGCTTTCAGCATCCACAGCGCTGCCGGTCCGTATTCTTCTTGGATGGCCAACCGATAGATCGACATCCGTGCAGACTCCTTTCTACCCAACTCGTCGTCCAGCATGGCCAACTGGTACTGGTGCTCCAAGTTGTCCGGATCGATCGCGAGCAATCGCTGAACGGCGACCGAAGCGACTTCCGTGTTTCCATTGGCAATCGAAGTCCGCAAGGTATCCAAGTAAATCGTCTGTGTTGCCGCCTGATCTCGCCGAACAACGCTCAAGACGGTCGCCATGAGAATGACGGCGACGACCAATGCGGGCACCGAAGGCGCGAGCGTCATGTAGGGCCGACTGGTGATCCAACGGATCATGAATCGGACCGTCCAGACCACCCAGTACAGCGGATTGAGTGCTTGTTGCCAGGTGAGAGGGGATTCATCATCTGCCAAATCGCGACGCAATCGCTTTGCCCAATCGTGTTGGGGAAACGAAAACGCATCAATCGTAAGTTCAACCACGTTGAGGGTACGTGGCAAAGAAATTACAAAACGAAACGCCGACAGGTAGAGCCGCCACCAACGTCGCAGGACTTTTGCAACGTTCATCGATTCCCCCCGTTATCGGTCACCATCGTCAGGTTTGCGCTGCCTGCACTTTGAGGTGCCTTCGGATCTGGGTTCAATTCCTCCAGGACCGTCAATCGAAACGAATCAAACAGCTCTCGAAGCTCTGCTAATTGCTCAGGCATCAATGGCTTTTGAGTTTCGGTCCAAAGCTGCAACATGATGATGTTGGACTGTAGGGACTGCCTGTCCTTCATGCGATCGTCGAATAGCGAATAGAAGCCGCTCATCGGCGGCGATAGAAGTTGTCGGTCGCTCGTCAATCCGCAAAACAGCAGTGTGCCAAACTCTCCCGTATCCCGAACCATTTCGGCATACGACACCGCCCAGTGATTGATCGGTTGACTGGACTCGTCAGTCCTTGTCCCGGTCGGCGGAAGCATCGCAATCCAATCGTTCACCTGCCATCCGTTTCCGCTGTAACACAGTCGCATGTCGTGCCATTCTGGATAAGGTTGGCTGACCGCGATCCGAACCGCCATGCCGTCTAAAAAAACCGTCCACACGTCAGCGTGATTGCCCAACTGTTTGCTGTTGGCGTCACGCAGCATCTGGTGGTCGGTGATGGCTGACGCGTAACCGGTTCGGTTCATCAGTGACGACCCCGGATCCCATAACAAAGGTCTTTCAGCTTTTGCCAATTGCGTGTCAAATCGAGTCGCAACAATCCGATAGCCCATCGCCAAACTCGGCAGACACAGCAGCAAAGCCCCGACCAGCAATGCAGTGCCCAGTGGTTTGCTCACGCCGCCACTGGTCACGCGTCTTCCAATTTGCGCTGCCTCGATGGCATCGTTCTCCTCTGGTACTCCGAGCACCAATAACCAATTCCAAAGTTTTGACGCCGGATTAGAAATCGCTCCCGATTCGTCGGGCGGCACAGGAAAGAACATCACCCGCAGCAATCGATCGGTCGAAAGCATCATCAGCACCGCTCCGCTTAGACAGATCCATCCGAGGGCCTCGTGCGGTGTGCCGGCCGAGAGATCGATCGAATACCACTCCTGTGCGAGTGCGATCGACGTGATCCGGACAACATTCATCACCATCGCCCACAGCATTCCGGCGAGCAAATATGCCGGGGTGGCAATCAAGGGCCTGCGGCGAAAGACGATCCAGAGGCAGACCAGGAATAGAACCGTAAACAGAGATTGCACGCCGCTGCAGGCCTCCTCGACGAACAACGTTCCGCCGGGAAGCTCAATCACGTTCCCGCGTAAATAGTGTGTCACGCCAAACGAATCGAGCAGATAACTGCTGACCCGTGATGTCACCCGCTGCAACGCAGCAGCGAGCGCCAAATCCCGATTCAGCGGCAATCGGATCATCATCACCAACAACAGACTCAGGTAGGTCAACCGATGGCGATCCGGGGCAGACGAAAGATGGGTGCGCAACCATCCGGCGGCAGTCATTGCAAAGGCAATCGCAGTCAACCAAGGGGATGCGCGGTAAGACGCGAACAGGTTCAGCGTGACGCCCAACGCAACCAAGCCAATCGAAGAGGCGTCGCCGGGCATCCGAAACTGGTAGTCCCAGCGGAATAGAACCAACGCGATCAGTGCCAGAATCAACGGGAAAACGTATCCATATTGCTCCAATTCGCTCAACCAGGCCAGATAGACCGACAGCCCGGGTAACGGCGCGAGCAAGACCACTGCCCAGAACGCTGCCGCGTGATACTTTGGCTGAGTCGGAGTTTCCATAGTTGGCGCATTCTGCGGGGGTCTGGCGGTTTAGCTGTTGTCCACCGTGCTTGCCGTGCATCGTCGCAGATCTCTCGCCGGCAGATCCAGTGAGAAACCGCGAAGGCACGAAAAAAGCAAGATCCTCGTTTCACGAGAATCTTGCTTTTTTAGAACGCGTTAAAAGAGGGGGGATACCGAAGTCAACTGGCTTCCGACGTCAATTCTTCCGCATTTTTCGCCTTCATGCGACGTCGGTAGCCGATTCCACATCCGCCTGCGACCAGTCCCGTCAGGGCAATCATCGTGCTCGGTTCCGGTGCCCCACGGATGGTGCCGACACCGTTCGGACCGCCAGCCCCACCGATGAAGGCAATGGACGATTGGCCACTGACCAGCGGAGCAATGTTATCGGGGGTCACTCCACCCATTGTGATCGTGTCCGATGGCTTCGTGAAGCTGAACGCGAAGTTCACATTGTTGGGCCCCAGTAATCCGGCCGCAACTTGACCGTTGTAGACGAAGACGTCGGTGCCGCCTGGCCCAGAATTATTTCCCAGAGAGATATTTCCAGACGCTGCGACCGTAACTTTCGGGTGCGAGTTTGAATTCGTCGTGCCAGCATTGGGAGTCGACAAAAACGTGAAAACACCCGACGCCGGCGCGCCGCCGCCTGGATTGGGGGTGTATGTCAGGATCAGCTTAAAGTTTCGCGGCAAAGAAACCAGCACGGGGCCAGGCTGGCTCGAATTGAACGAGCCCAAGAAACCCACTGCTGCGCCGTCCGCGTTGCTGCAACAAAATGTCGCAGCAAGGACCGCGATCGCACTCATCGTCTGTCTTACCGTCATATTCCCGATGCCAACGTCAAGTTTGGAAAACTGTGGGGGAGTCATATTGGGATCAGGATAGTACCAGTTTGCATAGATGCAACCAAAACCGATCTAAAAAACCCTGCTCCTTCATTTTTTGCGACCTGCTGTATCTGTTCGATGGCATCTCCACCCCTCGTGCCAGTGGCCAAACCGATGCAGTAGCCAGTCCGTACATCCGTTCACAACCCACCACCCCCTCTGCGGAACCGCATCGACACCACGCAAGAAGGGCGAGGCCCATGCTGATGCACAAACCCCGCCCTTGAGTGGTTTCTGTTTCGTTTTTTTCTCGACCTGCCGCGTCAGCCGTCGATTGTCTTGGGTGGTTCGTTCGACGCCAGCGAAGCATTCAATCCGGTCAGCAACTTCACCATCAGCATTGGCCCCACTCTTTTTCGTGGCGAAGACGTTACCCGGCCCTCACCACTGTTTTCTGTGGGTCCAGCGCCAGCGTGCCCACGAAGACACCACCGAACAGCAGCACCCACAACGCGTTTGCGGGATCGCCGCTGAAGTGCTGGTGAGAGGCGACGAAGGAGGCAACGTTCGCCATCACCAGTGCAAAGACCAATGCCTGTAACTCGATCAGGGGCAAGTAACGTTGCCGGCGAATTTCGCGACGGCAGTGCCGGAGGACCATCCAGATCGCGATGGAAATGAGCACGACGCCTGGGACGCCGAGTTCTTTGAACAGTCGGCTCACGCCATCTTCTTGCCAAACGCCGTAACGCGCCTCAACGGCAAAGTGTTGCGCACCTTGAGTTGCCACCCCCAGCCCGGATCCCATCAATCCAGACTGTTTCAAAGTACCGATGACACTCCCTGCGACATTGTCTTTCAGTCGCGGCGCAACATCGCTAATGGTCGTCGCATAGTAGGCTTGGTGGTCTTCTAGACCTTCCTCATCTCGATAGATCGCAAGTGGGATGGCTCCGATCATGACAATCAAGATGATGTAGCCCAAAACCTGGGCCACACTTCGTCGCGCCGCCAATTGGATGTACATCAAGTAAGCAATGATGAAGATCACCGGCATGATCAACATTTTTCGACGTCCGCAAAGCAGCAGTGGGACGGCACTCCAAATCGCTGTCGAGAGCCACAGCGGGTTGATCCGGCGTCGCAACCCAACCTTGTCACCGCGATTGAGCAACAGGACTGCGGAAACCATCATCGTGTTAGCCGCATGAAAGCCCGCAATGTCTGGACTGCGGAAAAATCCCGAGATCAATCGGACAATCACACCCGGCATGTGACGGATCCATTCAAAACCTTTCAGCCCACCAAGGGCCGGCCAATCCCACATCAAGTACTCTGCGACTGAACCGATCAACGCGATGCTATTGACGATCACGTAGATCTCGAGCAGACGTTTCAAATACCTTAATTCGAACGCTAATGCGGCACCCAACGCGATGCCTAGCAACGGGGCGGCGTAAGAGATGAAACCGAGCCCCGCCAACAGAATACCGTTTTGATACAGCGCGAGAGACAAAACGGCGCCCGGGATCAGTCCCAGCATATACCATGTCATCGCGCGTTCGAGCCACGAAAAACGATGTCGGACGCGCCGTAGCCCTGGGTGGCCCCCGAAAAATAGATTGACGAACGCCGCGCCCCAAACCGCGCAAACGCAATAAGTCATTAAGGTCGGTTCGCCTTCGGACATCTTGCGAATCGGATCTCGAAAGCAATCCAACACAATTGCAATGCTCAATCCCGTGCGCCAATCCGTGATGGCGAATAGGGCTCCAATTGCGACGACGATGTAAAAGATTGCGTCCAAGAGACTACTTCCTTAATTGCCGCGATCGTGATCGACCGGCGACGGTTCTGATTTGCGAATCGCAATCATTGATTCGTAACACGCCATCATGCGGCAATACCGAAGCCCGGTCGCGCCATCAAGGAAACCGCCACGCAGTACATATTGATAGAAGAACCGAATCGCTCCACGCGCCGGAATCCGACGTGCCAGCGTTCGGAGTCCACGACGACGTCGACTGGCGTCAAGGCTGAAAACGGCAATCGCCGACCCGCAGCCGTCCTGACCACGCTCATTTGCCGCCTCACGCCCCGCATAGCGGACGTGCCGCATCCACCAATCGTCCATCCCGCGGCTAAACGCTTCGTGAATGAACGGCGTCCGGATCGTTCCCAGTTCGCCATCGACCTCAGGCACCGGCACTTCACCGTGACCGCTGTCTTCAAATCGCGCGCGGCCTCGCCGAACCAACCGCATGATCCAAACGGGAAATCCGTCGGAGTATTTCAACCAAACTCCGTCGAGCATCGTTTTGCGGCACATGCGGAAGCCGACGACTTGGGGACCAGCTGACTCAATCGCACGCCCAATTTCCTCGGCAAATTCGGCGGTTGAAACCTCGTCCGCATCCAGCATCAACACCCACTCGTTTCGCAGGCCGGCATGATCGAGTGCCCAATTTCGCTGACCCGCAAACGACTCAAAGGGATGGTTGACGACGCGAGCCCCCGACCGCTCGGCCGACGCCACGGTCGCATCGGTCGACGCATCATCGACCACGACGACTTCATCCGCCCACGCC
This sequence comes from Stieleria sedimenti, assembly GCF_025060895.1. Taxonomy (GTDB): domain Bacteria; phylum Planctomycetota; class Planctomycetia; order Pirellulales; family Pirellulaceae; genus Stieleria; species Stieleria sedimenti. The sequence continues at coordinate 697 of NZ_JANZKV010000337.1, read as the reverse complement.
AATGCATCCACACATCGAACGATGTTGATTTCTTCGTTCTTGGCGAGCACGACCACCGAAACGGGCAGTCGCGTCGGCCGATCAGCGCTGTCCGATCGAGGTTGTGTCACGCGTTGATTTCCCGCTTGCGAATCTCGCGGGCCGGATTGCCCGCGACGATCGTCCACTCGGGCACATCCTTGGTGACCACGCCGCAAGCCCCGACCACGGCACCTTCATGGACTGTCACGCCGGGGCCGACAAACGCCTTGGCGCAGACCCACGCCGCATGCTCGATTCGAATCGGCGACGTCGTCAGCTTCATCGTCGGATCGGCCAGATCATGGGACGCGGCGCACAAGTAACTGTACTGCGAGACCGTCGCATGATCGCCGATCGTGATCGGAGCGACGTTGTAGACATCCACGTGATGTCCGATCGAACTGTCACGCCCGATCGTTAAATTCCACGGCGCCCAAATCCGAACCGTCGGGTCGATCCGTGATTCGGCCGTCACCGTCGCCCCGAAACAGCGTAACACCACGACACGCCATCCGAACAGGATCCGCGGCGAAGGGCGGAACAAGACCCACCAACACGCCCCCCACAACACGCGCCCGATCTTGTTGGCCGTGGAGTGCGACGACGGACAGGCCGTTCGTGACGTATCGAGTTTGGGATCAGGTGCCAAGATTTAAGTTCCAGGTTCCAGGTTTCA
>NZ_JANZKV010000336.1 GCF_025060895.1 Stieleria sedimenti | reverse complement strand
GGGTGCATTCCCATTTAGTTGACGTTTTTGCTAGCAACCCGTCGGGGGCTTGGCTGCTGTTTCTGGATCCGGTGTTGACGGTATCTTGGGCGATTCAAGGATGATTTTCCACTCGCCTAGCAAGGATGCCGACGACAATGCAAGGACTAGACATGGGGCAAGAGAATGGTGAACGGATTGAGTCGGCCGAAGAAATGCTCGCGCTGTTTTACGCTCAGTTGGTTCCCAAAGTTACGCTCTGGAAACAACGGATCTCAGATCATCCCGAGCAACTCGCAACGCTGGAAAGAACCATCCATGATGCCTTTGCCCGCGGTGCGGACATGGTCGTCGCCGGGCTGATCTCCGCGACCATGATCGAAAAAGGTTTTGAAAAGGCATGCCAATCGAGTCGGGTCAACTTCTCAAGACCGCTTCAGAAAGGGCGCGAGACTAGGGTCGCCGTTCGATTGCTCGGCGGCATGCTGTTCTGGGCCACAGCGCTCTACTGTGCCCCTAAGAAAAAGTTGCTTGGTCGAGACGATTCGCCCCGCGTCGGCTTGCATGTTTCGCTTGCTCAATTCGGGTTCGGCAAAGGCGTCTCGCCCGCGCTGGAGAGTCGCGTGGCACGCCAAGTGGCATTGTGTCCTTCGATCGAAGTGGCTCACCGAGAACTGGTTCGCGATGGTATCACACTTGATATCAAGGCGGTCAAACGGATCGCCTATCAATCTGGCGACGGCTTATTGCGACTACGACGGCATCGGCTCAAACTGTTTCGGCAGGGCAAGTTGGCGAGCACCGGTGAATTGGCCGGGAAACGAGTGTCGGTGCAAATTGATGGCGGAAGAATGAAAATACGCGGCAAAATGCTAACTGCATCGACTTCCAATGCGTCAAGCGATGATGTCGCTCAGGGGCAAGCTGACTCGCCCGGACGCTCGGCAAAGAAACCTGCACGCTCGTTTGAAGCGGACTGGCGGGAGCCTAAACTGATGACGATTTTTGTTCACGACGAGCAGGGGCGGATGGTGAAGGAGCATGAAGCGACGATCGACGGCACCCTGACTGGGCCCGACGCGATCGCCGAATTGGTTGCGATGCATCTGCATCGGCTCGGAGCCGCGGAGGCACATAGCGTGACGTTCGTCGCCGATGGCGCCCCCTGGATTTGGGATCGTATTGATCGCATCATTCAATATGCGGGACTAACGAGCGTCGTCACGCATCAGGTCTTGGACTGCTGCCATGCGGTGCATCACGTTTCCAAAGCGATTGCTTCGCTTGGGCTCGACGCAGACGTCCGCCAGGGGCTTTATCGTCAGTACCGAACGCTGCTGCGAAACGGTCAATGGCGCCGAGTGGTTGATGAGCTCGCCGGCCTAGAACGCGTCGGAAAATCGGCCACAGAACTGGAAACAGAAATCCATTACCTTTGCCGACATGGTGAAGCGGGTCGGTTGAGTTACCCTGCCTATCGTCGCAGCGGAATCCCTTGTGGTAGCGGGGCGATCGAAAGCAGCATTCGCCGCGTGATCAATTTGCGTCTGAAGAGCAATGCAATGTTTTGGAAAAGCGAAAACGCGGAGCAGATGCTTCAAGTTCGCGCTCATCTGATTCCTGATCGTTGGGATGAATCAATCGGCGAGCTGGCCGAATTCCGTCGCACCCAGGCAAGCGACAGTTGGCACTGGGAGCCTCGTCCAATGAGCTGCAAAGTTGAAGCCACTGACCAACAACTCATTTCGGCCGACGATTAACGTGATTTTTGCGTCAACTAAATGGGAATGCACCC
>NZ_JANZKV010000335.1 GCF_025060895.1 Stieleria sedimenti | reverse complement strand
GAGCGGGTCGAGGAATTGCTGCGGGTGCACGAGCAAGAACAGAGTTTCCTAAAGTCAAATAACAACCCGCCCTCAACGGAAGTCATGGGCGAGTTGAACATCGCGTTGGGTCAGCAGATCGGGCGGTACAAGCTGCTACAGAAGATCGGCGAAGGCGGCTTCGGCGTGGTGTTCATGGCAGAACAGCACCGCCCCGTTCGCCGCAAGGTGGCTCTGAAAGTGATCAAGCCAGGGATGGACACCAAGGCCGTGGTGGCCCGATTCGAGGCCGAGCGGCAGGCGCTCGCAATGATGGGGCACCCTAACATCGCTCGGGTCTTTGACGGCGGCGCCACTGACGGCGGACGTCCGTACTTCGTCATGGAACTGGTGAAAGGAGTACCGATCACCGAATATTGCGACAAAAACGAACTCTCCACCGAGCAGCGGCTGAAGCTATTCGCGACGGTCTGTCAGGCGGTGCAACACGCCCATCAGAAAGGGATCATCCATCGGGATCTCAAGCCGAGCAACGTACTGGTCACGCTTGCCGACGGCGAACCGGTTGTGAAAGTGATCGACTTCGGCGTGGCCAAGGCGACCAATCAGCAACTCACCGAGAAGACGCTGTTCACCGCCTTCGGTCAGATGGTCGGGACGCCACAGTACATGAGTCCCGAGCAGGCCGAGATGAGTTGCCTGGACGTCGATACCCGCAGCGATGTTTATTCGTTGGGCGTGCTGCTTTACGAACTGCTCACGGGAACGACACCGCTGGAAGCTGAACGGCTACGCACAGCCGGTTACGCCGAGATGCAGCGGCTTATTCGCGAAGAAGAACCACTGAAGCCGAGCACCCGGCTGAGCACGTCGGGTGACAAACTGACGATCCTCGCCAAGCATCGGAAGGTCACGCCCGAGAAGCTCAAGAGCCAGGTGAAAGGCGATCTCGACTGGATCGTCATGAAGGCGTTGGAGAAGGATCGGAACAGGCGGTATGAATCACCTGCTTCGCTTGGTGATGACGTGGGGCGAGTGCTCCGCGACGAACCGGTTGAGGCCTGTCCTCCTTCACGAAACTATCGACTGAGAAAGTTCATTCGACGCAACACAGTGGCGGTCGTAACGGCGTCTGCAATTACAACCCTCCTCGTAGCGGCGACCGCGATCAGCCTGTCGTTGGCACTGTGGGCAATTGACGAACGCAGGGTAGCTCAGGAGTCAATGAACTCTCTGCGAAAATCAGCCTTTCGGCATGGCGTTTCGTGTGTACTCAATGCTAACGAGAACGAGGCTGAGAAGATCGTCGCTGAATTGGAACGGCAGACAAATGCAGATGACCGTTATGCAGAGACACTGCAGGCGATTTTGTGTCTGCACACTTCAAAATTTCACGAGGCTATTGATCTCCTGGAGAACCTCACTGGCGAGAGCCCCGAAGATGTAGGGCTACTCGCGATGCTCACGGACGCCTATGACGGTCAGGGCAACATCGACATGTTTGTGAACACTCACGATACGTTAATGGCGAAAATCCCAGCGGTTGATCTCACTTCCCTCAGCACGATCGAGCTTATCTACGTCGCGTTGGCAAACATCGCCGCTCCAAAATACGGGTATGAGTATTCTTGTCTCGCCCTGGATGCGGATCCGGGATCGCACTATGCCAGGCTCATTCGAGGCAGAATGGCAGCAAGCTACGTTCTTCGTGCGGGTCCCCGACTCGGATCCAACCGAGAACAGGACCTGATCAACCAGGCCATCGCAGATGTGGATTCGCTGCGGTTGTTATACAAATTCGACTCACGCATCCCTTCCCAAGCACTTGCGACCCATCTGCTTGTCGCAAACTCGCTTCTGGCGAATGGAAACTCTGATTGGGTTGGAACCCTGACGGACGCGAAGCCGATCGTCGAGCATTTGGAAAGCCGGTCCCGAACCGGTTGGGAGGACTTCTTCCTTGCAGCATATTACTACGGTCTTGATCAAGCCGGTGTTCTGCAGGGAGGTCGTGAAAGAGCGCTAATTGCCTACAAAAATGCGTCGGTCGACGACGAAGAGAAGCTGCACGACTATGCGTCGTGTTACTACATCGCGTTAGCGTGCGAATTGAGTGTCGGCCTCGATACCCACGTGAAGCGGGCCATTGAAGCAAGTGATTCCTCCGTATACGGATGGCGAGGACTGGGATTGTCGTACGTGTTAAGTGGTCATCAAGCTGAAGCCGGGAGATGCGCTGAAACGCTCGTCCAGCGTGGATCGGTTGATGCGGCGGTTCACGCCGCTGAGATCTACATGCTCTTAGGAAAACGAAACGAGGCCATACGAATCGTAAACGACGTGGTCTCGGACGCTGATGAGTCGGAATTGAGCGACCCGAGCAAATGGTATCGGCAAGAGATTCCAAAATTTTACCGATCGCGTCTGATGGGAAACGGTGATTACAGCTCAGAAATGCTGATCGCGAGCGCAGAGGAGTCCGGCTATCCCCGGACAAATCTCAATTTCGCGTATTGGGCCATTGCCATCGCCGCCTGGGATTCGGAGTCCGGGGCGGATGGAAGAAACAGTCTCCAGTGGCTGAAACGCTGTGAGACGCAGTGCCAAATGAGCTTTCCTCAATTGCCGTGGAGTCGAGCATTGATCACATGGATCGAAAAAAGCGAATCGCGTTAACTTCGTGGCAACGCATCACACGTCGAGATAAGCCGTTTCTTCGAGAGGGATAACTCAGGTGAACAACCAGCAACTTGACGAAGAACGTATTTTCCACATTGCACGGAAACAGCCCGACCGAGAGACCCAGGCCGAATATCTGGATCAGGTCTGCGCTGGTGACCAAGGCCTTCGAGAACGCGTCGAGGAACTTCTCAAGGTCCACAACGAGGAGCGGGGTTTCTTGAAGTCCAACGATCAGCGGCTGGCCGCAACGGTCGACATCAGGCCCGGTACCGAACACCCGGGCGCGACAATCGGCCGCTACAAGTTGATGGAGCAAATCGGCGAGGGCGGGATGGGAACGGTATTCGTCGCGCAGCAGGATCGCCCCATCCGACGCAAGGTCGCGCTGAAGGTCATTAAGCCGGGGATGGATACCAAGGCCGTTGTGGCGCGGTTCGAGGCGGAGCGTCAGGCGTTGGCGATGATGGATCATCCCAACATCGCCAAAGTCCTCGATGCGGGCACCACCGAGTCAGGACGTCCCTATTTCGCGATGGAACTGGTCAAAGGCGTCCCGATTACCGAGTACTGTGATCGCAACCGCCTGACGATCCATGAGCGGATCATCTTATTCATTCGGGTGTGTCACGCGATTCAACACGCGCACCAAAAAGGCATTATTCATCGCGACATCAAACCCAGCAACGTCTTGGTAACGCTGCACGATGGAAATCCGGTGCCCAAGGTGATTGACTTCGGCGTAGCCAAGGCGCTCAACGCTCGTCTGACCGACACGACGATCTACACAGAACATCTGCAGATTGTCGGCACACTGCTATACATGAGCCCTGAGCAAGCAGAGCTAAGCGGACTCGGCGTCGATACCCGTTGCGACATCTATTCCTTGGGGGTTCTGCTATACCAGTTGCTCACGGGAACGACGCCGTTTCAAAAGAACGAGCTCGAAAAGGCGGGATTCGACGAACAGCGGCGAATTATCCGTGACAAGGAACCACCCAGAGCCAGCGTCCGGATCAGCGGCTTGGGCAAAACCGCTACAACGGTGGCCGAGCATCGAAAGACGAATCCACTGAAGCTTAATCAATCCGTAAGAGGCGACCTGGATTGGATCGTCCTCAAGTCGCTAGAGAAGGATAGGACAAGGCGATACACGGCAGCAAGCGCGTTTGCCGAGGACCTTGAGCGCTTTTTAGGGGAACAACCGGTACAAGCACGCCCGCCATCGACGGCTTACCGACTTTCCAAGTTCGCGAAGAGAAATCGCGTCGCGGTATCTGTTGGAGTCTTCCTCATTGCCTTAGTCCTTAGCGCAATGACGGCGATAGCACTCTACGCAGACTCGGCTGCCCGCTCTCGGGATCAAGCCCGCCGTGCACTCGAGCGCGAAGCGGTTCAACATGCAGTCAACCAGCGTCATGCAGGTTTAGAGGAGACGTTGGCTGCGGCACTGGAGGCCGGTTCTGATCCTCTTTGGGAGAATCGTGTCCGCGGTATTGCCGCTCTGTTCGCCGGGAAATTCCCCGAGGCGAAACGTCTGTTGTTGTTTTGCCTGGATCAGGGTGACGAAAGTCCCGCAATACATGCCCTGCTTTCAGAACTCTATATGAACATGGGGAAAACGGACTCCGCACTGCAACACGCCAAAATGGCTTTCGCAACCGATCCAATCACTAGCGATGACAGGCTCTTTCGTGCGTTATTGAGTTACGCCGACCCTCATGGATCAGATGTGACAGCGGAAGCTCTATTCAGGAAACAAAAAAGCCCGCTTGCTCTACTGGTGAAATCGAAAGCAACCTCCTGGACGGCTGTTGCCGAGCATGATCTGTCGATGGCTGAGGAAGGAGTGAGCCAGGCGCAGATTGCCATGCGGTTTTTGCCAGAAAGTGACTATGCGATGATCTATTATCTGGAGGCAATTTGCCAGGCACATCGAGTTGCCCAGCGTGTTGGCAATTTGGAAAAGGCCGAAGAGTTTAAGGAACTCGGGCGTGACGTTTGCTCACAGATTCAAAAGCGAGGGGAATTCCCGCGTCTTTCAATGGTTGGTCGATTCCTTGAACAGATTGGCGAACGCACGACGGCTGAAGCAGTGTATCAAGCGGCTCTCAAAAACGCAGTCGACGGGTGGGCACGTTTCCATTACGTCGACTTTCTCATGGAGGAACAGGATTATGGGACGGCGTTGAACTATTTGGAGTCACAGGGTCAACAGGAATCGTGGATTCAATGGATGCACGCCCGCGCTCTTGCAGAGATGAGGGGGCGAGAGCCAGAGGCGATTGAGATGCTGAAGGAATTGGTTGAATCAGATGTCCCGGTACCGTACCAGGTCATGGCGCTGAGTCAGCTGTCAATTCTTGGCGAATACGAATACGCTCGCCAACAATCACAAGAGATTTGGAATTCTGATTTGGATGCTGACAGAAGTGCATTCCCGCCATTCGCCGATATCCTCGGTGTCCTCGCCGGCGAGCTTGATGCCGAAAGAGTCATCGAAGAAGCGTCAGGAAAGATCGACAAAGGAGACGTACTGTATTGCCTTGCGGCTTTTGCCTATGGACGGCGTGAATTCGACCGCGCACGCGAGTACCTTGACGATTATCGGTTGATGGAACAACGACCAGGATGCATGGACATTGGCCCACTTTTGCGTCGTCGCATTGACGCAAGGGCTGCTCGGAAAAGTGAAAGGTCAGCGAAAGTTCAAGTGCCGGTGCAGATCAAATAACAACGCTATGGCCACTCAAGCTAAGTCAACCCAAATATGCCCATCGTGTCTGGGTGAATTCAATGCGCCGGCGTTTTCGCAGTTAGAACGCCAGAGTGACGGTTCAGCGATCGGAGAATCTAAGTTGGAACGCCTCATCCGACTCATTCATGACAAAAAGTATCCTTTCGACGGAAAGTGTCAGCGATGTCCGCAAGCTTGGGGCACGAACCACCTGCACGTCTCCATTCGCTACGTAGAAGTCGAAGGCGGACCTCTCCAAGCGATTGACATTCCCTGTTCGTTTTGCGACCTCTGCGCTGCGGACGTTCGAATTGGATTGAGAAAAGGGGCCTTGATAACCTTAGGAAAGAATCTGGCAAAGTGCGTTTTGTTGCTGTTGGCGTTGCCTGTCCTAGGGTTCTTCGCGTTCATCCTGCCTTTTATCGGGCTCTACTTCGTGTCGGCTACGATGTACTCCCTGGTTTATCAGCTGACACGTCGCCGAGCAAATCCATTCCTGGTCTCGCATCTGGACCGTATCTGTAACTTCATCGACACCACGGAGGAGTTCGAGCAATGTGTCGTCAAGCATGGACGCCTCAAGTTCGGACAGCGGTACGAATCGTGCAGATGATGAAACTGCCAAGCCGAATCCGAACACAGCACATGGGGCGGCGAATTCTAATGCCGAGAAACGAAAATGGAACCGATTTTAGAATAGAAGCAGTGCACATGCCCCTGAGTGGCTGCGGCCCAGTCTTTACGATCCGCCCATTTGTCGGCGGTGTTGCGTCTTGCTCCTCTGTACTTGAACGAGTCAGCCAACGCGCATGAGCACTTCCGCACACATGATTGCCGGTCCTCATGCCGGGTGTTGCCTCATCTTTTCAAATGCTGGAGACTGCCGCGCAGGATCGCTATGTTGGGCCTATGTCAGATGTAACCCAGATTCTTGCTCAGATCGAACAGACCGATCCGTTGGCGGCTGATCAACTGCTGCCGTTGGTGTATGAGGAGCTGCGCAAGTTGGCCGCATCCAGGCTCGCGCATGAAAAGCCCGGCCAAACGCTGCAGGCGACTGCACTCGTTCACGAGGCGTATGTGCGGCTTGTCCAAGCAGGGAATCCCCAGCAATGGGACTCGAAGGGCCATTTCTTCGCTGCCGCCGCGGAAGCGATGAGACGGATATTGGTCGATCAGGCGTGTCGTAAAAAATCGCTTCGTTCGGGTGGTAATCGCAAGCGGATCTCCTTGTCCGCCGCAGAGCCAGAATCCAACTCAGCTGAGGTGGATCTACTCGGACTCGATGAAGCACTCAAAAAGCTCGAAACGTCCCACCCCCGGAAAGCCAAGCTCGTGAAATTGAGGTATTTCGCCGGGTTAACGATCGAGCAGGCAGCGAACTCCCTACAGATTGCAACATCGACCGCGGACGCCGATTGGGTTTATGCGAAAGGGTGGTTGAGGCTCGAACTGGAAAAAAATCGATAAACTTCGATCTTTGATCGGGGAATCGGATCTGTCATCTCGCATTGGACAACGTTCAGCCGCCCCCGAGTGCCCCGGAGACGAACCGTGTCAATCCAAACGCCAACCGAAGACGAGATCTTCCATATCGCCCGCGGAATTCCCGACCCCGACACGCGGTCGGCATACCTCCATCAAGCTTGCGGCGGCAACACTGAATTGTTCGAGCGAATCGTTGAACTGCTCG
>NZ_JANZKV010000334.1 GCF_025060895.1 Stieleria sedimenti | reverse complement strand
GATGGGCAGGTCGTTCGACGTGGCCCGGCGCCGTGTGACGCGTCCTTGCGAGAAATCGCGTTGGCGTCCGTGCCTGATGCAGGTGCTCAGCAACTTTGTGCGCCCCCGTCCGGGGTCGAGGGGTGGATTGGAGGCGTGGTCCGGAGGTGCCGCTGCGCGGACCTCCGGCTACTCGCTGCGATCCCTCCGGGATAGCTCGGACGCCGCGATGGGGGAAGGCTTTTCGCACTTGTTACGACTGGTCGTGCGAAAAGTGAGCAAGAAAGTGCAAAGGAGCCCGAGTCCGAACCGGCCCCACCTCCCGCCACCCAGCCCGAGTTCGCCTGGGCCTGAGAAACTGGCACCGTCTGGCAGGATCCGTTCTAATCCAGTCTTGTGACCGGCCCACCTGAGGAGCGACAAAGTTCTGGCGCTCGTTCTACGACAAAGAAAACGAGACTGGAGTAATGCCCTGAAATGATCGTCGAACCCGTCAATGGACCAGATCCACTTGAGATTGAATGGCGCGCGGCGATTCAAGAATTCCCGCATACTGGATTGTGGTAACGCTGATCTACTTCCGACGACAATGGGCGAATACTGTAATGAATGCACCAACTCTGACCAGTAAGCGGTACAATCGACACAGCGAAAACTCGTAGAACAATGCCGTGCACATGGAGCGCGGCGTGCAAGGTTTTACAAATTCAACGTCGTCTCTCCGTCCTCGGTGACGGCCCACGCTTGCGCCGCTAGCCGACGCCAGCGTCCACGTCTTCTTTTGTGACTTCTCGCGTTTTTTGTGGCAATTGATTCGCCGTCGTTTGACCGTGACCCGAAGGACGCCCACCGGAATTCGCCGGACCTCTGTTTCCCAGGATTCGCTTTTGATGTCATCGTTCGATAGGTGCGCGGTCGACTCGGCCGATGAAGACAAACCGACGCCTGAAGTGCCGACCGCTGATTGGGACACTCGATTTCCCACGGCGATTCCGATCGGGTACATTGGCAAAGAGCCTCGATGGCACCTGCTGTCGTCGTGGCCGGACACGCGAACCATCCGCCCGGACACGCAGGCACGGAGTCGGCGTCCATTGAAAGCACAATGTCGTTCGCCATGCCGCGGTGAACGGTGGGCGTTAGACGGCTTAACGCACCACTCAACGACGCGAGGCAAAGAACATCCAAAGTAACAGCATTGACACACTTGGACTGATGATGCAGTTGGGCGTGGCTCCACCGCCAAACGCATGACCCCGACACCATCCAACCATTGCGTGAACCGATGAAGACGTTGCTACTTGAACCTCAACCCCGATTCCATTGGGCACTGACATGCAATTGAATCCAACGACGATGCTCGTCTGCTGCGTCCTCACTGCTTTGTCGGTTGCCACCGCTCCGGCAGCGGACGGGTTTCTCGAGAAGAGAATCACAGTCAAGGGTACCAACATCGACAGGTTTCCAAATTTCGTCGAGGTTGTCACATCAGATCCACGCGGCGAGGCGGCAAAGTTGTTCGCCGCCGGTGGCCGCACCCTCTCCGAACATTCGTTAGCGAAAAACCGCTTTACTGTGTTTCACCACGAGGTCATTCACATATTCCATACGATTGATGATTACGAGAGCATGCTGCACGGTCATTCATTCAAAGATGGCGATGTCGTCTACAAGTATTTTTTGAGCTCCGCAGTCGAGGCAGAGAGATTTGCGAAGCAGTACGGATTGAAGGTCGTAACGCCAGACGCACGATTGGGCAACTTGCCCGTCATTTTGTATTCGGCGTCGCCGGGGTTTTATGTGATCGCTAGCGGAAAACGTGCAGGCATCGCTTCCACCGATGATTCGAATGCTGCCACAGACGCGACTTCAAAATAGCACGCGGTCATCGCGGAACGCGACTGCGTGTCAGAAACGGTAGAAGCCGAAAACGGCCAACAACCGCCTGCACTCAGGTCCGCGAGCCGGGCGAATTCAAAGTTGAGAATCTTTCGCGCGCACGCGAACAAAGCGGAGCCCCATTTTGCTTTCACTCCTGAATCGCACCGATCTCGATCGACTCCAATTCACACTGAACCAATACATGATGCGATTGATCTGCAGCGGGCTGGTCCTGTTCTTTCTGGTGTGCCAAACGGTCATCGAGGCAGCTCGACCGAACATCATTCTGGTGATGGCGGATGACTTGGGCTGGTCAGACATCGGTTGCTTTGGTGGTGAGATCCGCACGCCGCAGATTGACTCGTTGGCTCGGGACGGGCTGCGGTTCACGCAGTTTTACAACAACGCCGTCTGTGGTCCCACGCGGGCGTCACTGTTGACCGGGCTTTATTGTCAGCAAACTGGCCACCGTGGCGATCACTGGAATCAGCCCAAGGACTATTCCAAGTGCGTGTTGATTTCCGAACTGCTGCAAAACACCGGCTACCACACCATGATGGTGGGCAAGTGGCAGGGACGCGACCTGGCACTCGACCGTGGCTTCGATCGGTTTTTCGGTCCGATGTGCCAGGCCAAAATCAGCTACTTCCACGAAGTGCAGCAGAACCCGTATTACCTCGATCGGGAAAGGTTCCAGCTCCCCGAGGATTTCTATCTCACAGAGTCGCTCAACCATTATGCCGTGCAGTTTTTGAAAGAAGCGATGACCACGGACAAGCCTTTCTTTCTCTACGTGGCACAGATCGCTCCCCATTGGCCGTTACATGCCCGTGAAGCTGACATTGCCGCCTACCGGGAGCAATACCGAGAGCGCGGGTGGGACGAATGGCGCACCGCACGATTTGAATCTCAACTGAAATCGCAGCTCATCCCTCCAAACTGGAAACTCACCCCGCGTCCCCCAGAGATCAAGAATTGGAAGGACGGCGTCCATCAAGACTGGCAGGCCGAACGGATGGCCGTTTACGCCGCTCAAGTCGCCGCGATTGACAAAGGCCTGGGGCAACTCTTGACCGTTCTGAAAGAGAGTGGACAAGAAAAGAATACTCTCGTCCTGTTTCTCTCTGATAACGGCGCAGCACCTGATGGTGGTATCGGCCCATCGAAAAGCGGTTTTGGATTTGCCCCCAACCAGCCCAACAACCGGTGGCGACTGGATCAGGTGGCGATTCGCCCGGGAAGCGGCCCGGATAACCTTCCGGGGTCTCCAGATACTTTTGCTGGTTACGGCTTGGCCTGGGCGACTCTCAGCAACACGCCATTTCGCAGTACGAAACTCTCAGGCTACGAAGGTGGTATTCGCACTCCTTTGCTGGCGAAATGGCCTGCCGTCATCGCCGGGGATCAACAAAGCGATGAGGTGGGCCATGTCATGGACCTGATGGCAACGTGTCTCGACATCGCTGATGTGAAATACCCCACCGAATTTCGCGGTCGAAATCCGGTGCCCATTGAAGGTAAAAGTTTGCGGCCGGTTTTTGAGGGCAAGCCCCGCCAGGGACATGACGTACTCTGCTGGAGCGTGCCCCGACACCATGTTGTCCGCAGCGGCAAGTGGAAAGCCGTTCGTCCTCGGCGGGGTGGCGACTGGGAACTTTTTGATTTGGAGGCAGATGGCACCGAAACAACCGATCTCGCTCAGCGTGAGCCCGGTCGAGTTCGGCAACTGGCCCGGCAGTTTGAAATCTGGCATCAGCGTGTGCAGGATCAATGATGAACGTATTCTGAAGGGTCGCCAGCCTTTTGAAGTTCTCGATCGGTCAGAACACTCACGGATTACATCGCGTGGTCTGTTAAACCCCGCTGGGCAACGCTGTGAAGCATTTTCCCCTGTGGTTCTTAAGGTGTTAGCGGCAGGGCGCGAGCCCTCCGGTTCCGCAACTTCGCCCAAACACCGGAGGGCTCGCGCCCTACCGCTAAAAAATGCTTCACAGACACCAACACGGGGCCGTCTTGAGCGTGTTAGCTTCGGACCGTCTTTCTCAAATCAAACGTCACGGGGAAATCGTTGGGTGCATCGACCGGCGGCAGATCCGGCAGCACCAACCGGCCTCCGGTCAGCGTTTGGGTGTGGAAGCGTGCCGTCCGCCGCGTTTCCGCTTCGTTGGCGTTGACCGGATAGATCTCGTGGGCCCGCCCGCTGGGGTCGGAGACGAAGTAACGGCATCCGCCGATCGAGTGCTCGGTGAATCGATCCACGATGTCAAATTGCAAGGGCACATGAACGCCGATCGTCGGATGCAAACAACGTGGCGGTTGCCAGGCGCGGAATTTGATTCCGGCCAAATACTGACCGGCCACTTCGCTGGGATGCATCGGTACGCGGTGGCCGTTGCACAAGACGGCGTAGCGCGACGGATCGAACCCGTCCAGACTAAGTTGCAAACGCTCCATCGACGAATCGACAAAACGCGCCGTGCCGCCGCCGGACGGTTCTTCACCCATCAGATACCACGGCTCGATCGCACCGCGAAGTTCCAAGCGTGCATCGCCGAGTACGACTTCACCGATCTTGGGAAACCGAAACTCGAAGTGCGGCAAGAACCATTCCAGTTTCAAATCGACTCCCATCTGACGCAGCACGCTGAGCAGTTCATCTAAATCACTCCAGACGAAATGCGGCAACATGAATCGATCGTAAAGCGACGTCCCCCAGCGTGCCAAAGGCTGCTTGTAGGGTTGATTCCAGAACGCGGCGACGATCCCCCGAATCAACAACTGTTGGGCCAAATTCATGTGTGCGTTCGGCGGCATCTCGAATCCACGAAACTCGACCAGTCCCAATCGACCGGTGCTGGAATCGGGCGAATAGAGTTTGTCGATACAGATTTCGGCGCGGTGTGTGTTGCCGGTCAAATCGACCAACAGATCGCGGTACAGGCGGTCGACGGTCCAGGGCATGATGGTCTGGCCCTCGCGGTAAAACCGCTCCATCTCCACCAACGCAATCTCCATTTCATGCACGCTGTCGCGACGGGCCTCGTCCATCCGCGGCGCCTGGCTGGTCGGCCCGATAAATTTGCCGCTGAACAGATACGACAGGGCAGGGTGGTTGTGCCAGAACCGAATCATGCTGGCCAACAAATCGGGACGGCGAATGAAGGGGCTGTCGGTCGGAGTCTTACCGCCCAGGACGACGTGGGCACCACCGCCGGTGCCGGTGTGCATCCCATCGATGTCGAACTTCTGCGCCGTCAATCGGCTCTCGCGCGCTTCGCGATAAATCGTCTCGGTCAATCCGACCAAGTCACGCCACGAGGACGTGGGCTGGACATTGACCTCGATCACCCCCGGATCGGGAGTGACTTTGAACATTTCGACGCGGTGGTCGTGCGGCGGCAGGTAGCCTTCTAAAACGACCGGCATGTCCAGATCGACACAGGTTTCTTCGACCGCCGACACCAGGTCCAAATAGTCTTCCAGATTTTGCGTCGGGGGCATGAACACGTGCAGCCTTCCGAATCGACATTCAACACACAGCGCCGTCGGAATCACTTCCGCTTCGATCGGCGTGTCGTCTTGGCGACTCAACTGTTCTTCGACCTTCTCGATCCGCTGCTGGTCTTGCCGAATCGTTGAAACCTCTGGCAACGGATTGCGTGGCGCGAAGGGATCGCGGGGCAGATTGTCCACGGGGGTGGGCGCGGCGGATTTGGGCAAACTGTCCAGCGGCAATCGCAGACCGATCGGAGAGTCGCCGGGGATGACGAACACCTTTTCACCGCGGACCGGCCAGCGCCCGCCGACCCAACCCGGGTGTGCCTGCCACCAGGCTCGCTTGAGTGGCATCACGAACCCGACCGGTTTGTTCAGCCCCTGGGTGAAGGTTCGCACCATCATCGCCCGTTCGTTGGGATCTTCCAACTTCGGATCGGTGGGCTCGACATCGATCGGCAGCTTCTGTTCCTTCCACAAGTAGTGGAAGGTGTCCTCGTAAACGGGAAGCGTGACTTTGGCCTCGATCCCCAACGTGACGGCCAGGTGTTTGACAAAGCGTTCGGCATCGTCGTGGGTGAACCCGTAATCCTTGCCCTCGTCGGCGATGTACTTGGGGTTCTGCCAGACGGGCTGGCCGTCGGTGCGCCACAGACAGGTCAGCGCCCAGCGCGGCAATGATTCGCCGGGGTACCACTTGCCTTGTCCGTAGTGCAGCAGCGCGCCGGGTGCGACGGTGTCACGCAGCTTCAACAGCAGCAGGTTGGAAAGGACGCGTTTCTCTTTTCCTACCGCATCGGTGTTCCACTGGGGATCATCGACATTGTCGATGGCGACAAACGTCGGTTCACCGCCCATCGTCAACCGCACGTCACCGATCGCCAACACTTCGTCGACGCGATCACCGGCCGCCAGAATCTCGGACCACTGTTGATCGGTGTAGGGCTTCGTCGTCCGCGGTGCTTCCAAGATCCGGGTGACGGTCATCTCGTGCACGAATTCGACTTCGCACGGTTCATGACCGCCGGTGATCGGCGCCGCATCGCTGTAGTGTGGCGTACACGCCAGCGGGATGTGACCCTCGCCGGCCATCAACCCGCTGGTCGGATCCAATCCGACCCAACCCGCGCCCGGCAAATAGACTTCGGTCCAGGCGTGCAGATCGCAGAAGTCGGCAGCCGGACCGGCCGGACCTTCGATCGGTTTTTCGTCCGGCGCCAGTTGGATCAGATAGCCCGAGACGAACCGCGCGGCCATGCCGATGTGGCGGAAGGCCTGGACGAGCATCCAGGCCGAATCGCGGCACGATCCGCTGGCCAATTTCAAGGTTTCCTCGGGCGTTTGCACACCGGGTTCCAGGCGGATCTTGTAATCGATCCGCTGTTGGGCCATGCGATTGACATCGACCAGGAAATCGATCACCCGCTCAGACGTTTTGGGCAGTTCGCTGATCCAATCGGCCAACCGGGGCGTCATCGGTTCGGTGACCAGATACGGCGCCAGCTGAAGCTCGATTTCGGGTGCGTATTGGAACGGCCAGGATTCAGCGCTCTCTTCGACGAAAAAATCGAAGGGGTTGATCACCGTCATGTCGGCAACCAAATCGACCACGATCGACAGTTCTCGCGCCTTCTTGGGGAACACGACTCGCGCGACCGGATTGGCGAACGGGTCTTGTTGCCAATTGATGAAGTGATCTTCGGGACGAACACTCAGATCGTACGAGACGATTTTCGTGCGGCCATGATAGGCCGGGCGAAGCCGTATTTTTTGCGGGCCAAGCCCGACGGAGCGGTCGTATTGATACTGAGTCTTGTGGTGGAGAGCGACGCGAATGGTCATGCAGTTTGGGTTGCGTAAAAGTAGTCTTGTCCGAGTGAATCACCGACTGCGTTGAGTTCAATCTGCAAGCGATCGACGAATTGATGCATGCCGCCGGCGATCACTTCTTTGACGTTGGTGTTTTCCAAGCGATGACGAAGTGCGGCGATTCGCTGCCTGGCTTGTCCGGGCAACTCCGATTCCGATTCGCTCTCGATCTCGCGAAGCGATCGATCGACACCGGCGACACAGGAATAGATGCTGCGAGGGAACGTCCGGTGGAAGAGAAAAAAGGCGACGATCTTTTCGATATCCATCAGCTGATGTTCGCGGCGATAGGCTTCAAATCCGCTGATCGCCAGCAGCAGCGTCGACCACTGCAGATCATCGACCGCGGTGCCGACGTCTTCCACGCGGGGCAGCAAGTTGAAGTACTTGACGTCCAAAATCCGGGACGTCTTGTCGGCCCGCTCGAGCAAGCGCCCGACGTTGAGAAAGTGCCAGGCCGTGTTGTGGGGCATGGTGTTGTCCAACACGCCGGTCCACATCAGTGCGTGGTCGCGCACCTGCTCAAAAAAATCCGCCGTCGGATCGGTCAACTGTGACGGGCTGCTGTCTCGAACGAAATGGTAGAAATCATTCAGCTCCTCGAACGCCTCGGTCGACAACGCCTCCCGGACGCTCCGTGCGTTTTCGCGTGATGCCCGCAAGCACGTCAGCATCGAACTATGGTACTCGCGATCAAACGCCAAGAATTGCACCACGTTCTGACAGTTTGCCGTTCCGTACTTGGCCTTGAACCACTCGTTGTCGCCGGTCACCTGAACCAACGGCTTCCAGGGATCGACCAGGTATTCCGGTTGGTCCAACGTCATGTGCAACGTCACTTCGATGAATCGAGCCAAATTCTCAGCTCGCTCGGCCTGACGGCTCATCCAATAAATCGATTCAGCAACACGTGAAAGCATAAAAGGCTCAGTTAGATGGTAGCCGGTTCGTTTTCAATCGGTCTTCGTCTTCGTCGTAACTCGCTGGGGCAATCGAGCGACTCACCTCCGCGATCGGGCGGTCCTGGTCAGTGCCCGACCGGCCCGGTTTCGTCGTCGTGCGCACTGGCGACCGCCTGTCCCTGTTCGGCGACCACCCAGGTATCCTTGCTGCCGCCGCCCTGTGAGGAGTTGACGACCAACGAACCCTTGCGCAGCGCCACACGGGTCAAACCGCCCGGTAACACCCAAACGTCATCCGGTCGGCTGCACAGAATGTACGGTCGCAAATCGACGTGACGTCCTTCCAAGTGATCATCGACCACGGTCGGGGCGCGAGACAGTTCCAGCGTCGGCTGGGCGATCCAGTTCCGCGGATCCTCTTTGATCTTCTGGGCGAACTCCTCGCGTTCTTCCGGTTTCGCATGCGGACCGATCAGAATGCCGTAACCGCCCGATTCTCCGGCCGCCTTGATCACCAATTCGTCCATGTGCGCCAACACGTACTTCCGATCCTCTTCCTTTTGGCAAACGTAGGTCGGAACGTTCGGCAAGATCGGCTCTTCGTCCAAATAATATTTAATCATGTCCGGGACGAACGCGTAGATCACCTTGTCGTCGGCAATGCCCGTCCCGGGAGCATTGGCCAAGCAGACGTTGCCCGCGCGGTACACGTCCATCAATCCCTTGACCCCCAACACGCTGTCTTTGCGAAACGTCTTGGGATCCAAAAACGTGTCATCGACGCGGCGGTAAATCACATCGACCCGCTGCAGCCCGCGCGTCGTTTTCATGTAGACAAACTCACCTTCGACGACCAAGTCACGGCCCTCGACCAATTGGACCCCCATCCGCTGGGCCAAGAACGAATGCTCGTAGTAGGCACTGTTGAAAACACCGGGCGTCAACACCACGACGGTCGGATCCGAAACATGCGGCGGAGCGACATCGCGTAACAGTTGAAACAGCCGCGACGTGTAATCGGTGACCGGGCGAACCCGCGACGCGCCGAACACCTGCGGAAAGTTCCGTTTCATCACGTGGCGGTTCTGCAACACATACGACACCCCGGACGGACAGCGCAAATTGTCCTCCAACACGTAAACGGTGCCCGTGTTGTCGCGGACCAAATCCGTGCCCGTGATGTGACACCAGACGTCGTTGAAGGGTTTCAGTCCGCGACATTCCTCGAGATACGCCGGCGCCGTGTCGACCAACTCCGCCGGAACGATGCCCTCCTTGATGATGGTTCGCTCGTTGTAAACGTCACAGAGGAAACGGTTCAGTGCACGGATCCGTTGTCTCAAACCGGCGTCGATGTGCTTCCACAAGATCGCCGAGACGATCCGCGGAACCACGTCAAACGGCATGATTTTTTCCGTGCCCGATTTGTCACTGTAGACCGTGAACGTGATCCCCATCCGGAACAGGGCCTGCTCGATCGCATGCTGGCGCCGGGACAGTTCCTGCGGCGGAAAGCGGTTGAACAGCGAGACTAACTCTTCAGCATCCGGACGAGCGAAATTATTTTTGTCGACCAACTCGTCGAAGAAACCATCCGTCTGATAATTTGGCAGAGACGGAATCGGACCAAGTGACTGCATCTGAGACACGGATCCGGAAGTTTGTTTTTGCATGGCGGACTCTTCTGCGCGTGCTTTGAGCGGTGCGCAACAGGCAATCGAAACGACACGAGTTAAAAAGGAGCGTTCGGTAGTGGAGCTGGATCCGCCAAGTTCCAGACCATGGACAGATTGTAATCAAATTGGTGTCCGGACGTCTCCTGCCAGTCGCCCGGCAGCACCTTGCGGGGCACAGCCCTCCCGAAAGCCTACTTTAAGGGAACCGCGTGGTCTTCGCATCCGGCCCACGACGACGTTTGGTCAAGATTGGACAATTCGACCCGCCGCGCGGCCGGCCTGCGGCGCTGTATCATGGGCCTGTCGTTTTGCGACGGACCTCCTTACACCTCCTTGTTTACTTACTCACAGCGATTTGCAGCACCTGTGCGCGGCGACACCCTGAAACGGCTACCGCTTTATTCGCTCGCCTCGGGCGTGATCGTCGCGATCGTGTTGATGTTCGTCGCCCTCTCGGGGGCACCGATCCCGAACGTCGGCCTCGGGGCGCTCGGTTTGCTGCCACTGGCGGCGGCGCTGGTCGATGCCGTTCGCTTGAAAACCAAATACGCGTCCGGCGGGCCCAATCGCGACAACAGGGCAGGGCAGGACGGGGCGGGCCAAACGACGCCCCAGTCGGAACTGCAAGATTGGCTGAAAGAACAAGCGGAATCGCTGGCCACGCAGGAACAGGAACTCAACGCACGCGCGCTGTCGTTGCAGCAGTGGATGCAATTTCCCGATGCGATCGATTTCAAAAACACCGACCCGAGCCGCCGGCCGCCGCCAAGCGAGACGCCGGAAATCTCCGTCGACGACCCGATGGCGCGACACGATCGCGAGTTGCTGGAACTGGTCGAAGCCAAGACGAGAGAGCTGTTTGACAGCATTAAACAGGATGCTTATCGCAAGGAAATCGGCGACCGCAAAGTTTTTGACAATGAAAAAATCCGTACGGACCTGGTCGACCTGGTTTCCGGCGTCGTGGCGATCTACCGCCCCGGCGAGACCTCGCCACTGCTGAAAACCAATGTCGACGCCGTCTCACGGGCGGTCGGACGGGCCTCGTTGAGACTGTTGGTCGCGGTGGAAAGTCTGCCGGGGGGATTGGCCAACTACGATTTCCAGTCGATCTACAACGTGGTCATGCGGGCGGTCAAAACCTTCGGCCTCTACAAGTCGGCCAGACCTTACATCGATGTCGCCTCCAACGTGCTGTTCGCCGGCCGGATCGTCAGCAGCACCAACCCGCTGACCCTGGTCGCTTGGTGGGCAGCCAGCAAAGCGACAACCTATGGCGCGTCGAAATTGGGCGCCCACGTACTGGATCAACAAGCCGTCGGACTGATCCGCCAGCTCGTCGAAATCATTGCCATCGAAGTCGCATCGATCTACAGCCCGATGGTCCGCTACCGAGACGTCCATTGGATCTACGGCGTCGAATTGGTTCATCTGGCCAGCGAACTGGCGATCTCCGACTCCGCCCGCGTGGCGGCGATGAAACAATTGTCGGCGCTGAACCTGCGCGATGAGTACGGTCGGGTTTCGCTGCTGCGCCATCTGGCCGACGGGTCTACCTCGCGACCGGCCGACTACCAACCCGCCCAATCCCTGTCGGCATCGGACCGCAAGATCGTGGCCGAGCGTTTGGAAGCGTTCTTGCTGACCTACGTTCTGGACGACAAGAAAAATCGCCCTCAAAAAGCCACGATCGACGCCTGGCAAACCTCGGCGGCGGATCGCCTGGAGATCCAATTCCGTGTCGGCCAAGTCGATGTGTCGCCGGAAGAACAAACCGAACGGGCGATCTGCGCGCTCGCCTCGTTCGCCCTTCAACACTTCGGGGACGACCCCGAACCAGCGATCGGCCGTCTTAAAATGACGCAAACGTTCAACGCCATCGATTCGTCGTCCCGTGCCCGTCTGGTCCGAGAAATCCAAGCCGAACCGCCGTTCTTGTACCACCCACCCAGCCTGGATCCGGACGGCGAAATCTGCAAACGATTCCTAACAGATCTCATCCAGTTGGCCGCCAGCGGTCGCAAACCACCCGAGCTTCTGCAAGCGGGGTCGCGGGCGAGCGACGCTGCGGTCGAATTGGTGTCTTGGTCCGGCGAGGAAGCCATTCGAGTGACCGCCTACTTCATGCGCGCCGACGCCGATGACCTGATCAAGCAATACCGCCAACGCGACGCCGCCCAGCTGCTCGGTCAAACCAACCCGGCGAGTCTGTCGCCGGAGATCGCGACGGCGCTGCATTATCTGCTCGGCCAAACCGGCTCGGAGCAAGGGGTGCGTTGCGTGTTCAGCGATGCGACGCTGTCGACCGATGACCAACCGGTCGCGCTGGCCCGAATCGGTTCCTCGCTGATTTGTTTTCGGCTCCAGGGCGATGCCGACCGGGCGACCGCCAGCCTGACCGTTCTGTCCCAATGTCCCCTGCCGCAAGCGACGATCGAAAAAGTGTCCGGATATGTCCGCAGCGATTGTCGTGTGACCTTCCCTGACGCAACCACGGTGCTGATCCCGGGAAGCGCGCTGGCGGGCTACGACGCGTATTTCGCCGGGCTGCTGGCGCCGTTCCGCTAACACCTTTAGTTTTTGTTAGCGGCAGGGCGCGAGCCCTCCGGTCTTTCACGGTGTGTTTGAGGCGCGACCGGACGGCTCGCGCCGTTCCGCTAAAACCTGACGCCACGTGCTCGTATGCACCCGGCGATCTCGCGAAAACTAATCTTTCCATTTCAGGCCTGTTTTTCCTAAAGTCCCGGTCGCTGGCGGCCGACGTGGTCGCCGCGTTCGCTGATCCCCCGCGACCCGGCCATGATTCTCAATCGCTTCCTTCGACTTTCGCTGACCCTGATGCTGCTGGCCCTGGCCGGCCCAGGGATCGCCGTCGCAGAGCAGGGCAGCATCATCACCGAGCAGGGCAGGGCGGTTCCGCCGAATGATTCAGTTCCACAGCTTGTTTCACGCCCGACGATCTCGCTTTCGGCCGAAGCGATCGAAACCATCGCCGGTGGCCCCGAATCCTGGGCCAGCCCCGACAAGGTCGGTGGCAGCATCCAAACGATGCTGCTGCTGTCGGTCATCTCGCTCGCTCCGGCGATCCTGTTGATGACGACCTGCTACATCCGAATCATCGTCGTGCTATCGTTGCTGCGACAAGCGATCGGGCTGCAAGCCCTGCCACCGACTCAAGTACTGACCAGCATTTCCCTGTTCATGACGCTGCTGGTGATGACCCCGGTGTGGACGCGGGTCTATGACGAAGCGATCAAACCGTACAGCGATCCTGAGACGGAGATGACGCTGGCGGAGGCTTATGAAGCCGGAGCGTTGCCGGTTCGCCAGTTCATGAGCAAGCAAATTGCCGCGGCAAAGAATCACGCCGATGTGGTCCTGTTTTATCGCCACGCGGTCCCCGACGGGCCGACCCCCAGTACGTTCGCCGACATTCCGATCCGCGTGTTGCTGCCCGCGTTCGTGATCAGCGAACTGAAGATCGCATTTTTGATGGGCTTTAGCATTTACCTGCCGTTCCTGGTCGTCGACATCGTCGTCGCCAGCGTCACGATGTCGATGGGCATGTTCATGCTGCCGCCGGCGATGATTTCGTTGCCGCTGAAACTGTTGTTATTCGTGCTGGTCAACGGCTGGCACTTGGTCGTGGGCATGTTGTTGGCCAGTTTCGGACCGGTGGGTTAAATGACGCTCGATTCAAGCCAAGCGATTGATCTGTGCCGCCAAGCCCTGATGCTGGCGGCGCTGTTGGCCGCGCCCGTGCTGGTGATCGGTGCGGTCGTCGGTATCGTCACGGGTCTGCTGCAAACCCTGTTTCAAATCCAAGACCAATCGATTTCCTTTGTGCCCAAATTGATCGTCTCCAGCCTGGTGCTGTTGGCCTGCATGCCGTGGATGTTCTCGCGGATGATCGAATTCACACAAACCATGTTCGTCGGTCCATTCTAGTGCTATGTCTAGATTGTTGGTGTGCAGGCTTTAGCCCAATACCGCTAAGTTAACATGAATGAGGGGGCCCGGACGCTGGCGCGAACCGGCTGATGTCAAACGAATATCAGCCGTTTGGCGCGAGCCTACGGGCCCTCATCTGAAGAAACGACGCTTAACTTAGCGGTATTGGGCTTTAGCCCAATACCGCTAAGTTAACATGAATGAGGGGGCCCGGACGCTGGCGCGAACCGGCTGATGTCAAACGAATATCAGCCGTTTGGCGCGAGCCTACGGGCCCTCATCTGAAGAAACGACGCTTAACTT
>NZ_JANZKV010000333.1 GCF_025060895.1 Stieleria sedimenti | reverse complement strand
CAGGTTCCAGGTTTCAGGTTCCAGGAAACTCGCCGGAAATTTTCCTGTCACCCATGCTCTTGTCTATTCCCCCTTTCCCCCTCATTTTCCTGCGCCTCATTTTTCTGCCAACTGCCAACTGCCAACTGCCGACTGCCGACTGCCGACTGACTTGGAACTTGGAACTTGGAACTTGGAACTTGGAACTTGGAACTTGGAACTTGGAACTTGGAACTTAAAACTTAAAACCCAACCCCCGTTTTTGACTTCGAATGGGACATTGCCTATCGTTGAGGTGCCGCCTTGAGGTGCGGCTTAAGGAATCTGAGGCCATGGCAGCGACTGAGTTGCTTTCTGCGTAGGGAACGCACGATGGGCCGCGACAAAATCGAGATCACACGGATGATTTCTTTTCGTCGCAACTTAACCGACCGGCTTAAACCGAACGCTGCGTGTTAATGCGTAGCGATCGCAACGCCTGACCCGGTTACCCATCAGACGGTTTTTTGACCGGGCATCTTTTGTGTCCTATATTCGCGTGGCCGCCCGCTGTGGGTGTCTTACGCGGCCGTTTGACAGATCGCCCCCTCCCGGCGTCCCTGTCGTCCTTCCCTCCCCTCCTGAAGACACCCCATGGGCCGAATCGGTATGCCAATCATTGCACGGGTTTTTCAGTCACCACCGGTCTGTCGACCATCAAGCACAGTCGGCAAGTGGACATCGTCGATGACACTGCTCTGCCTGTTTGCCCTGATGTTCCAAGCCGGGCTGACGGCGACGGCACAGCAGCCATTGGCCGCCGACCCTGCGGCCGAAGCCATCGAGCAGGATGGTCTGAGTCGCACGATCGCCCGCGGTGCGTCGTTGGAGCGGGAACGACGCTGGATTGAAGCGGTCCGTCACTATGAACAGGCGTCGCGTGAGTTCCCCGATTCGCGACATCTTTATCAGCGGTTGGTGATCAGCCGATTGCACTACGACGTCAATCGCCGCTACACGGACAAGAGTTTCGTCGCTTCGGCGCATTCGATGAGTGTCTCGCAAGCCTTGGACCTGTATTCGGAAGTCTTGGCGAACTTGGACACGCATTACGTTGAAACGGTCGACTGGTCGCGGATTTTGTTGCACGGAACCGCGGCCCTGGAGATCGCGTTGACCGAAGACCGATTTGTTCAAGACGCGTTGCCGGGCAAAGACTTGGGCATGCTGCACGAGTTTCAACAAACGATCCATCGCCGGATCGCCGATCGGCCGTCGGCAAACCGATTCGATCTGCGAGCGACCGTGGCTTTTGTGGCGGAACTCGCCCGCCAGGACATCGGGATCAGCCCGACGACCGTCGTGCTGGAATACGTCAGCGGTGCCATCTCAACGCTCGACCCGTACACGCGACTGCTGTCCGGCGACCAGTTGGACGACATGTTCTCCAACATCGAAGGCAACTTTGTCGGACTGGGCATCGAGTTGGAAACGGATGAAAACTCGCTAAAAATCTTGTCGGTGATCCCGGGCGGTCCGGCCGAAGAAGCGGGGCTGCAACCGGGTGAGCGTATCGTTCGGGTTGAACAGGCTGAAACCCACCTTTCGGATCCCGAGATCGCAGCCGACCTGCTGCGAGGACCGGAACACACCTACGTCTCGATCACGTTACAAAATCGCCAAGGCGAACGCCGCGATCTGAGAATTCAGCGGCGTCGCGTCGAAGTCCCCTGCGTGGAAAACGTGCACATCGTCGACCCGGCCACCCGGATCGGTTATCTGCGTCTGACCAATTTCCAAAAGACGACCACGCGAGACATCGAACGTGCCCTATGGAGCTTGCATCGCCAAGGCATGCGGGCGTTGGTGCTGGATGTCCGCGGCAATCCCGGCGGACTGCTGTCGGCCGCGGTCGAAGTCGCCGATCGATTCCTGAGCAACGGACGAATTGTGACTACCCGGGGACGCAACTCTCGCGAAAACTTTGACTACGTCGCACACCGCCCCAACACCTGGGACGTTCCCCTGGCGGTCTTGATCGATTCCGACAGTGCGAGCGCCAGCGAGATCTTTGCCGGGGCGATCTCGGACAGCCGACGCGGCATCCTGATCGGCGAGCGGAGTTACGGCAAGGGCAGCGTCCAAGGCATCTTCAGAATGCAAACCGCAAAGTTCGGACTGTGCTTGACGACCGCAAAATTCTATTCGCCCAAGGGGACCGCGATCAGCCAAAACGGCGTGATGCCCGATGTGAAGGTCGAGTCTCCGTACATCGCAGCACGTCCCAATGATCGCGGGCAAATGACGCTGGACCACGAAGACCTGGTGCTTCAAGAAGCCATTGAAAAACTGTCCTCGGGCAACAACCTGATCAGCCAGCGGACGCCCTGATCCGGGGGCATTCCTGAGCACGTTGGTGTCTGGGCTTGAGCCCAATACCGCTAAGTTAAGCGTCGTTTCTTCAGATGAGGGCCCGTAGGCTCGCGCCAAACGGCTGATATTCGTTTGACATCAGCCGGTTCGCGCCAGCGTCCGGGCCCCCTCATTCATGTTAACTTAGCGGTATTGGGCTTGAGCCGATCTTCGAAGCAGAAACGAAGGGCCGAAATCGCTTGAAGGCTACCCACCAACGTTGCGGAACGGATGGGGACGACAGGCTGGAAGCCTATCCCAGATTGGCGCCGCGTCGCCGCAGCGTCATCGCCAAACGCAACATGAAGCGGACCGAGCGGACGGCTTCGGCGAAGGTCAATTTGCTGTGGCCGAGTTCTCGTTCGGTGAACGTGATCGGGACTTCCGACATTTTACGTCCATCGCGGTGCAATTTGACCAGCAGTTCTTCGAGCACGGCATAACCGGTGCACTGCAGCGAATCCAAGTCCATCGCATCGAGCGCCGAGGTGCGATAACAACGCATCGAGCCGCTGCAGTCTTTGACCGGCAATTTCAAAAATGCCGTGGCAAACCGGTTGACCAGTTTGCTCATCAATCGCCGCCGCAGCGGCCAACCGACGATCTCACCACCGGGCACATAGCGTGACCCGATGACGACGGCGAGGTCCGCGTCGGCCCGCGCCCGTTCGACCAGTTCGGGCAACTGCGCCGGGTCATGACTTTGATCGGCGTCCAGGTTGACAAAAAAACGATAGCCCCGAGCCACGGCGTACTTCATCGCGTCGACGATGGCGGACCCCAGTCCACGTTTGTCGCGGCGGACGATCAACTCAATCTGAGGATCCGATCGCTGGGCTTCGCGAACCAGATCGGCCGTGCCGTCGGGCGAGTTATCGTCGACCACCATCAGGCAGGCGTCCGGGAAGGCACGTCGCAAGCCGACCAGCATTGCCTGGATATTCTGTGATTCCTGATAGGTGCAAATCGCGATCAGAAGGTCGCTCGGAATCGATCGGCTGTTCGGGAAGTCGTCCAAGAAGAGTAGCGATTGAAAAAACCGGGGGCGGGTGGATTCGATGCAGATTAAAACCACCGCGTTGGTCTGACAAGGGCTTCCCGGAGGTGGCGCTGCGCCGACCTCCGGCTCCGCGCTGAAATGCCTCCGGGATGTCGATCACGTTTCTGACGGATCTGGCGGCAAGAAAATCGACATCCTCGCCGCGACCTCGGCACCTTGCCGGGCAGACCCTCAGGCTTGGTTTCGCATTTTTTCGAGCATTTCGCGGTAGTCGACGGTCAACTTCGGCGCGTCTTGATCGGAGGCCTGGTCGATCCGATGTGAGCCACCCGCGGAGGCCGGCTTGATGATCTTGCGGTCCACGTCGATGTCTTCGGTGATCCACAACAGATCGGTGTCATCCAGCACGGCGGAATCCTCCGCATCGGCACCGTGGCCGGGTTCGTCGTACCAGACCACACTTGGATAATCTTTGCCGGCTTCGGCGAGCGGTTCGCCCGCCGTCTCTCCCGACAGTCCGCTCGGCGATTCCTCCAGCAACTCAGCGGGCGCCGAGTCCTGGATCATTCCCGGTTCTTCGAAGACTGCCAGCGAATCAATTTCGGAATACCGCGAAGCGGTGTTTTCAGAAACAAACTGGCTGAGCCCGACGATTTGGGAATGCAACATCGTCTCCAAGTCGACTTCGGACGACTCGTTCGGCTTCGCTTTGACCTGTGCGACTCCGACTTCGATGTTTTCTTCATCCTCGAATTCGCCGAACAAGGAGACCGGATCCGGCACGACCGACACGGCGGCATCGTCCGGCTCGGATTCGATCGATCCCTCTGGTTCGGCAACGAACGCTTCCGCATCCGCAACGGTTGCTTCTGCAGGTTCGACAGGCGAGGATTCAATCAGATGGCTGTCGTCGGCGTGGACCGCCGGATCGCTCAGCTCTCCGAACTCGACGACCGAACTTTCCGGTTGCATGCGGGGCTCTTCGGTCATCGGGCTGGGCAATTGCTGCAAGCTTGCCCATGCCTTGTTGACGGTGTGTTCATCGATCAACGTCTCGCCCAATTCGGCGGCGCAATCGATCGCTTCGGTCATCAAATGGTTGATCAACCGGGGGACGCCGCTGGTGGCATGGTAGATGGCGGAGATCGCATTGTCGGCGATGGTGTCATCGGACGACGCGTCACAGACTTCGATCGACTGGCGGATGTACTGTCGCGTTTCCTCGGCATTGAGCGGATGCAAATAGCACCGTGCGGTCACGCGTTGCACGAACGGTTCCAAGGAAGGTGCCGTCAGCGTTTCATCCAGCTTGACGCCACCGGCGACGACGGCGCTGACCATCGGTTGTCCGTCGCGCATCAGATTGGTCAGGCGTCGAATCGCTTCGAGAACGTCGGTCGTCAAGGAGGCTGCTTCGTCGATGACCAACAGCGCGCCGTGCGGTTTTGCATCGGGACCGCAAAGACGGTCGTGGATCATCAGCTCGAAATCGTCGCGTTTGCCGGTTTCCAAGGGCACGCCGAGCCGGTGCAGCAGAAATCGATAGAACGCGGTGTCATCGGCGATCGGTGTGTCGCCGAGCGCGACGACGTCATGGGTGGCAGCGAATTCTTTGGCCAATAACGCACAGACAAGCGACTTGCCGGTGCCGGGCGGTCCGATCACCAACGAGATCGCTTCACGCGCAAGGACGCTGCGTGAAACGCGTGAAAATGTCTCCAGCACCGGCCCGACGGGGACGAATCGACTGGCGGACGGAAAACCCGGGAAGGGAGGCAAAACGAAATCGTGCTCGAAGTTTTTCATCATTCGATCGTGTCCGAGAGGCTTGTGGGTGTGGGGACGGCTTGGCGAAAGCGATCCCTCCAATCGGAATAATCGGCAGAATCTAACGCGAACGTGAGAACTATCTTGGCATTCCGACCAGAGGGCTCAGACCCAGACGGCGACCGCGCCGAGCATCGCCACGACGATCGCGCCAGAAAACGTTCCGATGCGTGCCAGAACACCGATCGGTTGTTCGCCGAACGAGGCTCCCGCGCGCAATGGGGCGTGCCGTAGCCAGTGCATGTAGCCGCAGGCCGCCGCGATTCCGAGCAGGAAGGCAAAGTGAAATGCCAATTGAGGCCAGCTGGCAGGAGTGACTTGTTCAAACACAACCGGGACGTTGGCGCTCCGCGTCTCGACGGCTTCCATCGACGCAACCGCCGATGCCTTCACCGTCGACCAATACTTCGCATCGTTCGGACTCGTCTCGGGCTGGTCGGCGATGGGTTCGATCGGCTCGGCATAAGCCGCCTGTTGAATCACCTCGGTCGGGTCGCCGATTTCCGTTTCGTACGACGCGGTCGTCACCGTGTCCGAAATCGTCGCCGTCATGGGTCTTCGATCCACACGCTTGACGGGACGGGGGACCGAGTCGCTCTGGGCACGTGCCGGTTGGCTCTTTTCGTAGAATTCGGCGACTTCCTTTTGCCATTTCGCGGTGACGTATTCCGGATGCGACTCGGGCATGCTCCAGGTACGGACCTTTCGTTTCAGCTCATCCAGGCTAGGATCGTCGATCGCGATGCTGTAGGTTTTCCAACCCTGGTCGTTCAGATGGCACCGAACGATTTGCCGCGGCGTCTCGCGGGGCCAGACGGCCAAAGTGATGACGAACGTGGCGGCAAAGGCGAGTGCCAGGTCGACGATGTTGGATCGATCTCTCATCGCTGGGATGGCTCCGAGGTCTGTTCGCGAAAAAGAAGAGGGCTCCGCCGATGGAGCTCGATGTTTTCGGGTTATCGACATCACCCGTTGGAGCGGCCAGCGGAAGTGGTGCAGTTTGTCTGGATTGAAGGGATCACTCGGGTAGCAACCGTGTTTCGTACAAAAATCTGCGGCGTTCGACTGGAGCAAGACCTGCGTGCGGTCGAGCGATCGGGCGGCGACGCGATCGGCTTGAATTTTTTTCCCAACAGCGTTCGCTACGTTGATCCGAAGTGCGAAGCAACCCAACGGCTATCCCGGCTGGCCAACGAGTTGGGATTGTTGCGTGTCGGCGTGTTCGTCAATGAGTCCGCCGAAGCCATCGCCGCAATCGCCGCGACGGTGGGACTGGACGCCATTCAGCTGCACGGGGACGAACCGATCGAGTTGGCTGAGGCGCTGCGCTCGATGGGGTGGCCCGTGCTGAGGGCCATCAAGTTGCCTCGGGACGCGTTTGCCCCGGAGCTGATGGAGGAACGCTCAGCCGCCTGGGTCGCGATCGGCTGCCAGCTGCTGTTGGATGTGGATGCCGGTTCGGCGCATGGAGGCAGCGGCAAGACCTTGGACTGGCCCTCGGTGGATTCATGGGCACACAACCATCCGTCGGTCGGCTGGACGCTCGCGGGCGGTTTGAAACCGGAGAACGTCCGCCAGGCGATCGATGCCACCGGAGCCGTTTCGGTGGACACAGCCAGCGGCGTGGAATGCCCGCGAGGCGTCAAGAACGAATCCCGGATCAAGGCGTTCATCGCCGCGGCCACCGGCTGACGGCGATGACAGATCCCGACGGAGCTACGCGCTGAAATTCCTCCGGGATAAAGAAAGTGCGAGCATGACCCCGTCGGGGTCAAAGCCGGTAGCCGGAGGTGAGCGCAGCGACACCTCCGGAAATCCGTCAACAGGCGTGACGCGACCCCGGAGGGTGTCGAAGCAAATGGGGTTCGAACCTTGTAACCCGGCTTGCGGCCTTGTGTGAACGATCATCTCTATCAGCAAGGCGATCTGGGGCACCGCCGGCGGATCGATTCGCTGCGACACCGTCCGGGGTCGAGGGCAATACCGCTAAGTTAACATGAATGAGGGGGCCCGGACGCTGGCGCGAACCGGCTGATGTCAAACGAATATCAGCCGTTTGGCGCGAGCCTACGGGCCCTCATCT
>NZ_JANZKV010000332.1 GCF_025060895.1 Stieleria sedimenti | reverse complement strand
CTACCGCGACAATGATGGAGTGGCAGAATGATGGGGCATCGAGGAGTTTAGCCATCAGTTCAACAAATCACTTGGACTTTGACCGTTGAGTCGGCGTGGTGGCGAAGACTGGGAAGCGGAGCCGTTCTCCAATCGTTTTGCCTTCGATCATTCTGCCCCGTATCGTTCTGCCTTCCTTCCCCGACCGCGTCCCGCCAGCGGCCTGTCGATCTAAGCCCGCAGGCGTAAGCCAGGGGCGACGCGGCGTCCCTCGCTAACGCGTCGGGCTGAGATGATCACGTTGATTTCGGGGCATCGACTAAAATGACTGGCCGCAGGCTCGTCAAACAAACAGTCTCGCGGCATCGATCTCGATCCGGCTGTCGTCGTCAAGGTCCAGTCCCATCGATTCGCCGGATCCGACGGATCGCTCCGCAGCCTTGGTGACGTCCAGCACGGTTTGGTCGGTCGGGTCGACGATCAAATAGTGTGCGACATCATGTTCAAGATAAATCGCCTGTTTCGCTGTCAGCTCGCGTTGCCGCGTCGCATCGCTAAGCACTTCGACAACGGCGACGGGCGTCTGCTCCAAATGCCGATCGGGTTGAACGCCGCAGACGACCATCAGATCCGGTCGAACCACGGTGTCATCGTTGACGATCCAATCTAGATGGGTGTAGACGCGGCAGTCGCACTCGTTCTCAATGACCTGATTGAGGATTTGTCGCGACAGTTCAGCGACCACTCGCTCGTGCGGCCCGAATGGCGATGGACTCATCGACACAGGCACGCCATCGATCAATTCCCAATCGCCTTCCCAGCGGCGGTAATCCTCGATCGTGTAGTGCGGGACGTAGCGGGGTGCGGTGCTCATCAACTCTGTTCCTCGTGGGTTCATTAATTGTACCCCGAAACGAAACCATGATCGCGGCGAACCGAGTAAACTCAAAACCGCCGTCATGCCGAATAGAGTACGGTATGCCTGGGCGAATCACTCCAGAGGGACGAATTGATGCTAGAAGAGAGCCGGGCTTATTTTCGCCATGCCGCCAACGTTCTGGGACTTTCTGATCGGGTGCGGGACATCCTGCTGACCCCGCTGCGGATCGTCAAGGTCGGTCTGATCACCGAGAGCGACGAAGGAAAACTGATCCGGCATACGGGATACCGGGTGCAACACAGCCGTGTCCGCGGACCGATGAAGGGCGGATTGCGGTACCACCCTTCGGTCGACGAAGACGAAGCGACGGCGCTGGCCAATTTGATGACCTGGAAAACCGCGGTCGTCGACGTTCCCTACGGCGGCGCCAAGGGTGGGATCAATTGTGACCCGAGTGATTTGAGCGAGCGCGAACTGAACGAGATCACACGCACCTTCGTCGGCCAGATCAAAGATGTCATCGGCCCCACCATCGACATCCCCGCCCCGGACGTCAACACGAACGCCAAAATCATGGGCTGGATCATGGACGAGTATTCCAAGTACGCCGGATTCTCCCCCGGGGTCGTGACGGGCAAGCCGCTGCATTTATTCGGGTCCGAAGGCCGTGAAGAAGCAACCGGTCGCGGCGTCACAATCGTACTGGAAGAAGTGCTTCGCTCACAGAAAAAATCCATCACGGACGTCACGGTTGCCTTTCAAGGTTTCGGCAACGTGGGCAGTTTTGCGGCTCGGACGATGGCGGAACTGGGTGCTAAGATCGTCGCCGTCGGCGATCATGCCGGCGGCGTTTCAAACCCCGAAGGCCTGAACATCGACGAATTGGTTGACTGGACCGCCCGGCATGGCAGCGTCGCTCGATTCCCAGGTGGCGACGCGTTTGAAAGTTCCGAAGTGTTGACCTGGAACGCCGACGTCCTGGTCCCCGCCGCACTCGGCGACGTGCTGACCAAAGACAATGCCGAAGACGTTCGGGCGAGCATCATCGTCGAGGCCGCCAATTCGCCGACGACACCGGAAGCCGACGAGATCTTTCGGCGACGCGGCATTCTGGTCGTGCCCGATATCCTGGCCAACGCCGGCGGCGTGACGGTCAGTTATTTTGAGTGGGCACAGAACATTCAACAATTCCGCTGGGAACTCGGACGCATCCGACACGAATTGACCGACCACATGCGAAAGGCCTATGCGTGTGTTGCCGATGTCGCCAAAAAGCGTGACGTCGATCTGCGTACCGCCGCGTTCATTCTGGCGATCCAGCGTGTCGGCGAGGCCGCACTTTCGCGACGCCCGTACGCCGAAGCCAAAGACCTGCCGCGCTGAAACAAGTGGCTTGCGAGCGATCACAGTGTTCTGATCCGAACGTTGTGCAAGCTGAGCGTCGGCTCGCGCAATCCCGGGAAATCAAGCCCGACCACTCCGACACCAACGTTCGATTCATCAACCAGATCGCTGTGCAACCTGCCATTGACCCAAACCTGGCAGCGTTCGCCGACCATGCGGATGCGATAGCGATTCCATTGCCCCGGTGTAAATGGAACCGCGTTGCCTTCCAAGTTCGATGCGGTCGGTGGCACATTGACAACCGTTCCCGCCACACCGTTGTCTTTCACGCTGCCGTGGTAACTGATCCGCATCTGCAGCGCGTCGGGCGACTTGGCGTCGAATTCCCATTCAAAGTTTTTGTACTTTGCAATCGTCGCCAGGTACGAAGATGCATGACCGCTGAAGGTCAACGTTCCATCCTCGGATGCGACGCCGCCTTTCTGCGCCCCGTAGGTCCAATGGTGCAGGTCATCGAGAGACTTCCAACTCGCGCCATCACGCAACGCGATCAACTGGTCTTTCAGTGAAGCTTTGATGGCAGCGTACGCCGGGTCGTCGGCAAGGTTTTTCCACTCGCGGGGATCGGCATCAAAATCGTAGAGTTCTTCTTCGCCGCTGGAGCAAAGCGTGTAGCGATACTGTTTGCTGCGCACCGAGAAATGCGGGAACCAAGTGCCGCCATGTCGCTCGTGTTGGCTGTGGTCTTTGCCCGGCAATGCGGTGATCGCGACATCGGGACCGTCCCAGTCTCCGTCGGGCGACATCACCAGGGGAACGAGGCTGTGCCCTTCCAGTTTGTAACCGCCCGATGCGGCATTCGGCTCTTGGGGCAATCCGCACAGTTCGTTCAACGTCGGGTACAGATCGATCCATGAGACCGGACGGTCGCAGGTCACGCCTTGGGGCATCCCGTCGACACCGGCGATGATCAGTGGAACTCGCGTCGCGCCGTCCCACAGACTCTGCTTGTACAGGAACTCTTTTTCACCCATGTGAAATCCGTGATCGCTGGTGAAGATCACGATGGTGTTGTCACGTTGGGGACTGGCGTCAACGGCGTCCAGGATTTTTCCGACTTGATCATCGACAAAGGAAACGCAGGCCAAATAGGCTTGCAGCCACTGCCTGTAAAGCTGCCGGTCTTGATGACGCACGAGCATGTCGTATCGCCGAAATCCATAGAGTGATCTGTCCGCCAACGCGGTCGCGCAGTCAGCCAAGTCATCTTCGATCGTCTCGGGAAGCTCGATCGAATCGAGCGGGAAGCGATCAAAGTATTCCTGTGGTGCGTAAAGTGGCGTGTGGGTCCGGACCAATCCCGTGAAGATTGCGAAGGGTCGGTCATGTTGCCTGGCGATCACTTCGGTTGACCACTCGGCACACAATTCATCACTCAACTTGTCTCGATCATCATCGCCGTTGTAACGAAACGGTTTGCCGCCCAACCGCCATCCCTTGTAACCGGGGATTCCCGCTGCCGGATCCGGTTTCCAATCCGGGATCATCGACAGTGGGCCGAAGTGGTGTTCCCACTTGTAGTCCATGTCACCATCGGTGTCGTACAGATACATCATCGCCGGATGGGGAAGATGACTTTGATTGGATTTCCCATCCCATGGCCAAGGACCGACGTCGGGCTTGGGACCGCGCTGATCAAATGCCCCGTCGGACTGACCGCCGTGGTAAATTTTGCCGGTGCCGAACACGGAGTAGCCGTGGTTTTGCAGGTGCCGATTGAGTGAGACGCATTGATTCAGAACGCCGTTTTCTTTCCATTTTTCGAACCAGTACAGCCCGCTGGTTTGCGGATAGAGCCCGAACAGCATGCTGGCCCGCGATGGGGCGCAGATCGGGTCGTTGCAATGGGCGTTGGTGAACGTGACGCCACGTCGAGCGATTCGATCGATGTTCGGCGTCTTGATCACCGGCTTGCCATCGGGGGCCAGCGGCAAGTCGTTCAAATCGTCGACGATGATCATCACGACGTTGGGACGTGAATCCTCGGCAGCGGCAGCCCTGAACACCACGGATGAAGCCAACCCAAACAAGGCGAGGCTAGCAGTAACCTGGACGAGAGATCGCCGACGTTTGAATCGCATGGTAGTTCACGAGAAGGTGACAAGTTCGAGGCATTTCGGGTGCAAACTATTCTAGACTCAACGACCGCCAAGGAGTAACCGTCAGCGAAAATCGTATCACAGCCGTTCTCGGCATCGAGGCATCGGGGAGGAGCACACGCAAAGGCGCCAAGCCGCAAAGAAGAGGTTGGAGAATGGGTCGCGGATGGAGCGACGTACGCTCCACGTCCATTTGATCCGCAACCACCTCCAGGTAATAACCTTTGCGGCTTCGCGTCTTTGCGTGAGACCTTCCAGCGTCCCCCAGCCTGATGACACACGCAAAGGCGCCAAGCCGCAAAGAAGAGATTAGAGAATGGTTCGCGGAAGGAGCGACGTACGATCCACTGTCCTTTTGATCCGCAACCGCCTCCAGATACTGACCTTTGCGGCTTCGCGTGTTTGCGTGAGACCTTCCAGCGTCGCCCAGCCTGATGACACACGCAAAGGCGCCAAGCCGCAAAGAAGAGGTTGGAGAATGGGTCGCGGATGGAGCGACGTACGATCCACTGTCCTTTTGATCCGCAACCGCCTCCAGGTACTAACCTTTGCGGCTTCGCGTCTTTGCGTGAGACCTTCCAGCGTCCCCCAGCCTGATGACACACGCAAAGGCGCCAAGCCGCAAAGAAGAGGTTGGAGAATGGGTCGCGGAAGGAGCGACGTACGATCCACTGTCCTTTTGATCCGCAACCGCCTCCAGGTACTGACCTTTGCGGCTTCGCGTCTTTGCGTGAGACCTTCCAGCGTCCCCCAGCCTGATGACACACGCAAAGGCGCCAAGCCGCAAAGAAGAGGTTGGAGAATGGGTCGCGGAAGGAGCGACTTACGATCCACGTCCATTTCATCCGCAACCACCTCCAGGTACTGACCTTTGCGGCTTTGCGTCTTTGCGTGAGACCTCCCAGCGTCCTCCAGGTTGAGTCCGCACCTCTCACGGCCCACGCCGATCACTCGACAAAAGATTGTGATTGCAAGAAGTTGGCGGCTTGTGAGGGCCAGGTCGAGATCAAGGAGCCCTCAACCGGACGGATGCCGTAGCCGTGTCCGCCGTTGCCGAACACGTGAAGCTCGGACGCGATGTTATGTTTCTTGAGCTGCATGTAATACAAGACCGTTCCGAGCGCTGTCGAATTGTCATCATGTGTGTGGACCAAGAAGGTCGGCGGCGCTGTCGCCGGTACGTCGATTCCATCAACGAAACCATCTGTCGCCGCATCGTACATCCGCCAGGGATAAACGAGCATCGCAAAGTCAGGCCGAGGATCGACGCCATCGATCGAATCCACTCGATCGTAGGACAGCGTCGTCGGGTCACTCATGAATCTGGCGGCGACTTGGCCACCGGCGGAGAAACCGAGCAAGCCGATGCGATCGGGTTTTAATTTCCAATGCTCGGCTTGGGATCGCAGCACGGCCATCGCGCGTTGGATGTCTTGCACCGGACGCCGCCATCCGACTTGTGCCGGATCGTTCTTCGTGCGGTAATTGAGCACGAAAGCCGTCACGCCCAGAGAATTGAGCCACTCGGCCGCTTCGGATCCTTCCAAATCGGGAACGACGTACGAAAAGCCGCCGCCCGGCAAGATCACCACGCCTGTTCCGTTAGGATTTTCGGCACGATAGACCTGCAGTGTTGGCCGAGTGATCCCGGCGATTCGTGTAACATTCTCCTTGCCGCTTGGTCGCGGTGGCAACGCTTGGCCGACCGATCGAGTCGTCTCGCCCGGGGCCAAGTCGGGCCACACGTCGATGGGCTCTTCCGCCGGGGCCATCGACGCCAGAAAAAACACGGCCAGGGACATGAATCGGGTTGAAGGGTGTAGCATATCCTGACCTTGAAAGATGAAAGGAATTCGCACGCTGGAAGCTCACGCCGCCGCGGAACCATTATCCTACACAGCCCCCGAGCCTAACTGTTTTGATGTTGATCAAAAATCTTGCCGTCGGACTGTTCGCCGTCGCGATGTTGCTGCATGCTTCGAATGTCGCTGCCCAAGTGCCGGGTTACCCGGAGGGTGTCCGCGAAGCTCACTACCGATCCGACGGTGACGGCTCGATGCAGCCGACGTTGATCTGGCTTCCGAAATCGGACGAACCGGTGCCGCTGCTGGTCGCCTTGCACACCTGGTCGAGCGACTATCGTCAAACCGGCGGTGAGGTTCAGTACGCGGAGTGGTGCCAGCAAGCAGGCTGGGCCTTCATTCACCCCAATTTTCGCGGTATCAACAAGACTCCCGAAGCGATGGGGTCGGATCTCGTCGTTGCCGATATCCGCAGCGCCGTCGACTTTGCCAAGTCCGAAGCGTCCATCGACGCGAATCGAATCTACTGTATCGGTGTTTCCGGTGGCGGGCACGCATCGATGTTGATGGCGGCACGTGAGCCGGAGTTGTGGGCGGGGGTGTCGGCCTGGTGTGGCATCTCGGACATCGCCGCTTGGCATCACCAGTGCAAGGGAACGTCATTCGATCGCTATGCCACCATGATCGAGTCGGCACTGGGTGGCGCGCCGGATGCCTCGACGGAACTTCGTGACGCCGCCTGGCATCGTTCCCCGCTGAACTGGATCGCCAAGGCGGATCGGCTTCCTCCATTGGATCTCAATCATGGCATGAATGACGGGCGTGCGGGGAGCGTCCCGTTTACACATTCGATGTTGGCGTTTAATGCCGCCGTTCCCGCGTCGGTGGCGTTGAACATCGATGCAATCGACAAGCTGTACCAAACGCGTGCGGTGCCGGAGGAGTTGCAGCGAATCAACACAGCCAAACCGGATTCGTTGTACGGCAACCATGTTCCGATTTTTCGCCGAACCGTGGGGACGACGCGACTGACCCTGTTCGACGGCGGTCACGAAATCGTGCACGAAGCGGCACTCAACTGGCTGGCTGCCCAAGCGAAGGGGCGACCGGTAAACTGGAATCCGAATCGGTTGATGCCGTTCACAGTCAAACCCGATGACGAGCAAAGCGGAAAGTAAACACAATGCGCCCCTGGATCCTCTCGGAAATCAACTACGGCTTTGTTAAAGACTGTGACTATCAAGTCGCCGTGCTGCCGACGGGTGCGACCGAGCCCCATAATCTACATTTGCCTTACGGAACCGATACGTTTCAAGCCGAAGCCATCGGCAGTCGCGTCTGCGAAGCCGCCTGGGATCGCGGCGCGCGCGTGGTGATGTTGCCGCCGATTCCGTACGGAACCGAAACGAATCAAGTGAAGTTTCCTCTGTCGATGAATTTGAACCCGAGCACGTTGGCCATCATCATCCGGGATCTCGCCGAGTCACTGACCCATTGTGGCATTCGGAAACTATTGATTCTGAACAGCCATGGAGGAAACGAATTCAAGCCGCTGTTGCGTGAGTTGCACAACCAGACTCCGTGCCGCCTGTTTTTGTGCGATTGGTTCCGAGGAATCTCGGCCGATGTGCAGCGAGAGATTTTCGAAGATGCGGGAGACCACGCCGGTGAAATGGAAACCTCACTCGGGCTGGCGTATTTTTCCGAGTTTGTTGATGTTGATGCGGAAGGCAAGATCACTGCCGATGATGGAGCGGTGAACGAAACACGATTTGACGCCGTCAACCAAGGCTGGGTTTCCATCACGCGTCCTTGGCACTTATTGACCCGCCAATCCGGGTCTGGAAATCCGCATCCCGCCACCGCCGAGAAAGGGCGTCAGCTGATGGACGTGCTCGTCGAGCGGTTGTCGACGTTTCTCGTCGAACTTGCCGAGAGTGACGTGGACGAGCGATTTCCTTTTTGACAACTGCTTGTTCTCACCATGCCGAAACTTGACGAACGCCTGAAAGCGGTGGCGGTGCAGATTCGCAGTCGCGTGCATGCCGACATCGGCTCCGACCACGGGCATCTACTCAAAGCGTTGTTGACGTCGGGACGGATCGAACGTGGGATCGCAATCGAAATCAACCAACGACCTTTCGAGAATTCGCGTTCAACGCTGGCCGGACTCAACGCCGACGTCAGGCTCGCCGATGGGTTGGAAGGGCTGTCACCGGGCGAAGCGGACAGTTTGAGCATCTGTGGCATGGGCGGTGAACTGATGACTCGAATTCTGGAGCCCCATCCCGACCGTGTCCCGCCCGACGTGGTGCTGCAACCCAATCGTCGCCCCGATGCCGTCCGATATTGGGCCTTTCAATGCGGGTTTCAGCTGGTCGAGGAACAACTCGTCGTCGGGCGTCAGCGTTACGTGGTGATGCGGTTTCGGCGTCATCCGTCATCCGCCGACCCGGCCTACGACGCGGTGGATCGCGAAGCGGGTTTGCTGTTCGGGCCGCTGCTGATCAAACGCTGGGAAACCCGATTTCGAGACATTCTGGTTGAGGAATATCAATACTTGAAGGAGCTCCAACAGCGGACCGAGCAGTC
This sequence comes from Stieleria sedimenti, assembly GCF_025060895.1. Classification (GTDB taxonomy): domain Bacteria; phylum Planctomycetota; class Planctomycetia; order Pirellulales; family Pirellulaceae; genus Stieleria; species Stieleria sedimenti. The sequence continues at coordinate 3,268 of NZ_JANZKV010000332.1, read as the reverse complement.
ACAGCATCGACTCGACGTGCTGGAGAAACTGCTGCGTTGCAACGCGATCCTTTGATTGACGATCGTCCCGGCACCCAACGCGATCAATCGCGAGAACGCATCACGTCGACTGGATGTCAGGTGCAAACTCCTCGACCTGACCACGCTGCAATGAGTGCTGCGCGGTGCCGAAGCGAGGCTGCTCCTGGTGATCTTGACCGGTTGGATCGGCGCGGCCACCGTCAACCTGCTGGTGTTGCCGTTACGGAAAACGGGTAAGAAGATTTCGGAGGCAAGAAAATGATGAAATGCAGCAACGATTCGAGTTAGCCAATTTTCCTACCTCCAAAAGTTTCCCGCCCCTCCACCCACTCATCGTGCCCCGTCAAGTCGGTGGGAAGCAACCACAAAGACCGCGCTGAATGGAGGTTGTCGATTCATTGTCTCGTTGGGATTCTCGACGAACAATATCTGCCTCCTCCTGGCGGAGCTCTTCATTTTTTGACCACCAAATTTTTTGACCCATTTCCCGTCGTCCTACGGGCGTACGAAATCAATGGTGGTGGCGGTCAGCGAGAACCCTCTGAAATGGTACGATTTTGCATCGTCCGGGCGGACCCTGTGGGTGAGGGAATGTCGGCATTGCTTAAAAACTAATAGGTTCGTAGAATCCGCTTTTCAGCAAGTCGCCCAGCGGTCACGGATGTCGCCGATGAACCCAATCAATCCTCCGGATAGCAGCCAACGAGGATCCGTGCGCGCCGGTTGTCGGCGAGCGTTGACGGTCCTGGAATTGCTAGTCTCCGTGGCGATCATCGGAATTCTCGCCGGATTGGTGCTGCCGGCCGTGGGTAGCGTTCGAGAATCCGCGCGGCGTGTTCAGTGCGTCGACCATCTTCGCGAAACCGGGCTGGCGTTGCACTCTCACCACGACTCGCAGCGCAGTCTGCCCGCCGGTTGGACCTTCGATCCCCAGTCGGTCTCGGCGTACGGATGGGCGGTTCCGATTCTGCCCTTTTTGGGCCAACCCGCACTTGCCGATCGGATTGAAATCGAACAATCGGTTGGCAATCCGCAGCATGAAGCGGTGCGTCACACTTCGCTTGCGGTCCTGCTGTGCCCCTCCGACATCGCCGAACCTGAGTTCGTGCTGTTCGCCGATGATGAGGATGATGAAGGACAGCACGCCCAGGGGGACCATCCCGCCGTCGGGACAACCGCAGAATTGGTCGAGCTGCCGACGGCAAATTATGTCGGTGTGTTTGGCACGTTGGAGCCGGACGACGAGGTTCCCGCACCGGTCGGTGACGGAACGTTCTTGGAGAACCGGCATACGCGGTTTCGTGACTTCCAGCGGGGTTTGAGTGTCACCATAGTGGTCGGCGAACGCACCATGGCTCAAGTGCCATCGACGTGGTTCGGTGTCGACTTGGCCGGAGAAGACGCGGCGGCACGACTGGTCGGTTCGGCGCTCGAAGGCATCAACAGTCCGTTTGCCGATGAATGTGATTTTTCCAGCCGCCATCCCGGCGGCGCGAACTTTTTGTGGGGCGACGGCCATGTCAGCTTTGTCAGCGAACAGATTGATTTGCGTCTGTACCACGAGTCGGCCAAGTTGCGCCGATGATTGATCGCTCTTGTTTCTCATCCCGTCATCATCCAGCCGTTACAGGAAGTTGTTCATTGTCCCGAACTCAGATCACCAAGTGCGAGGCGGAAGTCATGGACGTCGTCTGGGACCGCGAAAGCGTCACGGTCAACGATGTCGTTGAAGCCATCGACCGTGACTTGGCCTACACGACCGTCATGACGACGATGCGAATCCTGGAAGAAAAAGGGATCGTTCGTCGCGGGCAAAAAGAGGGCCGTGCCTACACCTATTCTGCCGCCGTGACGCGTGAAGAAGTGCGTCACGGAATGATTCACGAGCTGACCGATCGCCTGTTCGGTGGTTCCGTGCAATCCTTGGTGCTCAGCCTGCTCAACAGTGAAGAGGTGTCACCGGAAGACATCGCGGCGGTCAAGCAAGCTGCCGCCAAAGCGGAACGTCGCCGATGAACGCGTCACAGCTATTCGAAACCGTTGCCAGTCTGCCGCTGCAGGTCCTGATCGTCGTGATCGCCGTGGTGCTTCTGAGTCGTTTTGTGGATCAGGCGGCATCGAGTTGCCGGCTGTGGACGATCGGGTTTCTGTCGATTTTGGGATTGATCGCCGTCGGTTTCATGTTTCCCCATCTTCGGTTGATTCAGAACGGCGGCGGCCTCAGTGAGTCGGCCGCGCGGACCCTGTTTGTGGCGCAAGTTTGGTTCGTCAAGATCATGGCGGTTGTCTGGATTATCGGTTTTTCCGGCGTTCTGCTCCGACGTCTCGGTCGCATGATCGTCTTGTCGCAATTCTTCTCGCAGCGATGTCGTGTGATGACGGACGAAGAGATCTCGACCCTGCCGCTTGGTGATCAAGACGCATTGCCCGAGGGCCTGCGCCTGCTCGTCTCATTTGATGCGCACGGTCCGTTTTGCTGGCAGTTGCAGCGTCCGACGATCGTGTTGCCAAGTTGTCTGTTACGCGAAGACGAAGACGAAGACGTGCTGCGGCATGTGCTGCTGCACGAACTGGAGCACTTGAGAACCAACCATCCGCTGCAGCATTTCCTGCAGGGCGCCTGCAACGCGCTGCTGTGGTTTCATCCGGCGATCTGGTGGGCCGCTCGAAATGCCGAATTGACTCGTGAATTCCATTGTGATGAAGTCGCCGCGAATGCCGGCAACACGATTGCAAGCTACTTGAAAACACTGGCAAAAATTGCCGAGCAGAATCGCGCCGCTCCCACGTGCACGCTCGCGTTCGGCCGCCGCAAAAGCGCGATCATTCGTCGTACGGAACATCTCGTTTCGCGGATCGAATCGAAGGGGGACCAACGTTCATCTCGCGACCAACGCCGAACATCGCTGGCGATCGGCTGTCTGTTTCTCCTCGTGCTGGTCGTGTCGCAACTGTGGTTGCCGGTCAATGTGCTGGCTTCGTCGCGAACACGCGTTTCGCCGTGGCCGAACTGGACCGCCGAAATCCTGCACGATTTTGGCGTTTCGGTGCGCGACTACGAGCGATTCGACGCCCGGCATGATCTGAATGTACTCGCGAGCGACGACGAGGACTGATCGTGGTCGATGACGGAACGGGCAAAACGGAGGACGGGATGCAATGAAATACTAAGAAGATAGTGGTTGCTGTGGGCGTCAATGAATGTCTGGCGGAAATGGTACGGGCATACGTGTTGGTGTCCAGGCTT
>NZ_JANZKV010000331.1:4658-11558 GCF_025060895.1 Stieleria sedimenti | reverse complement strand
GGTATTGGGCTTTAGCCGTCCACGGTCGCTGAATCTTCGCCTCACCGGGGTTCGTCTCACTGCGCGACGTGTTCGCCGTTGACGACCCGACGTGCGTCCGCGATCGCGGCGTCGAGCTGTTGGCGAAGCTGCGAGAGGGTGGAATCGGTTTCAGCGAGCGAATCGCCCGTCGCCTGCTGTTCGATCTGAAACGCAAGATCAGCAATCGATGCCAAACCGAGCGCGTGCAACGCCCCTTTCAGCGTGTGGGCCGAGCGTCTGGCAGCTTGACAGTCTTCGTCCGCCAACGCCTGTTCCAATTCGCTCATCAAACGCGGCGTCTCTTCCAAGAACGCTTCCAAAATGTCGATCAACAGATCCTGATCTCCGGCACATAACTCCAACGCCTTGGACCAATCCGTTTGGTTCGTGGCGACGGACGAATCGACCTCGGCGCGATCGAGCCCCGCAGCTGGATCACCCGGCGGATCATCAACGAAAAACGATAAAATCGCCGCACGCAATTCCTTGATTCTCAGCGGTTTGGAGACGTAGCCGTCCATGCCGGCTTCCAGGCACTTTTCGTGGTCTCCAGCCAGGGCATGGGCGGTCAACGCAATGATCGGCACGTGACCGCCTCGGTCCTGTTCGACCTCGCGGATTCTGCGTGTCGCTTCCATGCCGTCCATCTCCGGCATTTGCACATCCATCAACACAAGCTCGTACGAACCGGAAACGCACTTCTCGAAGGCTTCCTTGCCGTCGCTGGCCAGGGTGACGGTGTGTCCCCACCTCTTCAACAAGGCGATCGCCAACGTCTGATTGACCTGGTTGTCTTCCGCCAGCAGGATGTTCAGTGGGCGAATGACTGGCTCGGCATCCGCCGTGGTCGACTCACCGGGTTTCGCGATCGCCGTCTCTCCCAGCACGCCCACGACGGCGTCGAACAATTCCGTTTCCTTGACCGGCTTCATCAGATAGCGGTGAATGTTGAGTTCGTTCCAACGCTGATGATCGCCGGGTTGATCGTAGGCGGTGCAAGCGATCACCGGCAGATCCTTCAGGGTGGGATCACTGCGAATCTCGCTGACAAGATCAAACCCACTGCGATTGGGCATGTGGACGTCGGTCAGCAGCAGCCGAAAGGAATCGTCTCCGGTTTGAGCCTCTTTCAAGGCCGTGATGGCCCGTTCGGCATTGGATACCGAGGTCGGACGCATCCCCCAACCACGGACCATTTCTTCCAAGATCATCAGGCTGGTGGCAAGGTCATCGACGATCAAAACCCGGGCGTCTTGCAACGCCGCGATGTCATGCTGGGTGGCGGCGTCCGTGTCTTTCTCGACGCCAAACACGCCGGTGAAATGAAAGGTGCTGCCACTCCCCAGTTCGCTCTCCACCCAAATCCGGCCTCCCATCAGTTCAACCAACCGCGAGCAGATGGCCAAGCCCAATCCGGTGCCGCCGAAGCGGCGGGCCGTGCCACCCTCGGCTTGCTCAAAGGCTCCAAAGATATGTGACAACTTATCAGCGGGAATCCCGATGCCGGTGTCACGCACCTGAAAGTGAACCTCACACTCGTCGGTCGAGGATGAATCAAGCGAAACACCGACCGCGATTTCCCCCTGTTCGGTGAACTTCAAGGCGTTGCCGACCAGGTTCACCAAGATCTGTCTCAAGCGATGCGCGTCACCTTCAACGACCGCAGGAACGTCGGCAGCGACATGCAAGGTCAGCTCCACCTGTTTGGCACCGGCGCGCAACCCCATCGGCTTCATCATGTCGCCCAAACGCTCGCGAATCTCAAACGGGGTGGAAACCAAATCGAGCTTGCCGGCTTCGATCTTTGAAAAGTCCAGGATGTCGTTGATGACCGACAGCAACGACTCGCCCGATTCGCGAACCAAACCCAGGTAATTGCGTTGCTCTCGCTCAAGTGACGTATCGAGCAACAGTTCCGTGATCCCGATGACGGCACTCAGCGGGGTTCGAATCTCGTGACTCATGTTGGCCAGAAACTGGCTCTTGGCGCGATTCGCCTCCTCGGCGGCAAGCTTGGCCAGCGTTGCCTCCTTTGCACTCCGTTGGGCCGCCGCATGGGCAAATTCCAATTGGTTCGCGTACTCGCGATAACGCTGGTTGGATCTCACCACCAAATAAACCAGGCTGCCGGCCAACAGCGCCAAGAGTACCCCCAAAACGTGCAACTGTGGCGCAGCGGGCGAGGCCGTCGGCCAACCGGTGGTCGGTATTCCGTAAAGCTTCCAGCTTCCCGTTGGGAGCGAGATTTCGGAATCGATCGGATCGGCGTTCAGCAAGGAAGCAGCTCCGTGAATGATCTGCCCCGGCCCTCCCTGATCGTTGCGACCTCGAATCGCAATCGACAGATCATCGGGAACACTCGCCGAAATCTCCCTAAACAGCACTTCCTCGTCGATCAGAATCGAGACCATTCCCCAGTAGTCTCCGCCGCCGGGCGTTTGGCCCGGAACCGTCTCGTAAACGGGCGCCCGATAGACAAACGCGTGACCGCCCTGAATCAACTCGACGGGGCCGTACAACCACGGCTTTCCCGTTTCTTTTGCACGTATGGCCGCCGCACGTTGCTTCGGATCTTCGAGCAACCTGAAACCGAGGGCACCCTCATTGCCTTCCAGGGGATACACGTCGTTGATCACATCATCCCTGATCGACGTGACACTGCGGATGCCGTCGGCTTCCTTTCTCAGCAATGCGGAGATGTCTGCGAACTGCTGTGGCGTCATCTCGGGATGCACAGAGACATGTGCCTTCAGTCCCGAAGTCAAATGGATTCGCTTGTTGATCGCCTTTTCCGCTTCCCCACGCACGGTCGCCAAATCACGGACGGTGCGCGCCCGAATCTCCTGAACGTACCGCTCGGTCGAGTTCTTGTTCAGAACCCACACACAAACCAGCACGACCATGCCGGTTGCAGCGGCGGCCAACAACGGCACGCCAGCGTCGAATGACAAACGGCTTGCCACTGAGTTCGCGGCGCGGACTTGCCGCCCGTCGCGTGTTTCAGTGGTGGCGGTGGAGTCGACCATTGTTGATGTACCCGACGGCCTTGCGATGTAACTGTCCTCATGCCAGTCACTCTGGCAGATTTCAAATTGGCAACCGTCGACACCCCAAAACGATGTGGGCGCGCCTTATCGTTCACGGAAAGGAAACGAAGTACTCGATTCCGAATCCCCATCCGCTTCGAAACTTTGCCGGCAAGAAGCTATTGTACCGATATTCAGCGACGGCATAGAGATTTCCGCCCAGCTTCACTCCCCATTGCGATTCCGCCACCCAGTCCGAATCCTCAAACGCATCATTCACATTGTGGTCGGCGAACCCACCGACATACATCAAACCATCGAAGAAGTCCCTTCGGAACACGTGTTCCATCTGCCATCCCGAACCGTCGTCCTCAAGAACATGAAACGTCAGAGAATACCGCAGGTTCAAGGTGTCCGTCACGAAATCACCGATCGGCCCGGGCGTGTCGTGCAGTCGCCAGCGAACGCCCAATCGTCCGACTTCGTCAGTGAATCCGCCGTCGGCCCACATCAGATTCCAGTCCAGGTGACCGAGGAGACGATGCTCGGCGGCAATCGGTCGACGGAGATGAATCTCCGTAAAAAAATCATTCCAGTCTTCTAACTGAGACGACGCACCGAACGGACTGGTGTAATTGACGAACTGGAAATACTCGAATTGACAAGGCAACCTGGCTCCCGCGTTGATCGTCAACACGTTGAAGTCACGGTTGTCCCAGTAGTAATTAAAATCTAGGAATCCGCTGTTTCGATGATCCGATTCGGGGATCCATCCGCTCAGTAATCCGTCCCGTAGATCAATGCCGAGACAGGACGCAGGGGTGACGTTCGATTGGCAGGCAGCCACTTCCAAAGGCAGTTCCGCGTGGTCCGTCGTCTCGGACCGCTCCACCGCCCAAAGCGACCGCGGGGCGAACTGCCCGCCAAACGCCAGCAGCAAGCACGAAATCGCGACTGCGTACGTCTGCTGCATGTAGGTGTCCTGCCATCGCTTTCATATCGGCGCGTATTAATTCTTTCATCGGCCGCAGAGCGAGCGTACATGAGGAATCGTGCTGCCTGAAAAACAGAATATCGGCCGTCGCGGGTCACGCTGACAAAAAAACATCGGCCCCGTTGTGAACCGTCTTGGCGGTGACGTCGTAGGACTCCTTCACGTTGACTGTTGGCGCGCTTGTCTTTCAGGCGGACCAAACTGATCTGTTTTCCCTGTTCCGTTGATCCATCGGCACGGGACTTTTCTTGCAGCAGGGGTCGGTGTGATGGATGGTGAACAGGAACCTGCGGCCGCGCCTGATCTTGCCTCCCCGGTGGATGTCGCTGCACCGCGACAGACCTCGTTCGCCCGATTTTTGTACAACCAAAATCCATTCTATCTGATCAGTTGCTTGCTGGTCATCTACGGCTGCCAAAGTCTTGCGATCTCTGGCGGCAGCTTACTCGACAAGTCGATCTCGATGGCCGGAGGCATCGCCGCTTACACGTTATTGATGGCCGTGGTATGCGTCGGAGTGGTGCGGATCGCCAAGGTCTGGGATGACGCCCGGTCGATCTTTTTGGTTGTGGTGATCAGCCTCGTTGCCGTCACGACCGGCTTTGACGAACTTTGCATCGGCGACCAATCGACGGCGAGTGTCTTCGCCTGCGCGGCCGCCGCGTTGATCTTGATCGTGACCGAAGGCATCTTGTGGCTGTGCAGGATTCGATTGAGCGTTTGGTATCGCGCCGCACTCTACACGCACTACGCCGTGCTGATCGGGTTCCCCCTGCTCCTCGGCCGTGCCGTCGCGACGCGCAACGACCCGCTCGCCAATTGGGGATCGGTGCTGTTTTCGGTCGCCATCGGCGCGAGCGTCTTGCTGCTGATTCCCGCGATTCGCCGTGGCCCAGACTCGGCCCGCGACAACGGAACGCCTTGGTCGTGGCCGCTGTATCCGATCTCCGCCTTTGTGGTGTTGGTCGTTTTGGCGGGCATCCGATCCCACGCGATTTGGATGTCGTTCGGCTTTTATGGGATTGCCGGGAAATTTGAACCGTTCTTGCTGTTGCCGATTCTGGCCGCAGTGATCGTGTTGATCGCTGAAGCCGGACTCGGACTACGCAACCAAGCCCTACAAGGTCTGGCGATCATCAGCGCGTCGGGACTGCTGCTTTGCGCTTCGACGCGATTCGGTGTGACGTGGTTACCGATTCAAAGTGACCTGGCCTATCTGTTCGGGTCCTCGCTGACGGTTGCCTTGGGTGTCATCTTTTTGGTTTACGCTTGGATGACGATACGTGGGGTGCGGTACGCCGTCTTCGGATTGCCGACGACGTTGTTGGTGACGGGACTGGCCGCACCGCTCCCGGAAATTGGACAAAGTGTTGGCTTGGCGTCGTGGATGTTCCCGGCCGCCGCCTGCGTGATCCTGTTGGTGATGACGTTTCGGATGGCGAGCGCCGATTGGCTGTGGGCAGCCTTGGCCGGTGTCACGGCGACGACGATCACGATGATCGGCGATGCGTACGGCTACCAGAACGACGGGCTGATCGCAGCGACTGCGTTCGCGACCCTGGCCATGCTGATCATCGGCGCGGTCTTCAAAACTCAACTCGCCGTGTTTCTACGCTATCTGGCCGCCGGCGTGATGTCATTTGCGGCGATGATGATCGTGTTCCGATCCCTGCAAGATCCGCAGGATCTGATCTTGGTTGCGGGAGCCGGGATCGCGGTCGTCTCGTTCGCCTACGGCGTCCTGATTCGCCGCCGCGGTTGGCTCGCCGTCGCGGCCTTGCAAGCGGTCTTGTTCTGCGCGACGTTCAGTTACCAAGGCCACCGATCCGGAAAACTGCGACGCCTCAATTGGCCGATCGCCTCGGGGTTGGTGTGCCTGTGTGTCGGCGTCGCGATCACCACGGGAAAAACCGGACTGTACCGCCGGATCGCCGAACGCAAGGCCGAGCGAAAACCGAGCGGATTCCAGAGCGGTTTGTAGTCAGGAGGCAGGAGCCTCCAAGACACGGTGTCCCCAAGCACGCTGGAGTGCATGCCCGCACGTGGCGTCAGCCAGTGGCGCGTGATGCATTTCACACACGTGCCGCTCGCTCACGCGTCCCGCTGGGATCGACATCGTTCGTCGCTTATTCGACGGCATCATGATGGTGATCGGCCGCGAGAATCCGAATCGCATCGCGCAACAAAACAACTTGTCGGCGCAAGACCGCGACTTCCCGCTCCAGGTTCGTGACTCGATAGGCGGCTGCATCGGCCTCTTGCCCCCCGCGTCCGACGCACCGGTGAACCGAATCTCGCGCTCATAGCGTCGATTGTTACGAATGTAAACCAATTGCAGGGGTGAACCCAACGGATGATTCGCGAGGTCCATTTGGGCGTCCGCAGGCGTTTCGACATCCGCTTCATCGATCTGCACGATCTTGTCGCCCTTGATCAATCCGGCGCGGTCGCCGGCAAGCCCATCGGTCACGCGCACCACCTCGACGCCCAGCGGCGCGTCGTCCAGCAGGACGCCCAGCATCGGTTTTCCGTCGATCGCCACCGCGTCGACGGGATCAAGATTTTCATCCGCCTGGAATTGGTCCAACTCGATCAACAGCGCATCGATCGATCACGGTCCGGCCCACATCGTCTCAAAGGACCGTCCAGCTTGGGAACAATCGCATTTCCGGGTACGATGGCCCCTTCCGGGCCGTCGTCCGCTGGACTCCCGACGACGACCTCGAAAGGACGTCGTACATCGGTCCGCTGACCGCATCACACTCAATCGACGAGATCATTAGGATTCGTCGCGTTTCGCATCGTTCCTAAGCTGGACGGTCCCTCAAGGTTAGACACCAACGGCGCTGGTGTGCAGGC
>NZ_JANZKV010000331.1:0-4618 GCF_025060895.1 Stieleria sedimenti | reverse complement strand
CCCCTCATTCATGTTAACTTTGCGGTATTGGGCTTCAGCCGCCACTCTCGCTGCTCCGCAGCGAGCAGGAGGGCAATGGTTCGAACGGAGGCTTTTTCGCACGGCCCATTCCGATAAACTCGAGGGCTCGACCTATAAAAAAGTCTTTCTGCGCCTTCGCATGCAACGCTTGGCTGTGCTCTATTCTGGTGCACTGACTCGTCAACGTCGAGACGTTTCGTATGGAGGTCAATCGAGATGCGTGAGCGAGACAGATGTTTCTGAATCGAAAACTGGGTACCATCGCGGCACTATGGGGAGTCGCTGGCACCGCTATTCTGCATGGCGTTTTTTCACGCACCGCGCAAGCGTCGACTCACAGGGATTGTGCTCTTGATTTTGATCACCTCGATCGTCGTGCTATTTCGATTCATCCCACAACCTTGGCGCGGCATCTTGGATTTCGGCGTGATCATTGGTCTCAGCTGGGGAATCGTTGCGACGCTGTATTTCTTGGCCAAGTATTGGAGGAGCGCAGACGTTCCGTTTGATGGCGAGGTCGTGGAGTACGGTGATTCCGAATAGCAGATGGAGAGCCTTGCGTCAGTGGATCCTTCGACGGTCGGATCGTTTTTTGAGAATTTCCGCAACTCCCTGTTGCATCGCCTACACACTGTCGGCAACAATGCCTACACCATGTAGTCAGAACGCCGATCGGGAAAGAGTCGATGAAACGAGCCGAGCCACCACCGTTGACCGCCGCGCAGCGGGAGCTGATGGAGATTTTCTGGCAACACGGTGAAGCCACCGTCAGCCAAGTGCGCGAGCAGCTGCAGGACCAGGGCCGCAGCATTGCCCGCAATACGGTCCAAACGATGATCGTGCGCTTGGAAGAAAAAGGCTGGCTGCAACACCGCAAACAGGGCAGGACGTTCGTCTATTCGGCGGTGCGGGAACGCAAACGATCGCTCGGCGTGAAAGTTTCACAATTGGTCGATCGATTCTTTGCCGGCTCGCCCGAGGACATGGTCAACGCGCTGATCGAACACCGCGGTTTGACCAGCGAAGAATCGCAGCGGATTCGCAAGATGATTCAAGACGCAGAACTCGACTCGGGTTCCTCGTCGAATGTGGCAGACAACCCAAGCTCCAAACGCGGCAGACGACGAGGGAAGCAATCATGAACTTCTTTGATCTTGCTTGGGTCGGCAGTTTAATACTGCATGTCACCATGATTCTCGTCGTTGCATCGTGCTTTGATGCAGCCGCCGGTCGGCGTGCGGCGTTTCGGCACTGGATCAATCTCACGGCGATCGTCTTGATCTTGTTCAGTCCAGTGTCGGTCACGATGTTACAGTGTTTTGACCCAGGCTGGCTTGGCGTCAGTTGGGCCGGCCCGTCCCGATCCGACGTTGCACAGCAGCGCGTCGAGACGCCGTCGATTGAGCGATTGATCAGCGTGCCGGATCAAGCATCCACCAACGAAATCCGTCCAGCGGCGACGATCGTTTCGACTCCCCTTGAATTGCGACCCGAGCCGGCGGACCGAATGGATCGGGACAGTCGGGAGGGATTGCTGCCGCCGCCAGCACGGCGGGCCGATGTCGAGACCATGGCGGCGGCACCCACGGTTGGGTCACGAGCGATGGGCTTGTTGCGTGCCCTGACGCCGTTCGCGCTGGCAACATGGTGTTTCGGCAGCTTGGCCCTGCTGCTTCGATTGATCGCCAGCGTGCTGCGAGTGCGTGCGTTATTGCGGGGCGCTCGACCGGTTTCAGATCCGGACACACTGACTGCGTTTGCGGATGTTTGCACTCAACTGCGAACGGACGCGAACCGAATTGCGCTCACCACATCGGAACAAATCGATACACCGATGGCGGCTGGCATTTTTCATCCCCAAATTATTCTGCCCGATGAAATGCCGAGCACCGCGACGGGTCAACAGATTCGTGAGGTGATGGTCCACGAACTGGCGCATGTCGTGCGCCGCGACCAGTTGGTCGTCTTACTCCAACACCTTGCCGCGGCGTTTTACTGGTGGCACCCGCTGGTCCATCGCGTCAACCGTCGGCTTGCTCAGGCCCGCGAGGATGTTTGCGACAATTATGTGTTGGCGGACACCGATGGGACTCAATACAGCCAGACGTTGCTGGACTTTGCGGAGCGTCGCTGTGGACGTTGGGCGCCGAGCAGCGTCGCGGGCCTGTTTTCGTCGCAATGGAAACTCGAACAACGCGTGGCATCGATACTGGACCGGCGACGCAACCGCGACACACGGGTTTCCGCGCGCGGCTGGATTGCCGTTGCGATGGCGACCTGCATTGCAGTCGGACTGGGCAGCCTGGCGTCGATCGCGTGGGCGGCCGAAAATCCACAGACACAAACAAGCCAGCCGGCAGACGACGCCGATGCAGATCCCGGTGACGCTGAGCCGAAGACGCAGATTCAAGGGACGGTGCAAAACGAGCAAGGGCAGCCGGTCGCGGGTGCGACGGTGCTGTTGGTGCATCGGGTCGGCGAAGATCGCCAACTGTTTCGAACGGTTGGAAAGACCGACAAAACGGGGCGTTATCGGTTTGGCGACCTGCCGGTCGAGCCGTCGGAAATGCTCTACATCTCTGCTCGAGTCTATTCACCCGGTTACGCAATCGGTCAGCAAAACCTGTACCGCACTCCACCACAATTCGACCCCATCGAGGTACCGGTCAATCTCGATCTTGATCTCGTGGCAGCCGAAGCCTGCGTGATCAAGGTCGTCGATGAACAAGGCGAATCGGTCGCCGGCGTTTCACTCGAACAACTCAATACCAACGGGGATCACGCCAGCAATCTCTATCTTTCTCCCGAGGACTGGCAAAGATTCGGCCTGGAGCCGCCCCGGTCGGATGCTGCGGGCCAACTGACGATTCCGTCGCTTGACCGATCACGCAACTACGACCTGCGACTGTCGCACCCCGAGTATGCCGCAACACCTCTGTGGAAAGTCGAATTCGGTTCCGAACCACTGCGAGCGGTGATTGAAAAAGGCCATCAGGTTCGCTTTGTCGTCACGAGTGAAAGTGATCCCGATCTGATCGACCAGGCGACGATCGAAGCGACCATCTCGGAAGACGGTGGTCACTCCGTTCTACAATTCGACATCGACGCGACGGGCGTTGTGATGGCGAGGTTGCGCGACAAACACACGACGATCAGGATCGAACACCCAACGCTTGAAGGGTTGCCGTGGTACTTCTACAACACCATGGATTCCGAGTTTGCATTTACCTTGCAACGAACGGGTATCGCCGAGGGAACGGTCGTCCATGCGACCACCGGCGAAGGCTTGCCCGACGTAGGTGTGCAATTCGTCAGAGCCAATCGCGTGATCAAGCAAGTCAGAACCGATGCGGACGGTTCCTATCAGTGCACGCTTGCCGAAGGGGAGTATCTCGCTTCGGTGGCAGAGTCGTCCGGAAAGTGGAAATCGTCCGACACGCAAGTGTCCGTCGACGTCGTGGCGTCGCAAACCGTCTCGATCGATCCGATGACCGTCGAACCGGAGGCTCCGATTCGAGGAAAAGTCGTGCTCGCGTCGGGAGAGGCCGTCCCCGGAGCGATCATCATCCCTGATTTCCGTGATGCGCCAATCATTGCCGATGAAAACGGGCAGTTTCAACTCGAACCCGGCAGACGTGGGCAAACGAGGATTCACGCACTTCACCCCTACCAACGAATCTCCCGTTTCGTCGCTTCCCCGCCCGAAGCGGAAACGCTGCGAATTCAACTTTTACCGGAGGGCGTCATCAACGGCGTGCTGCGTGACGGCACGGGCAAGACGCTGCCCGGCCTGATGGTGGGACTTCGGATCAGGGGTGACAGCGGGAGCCGGCGAGGAGGCTTTCGCACCACATTGCTCCGAGACCTCACCGATGAATACGGCTTTGCACAGTTTGCCGGACTCAGCGAAGGTCTTCAGTATCAATTGATCGCTGAGGGGGAAAGCCGCGCTAGCTTTGGTCAGCGTGCCGAATCAAGCAGCGATTGGTATTCCGTGTCCAACCTGCCGTCGGATTCCGTCGAACTGGAAGTCGGCCCCAAATTGCTGACTGAATTGAGAACGACATCCGCCTACCAAGAAGCACCTCCGCGGATTGAGCCGTTCGGCCCAGCCACATGGATCGGTGAACAGCGGGTCGATGTCGAGGCAACGCAAGGACGTTTCGTCTTGATCTCCTTTGCCTGGCATCCGTCCTACTTGAAGGAGACGCAGCTCTGCAAACAGTTTTACGGTGATCGCGGGTTGGCGGTCGTGGGTGTCTTGACCAGGGTGACTGATTCCGCACTTGACAAACAAACCTTGGAGAAATTTGATTTTCCGATCGCGGTTGACAACCAAGACGCAAGGATTTCTGTGCGCTACGGCCAAGCCGAAGGACTCGGATCCGTTGTCTACGATACCGAGGGCAAGCGGGTACGAACGATTCGGCGGAGCGATAACTTGCTGAGCATCGTCCGTTCGATCATGCTGTATGATGAACGTCTGCCAGACTGAATGGGTATGGTGTGAATCAATGTAGAACCGAATGGCACGGGCATTACTTAAAAGAGATTCCGCACTGTTGGTGTCTGGCCTTTCGCTGCGACGCAGCGACCG
>NZ_JANZKV010000330.1 GCF_025060895.1 Stieleria sedimenti | reverse complement strand
AGCCTGCACACCAACACGTACACCCGTGCCATTTGTACCTGGCCTCAATTCAGCGGTGCGTTGGTGATGTCGCAATCCTACCAGCCGCAATGCGTCATTCCGAATGCGTTGGCGACGGCCGCGTTGGTGACGGCGCCTTGGTGCACGTTGACGGCTTCTCGCAAGGGGCCGGCGGCGTCGATTGCCGCCTGGCCGCCGAGTTCTGCCAAGCGGATCACCCAGGGCATCGTCGCGTTGCACAGCGCGAACGTGCTGGTGCGGCCCACCGCGCCGGGCATGTTGGCGACACAGTAATGCACGACATCATCAACGATGTAGGTCGGGTTGCTGTGCGTCGTCGGGCGTGTCGTTTCGATACAGCCGCCTTGATCGACGGCGACATCGATCACGACGCTTCCCGGTTTCATCAACCGCAGGTCTTCCTTGCGAACCAGTTGCGGTGCTTTGGCGCCGGGAATCAGCACCGAACCGACGACCAAATCGGCACGCTGGATTTGATCCAAGATCGTGTGGCGATCACTGTACAGCGTGTTGACGTTGGCCGGCATGATGTCATCGAGATAACGCAACCGATCCAGGTCGACATCCAGAATCGCGACGTCGGCTTGAAAGCCTGCCGCGATCTTTGCCGCGTTGGAGCCGACGATCCCGCCGCCGAGTATCGTGATGTGTGCCGGCGGAACTCCGGGCACTCCGCCCAGCAAGATGCCGCGGCCCATCTGGGGGCGCTCCAGGTACTTGGCGCCCTGTTGGATGCTCATCCGCCCGGCCACCTCGCTCATCGGCGTCAACAGCGGCAATCGCCCTTTGCCGTCACGCAAGGTTTCGTACGCGAAACACGTCGCACCGGTGTCGATCATCGCATCGGTCAACTCGCGGCTGGCGGCGAGGTGAAAGTAGGTGAAGAGCAATTGGCCTGAGCGGATCAAGGCAAACTCTTCGGGTTGAGGTTCTTTGACTTTCACGATCAGGTCGGCCTGCTCGAACACGTCCGCACCTGACGCGGCCAATTTTGCCCCGGCCCGCAGGTAGTCGTGATCGGGGAGCCCGGACCCGAGTCCGGCGGAGGATTCAACGATCACCCGGTGACCGCGGGCCACCAATTCTTCGACGCCGACCGGCAGCAGGGCGACACGGTATTCATCCGATTTCACTTCCTTGGGAACGCCAATGATCATCAGTCGTCTCTGGTGAGGGGTTGTCCGTAACGCACGCCGCTACAAAAGGGGATCGCGGCAAGTAGTTTACACGACCATAACCTCGTTCCAAGGCTCCGCCTGGGGTACAAGACCGCGGTGGGGTAAGCATCTTGCTTGCCATGCTCGGCGGCTCCGCCGGCGACCCTGCGAGGCGAGCGCCTGGGAACAAGACCGCAGTGGGGTAAGCATCTTGCTTGCCATGCTCGGCGGCTTCGCCGGCGACCCTGCGAGGCGAGCGCCTGGGAACAAGACCGCAGTGGGGTAAGCATCTTGCTTGCCATGTTCGGCGGCTTCGCCGGCGATCCTGCGAGGCGAGAGCCTGGGAACAAGACCGGTACGCCACGCGGTGCGTGACGTAAGGCAAGCTGGAAGCTTACCCCACTCCTTATTCCACCACTTGCCAGCGGACGAGCACGGTCAGGTGCGACAGGGCTTCGCCAGAGGTGATGCTGGAGGTGGGGCTGGTGACTGCGACGCTACCGGCCAGGGTCCAGGTGTCGACATCGGTGGCGATGGAAGTGGCGAGTTCGGCGGTTTCCAGTTCCACACGGTCCATCGACTGTCCGGTGCCGAACGTCGCCGCGACGACTTCTTCGGGTCCGGAGGCGAGTTGGATTCCCAGGTGCAGCCGTCCCTTTTTACCGTCAGCGTCGATCTCTGGTTTGATTCTTCCGAACAGTCCCAGCAGCGGTGAATAGGTTTCGGGGCGGTACGCGGTCTGATTGCCGGTGTTGACATCGATGGTTCCGTTGGATCCCACCACGGGGGTCAAGGAAACCACATAACTTCGACGCAACCCGGAAGAAACTTTGGCGACCCGGTGATTATCGCAGCGCAGCGACAGCCGCGCCGCCGAAGCATCATTGGCAAGTTTTTCCAGCGACGCGGCGTCCGAGGCGAGGGCCGTCGCCGATTGCTCGGATCCGACTTCCACGATCCGCACGTCGACTTGAACCGTGGGGCTGGTGTTGTTGCCGACTCGCAACAAGTCCAACAGCTGCGTGACCCTGGTGTGGACGGCTTGCGTGTGCGTGACGATCATCATCGATGCGACGATCGACAGCTTGCCACCGGCGCCGTCAATGTTCAGCCACGCGGTGTCATCATCGGACAGATGGTCAAGCACGACTTGTTCCAACGCTTCGCGGGTCATGCGACTGGGTAGATAGGTTGGACCGGTGCCGGGCATTCCGCCCATGCCGCCGCCCATGCCGCCGCCCATGCCGCCGTCGAGCTGCGGCAGGATGTTGTCGGGGATTCGGAAGAAGCCGCCTCCGCCACCCATGCCGCCACCCGCGCCACCCATTCCGCCACCCATTCCGCCACCAAACCCGCTGATGGACGTCCGAATGGTCTTGCCGGCTTCTTCCGCGTCATCGTCCAGCATGTTGGGGGCGTCCAGCAGATCGGCGATGTTGTAGACCTTGGTAAGATGCGGTGCCGAGGGGGCATCCACGCCGACTTGGGCGTCAGCCGATGTCATGCCGAGTGTCAGGCAGGCGAGCACAGCGGTAGCCGTCCAAAGCGTCCGAGAAGCGTTGTTGCGAAGTGTCAGAGCGTTCATGAGGGGTTCCTTTGGAATCTGCGATCCATTGTTGAAGAGTGGGTTGAATGTTGGCGAAGTGGATGCGGGCCGAAACCAACGCCGGGGTCAAATCCTGGCGCACCGCGGCTTGTGCCAGAAACGCGCGGGCTTGCGGCGTGTTTCGCGACAGCAGCACCAGGTAGGCGGGCTGGCGAAATCGGCCGCGCAGGATCATGGACGCGAGCACTTGATCGAGTTGCTCGCCGGGGACCGACGCCAAAACGAAGGCCGCCGCAGTTCGTACCGGCGCGTTTCGGTCTCGCATCCGCATGATCAATGTTTGAAGGTGTGACGGATGGAGTTCTCGAGAAGCTGCCCCGACTGCGGACCTCCAACGTGCGTCGTGGGCCAGTTCCAGCAACACCTCGACGCTTCGCGAGTCCGGCGAGGCCGCAATGCTTCGGCACAATCGCGTTCGTTCGGGATCGTTTTGCGCGTGGTGAATCAACTCGACGGACTGTCCCACCGTGGCCTCGGCGGCCAAGCGTTCGAAGGCCATCGCCCGGAGCGACCGATCGGCCAGCCAATGAAACAGAACCGCCCGTTGCGAATCTGCGGCAGCGGCGCAAACCAGATCGAACGCCTTTCTTCTCTGCTGCGGGTCGACCAGCTGCGGCACGAGCGAAACCGCGATGCGCTGCGAGCGGGCATCTTGATGAGCCAGATAGTCGCGTGATCGACGCCACGAATCACTATCGACTTTCCCGGCTCGATCGACGAACGCGGCGAACTCGGCCAATGGCTTCGCACGATCGATGACGGGCTGGCTGGGGCGAGCGGTCGGACGGGTGAGCCTAGCAGGTGGCGGCACCGGTTCCGGTCGGGGTGGGCGCGAGTCAGCCAGTTTGCCTTTGGGGCTCGGCGAATGAGACGGTGAAACGACGCCGGCATTCAACTCGGGCTGATCGGCGGCGTCCGCCAAGTCCGCCGGATCGCGATCGGTCGACGAATCCGTCGCGGTGACGACGGCGGCGGAGGTGTCTTGTTGTCGGGGATCGTTTCGAACCCACATGGCCGACCCGCCCAGGATCGCGAACAGCCCCGTCGCAGCCAAGCAGAGCGTCACACGTTTTCGCCGCACGACACGTCGTCGGGACAACACGGTCCACTGTTGCTCACTTTGACGCAACAACGGATCGCCGGCGTCGGAGTGGTCGGTGGAGTTCGCCGGGTCGCTGGCGCGGAGCAGTTGATCAAGTTTATCTGGATTCATGGTGTCAATCCTGATCGTCGTGAACAAAAGGCTCGAGCAATTCACGCAGTCGTTTCCGCGCGGCATGCAAATTGGCGTGAACGGTTTGTGGCGTGATGTCCAGCAATTGCCCGACTTCACGCGCGGTCATGTTTTGCCAAACCATCAGACCAAACACCTCGCGTTGTCGATCCGGCAGCTCTCGCACGGCCGCCGCCACCACGCTGCGCACCTCGGCGTCGAGCACCTGTTGGGTCGGGCCGCGTTGCGGGGCGACCAGGTTCTCGCTGTGGGAATCGCATCGGCTGTGTCCATCACGCTGAACAGCTGGTTGCGATGGCAGGTTTTCTTGTCGGCGTCGATGGGATGCCATCCCATCGCGAACGGCGTGAATCACGATTTTGGTGAGCCACGTGTCGACATGCGATTGGCCTCGAAATTGGCGCCATGATTTGGATGCTTTCAGCAATGCGTTTTGAACCGCCTCGGCCGCGACGTCCTCGTTTCCGGACAGCCGTCGTGCGATCGCGATCAGTTTGGGCAAACCCGCCGAGACCGCTCGGGCAAATTCGAGTTCGGTCAATGATTTTTCCATCGACGCCCGCCGCGTGGATGTGCGTTGATAGACACGACGATCTTCGAACAGACTGTCAAACGCGGCATCCATCATGAAACTCGGTGGTTAGCGACATCCTCTTAGACCGATCCAGACGCAAAAACCTCAAAAAGAAAATCGGTGGACAACCGATTTTATCGGATCTGGACTGGCGATCCCATTTGAGACGCGATTCGTCCC
Source organism: Stieleria sedimenti (assembly GCF_025060895.1). Lineage (GTDB taxonomy): Bacteria > Planctomycetota > Planctomycetia > Pirellulales > Pirellulaceae > Stieleria > Stieleria sedimenti. The sequence continues at coordinate 7,943 of NZ_JANZKV010000330.1, read as the reverse complement.
CACAGATCCCTCGCGGTTTCATCTCCGTGAGGCAAGCGATGAAGCATTTCGCGGTGTTGTCCCCGCGGCGGAACAAAACACCGGGTTTGCTTGTTGGCGGCGATCATCACCGACTATTCTATGTCGCAGCAAACCGCAGTGGTGCGGCAGCCCCGATCCGGCCGATGACGGCACGCTGCTGCGGATTGCCAGAATCAGGCCCGCGTACCAGACCCGTCCAGTCCACGAAAGAGACTTCACGGTGACCCGTGCGATTGATCCTGTGGCGACACGACTGAATCAACGACTGAATCAACGACCAAGGTAATCCCTCTCGTGAGAAAAGAAGTACGACGACTATCGCTTGCGTTCACGTGGTTGTTCCTGGTCGCGCAGGCGGTCATCGCGCAAGCTCAACCTTTGGCAATCGGATTGATCGGTGACTCAACCGTCGCCACGACGTATGGATGGGGTCCCGCGTTTGAAAACCGTTGCACTGAGCGAACCCAAGTGCTTCATTTCGCCAAGAATGGAGCCACACTGGAGTCTTTGTCGAAGAAATTTGACGAGTTGCTGAAACAACAACCCGACTATGTCATCATCCAATTCGGCCATAATGACCAGAAACGGTACGGCCCGGACGTCTATCGAATCAAGCTAACTTCATACGTCGAAAGGGCAAAGCGGGCCGGCGTCAAGCCAATCGTTTTCAGTTCGGTCACGCGTCGGAATTTCGGCGACGACGGAAAGATCATGCCTCGGGAAGCAACCTTGAAAGCCGCCCTGCCGTCGTATGCCGCAACGGCTCAACGTGTTGCAAAGGAACAGGGGGTGCCGTTCATTGATCTGTATGGCATCAGTGTGAACCATCACAACACGATCGGCCCCCAGGCAAGTCAGCAGTACAACTTCAATCCAAGCGATACCACCCATTTCAGTCCCGCAGGAGCCGCCGCGACCGCAGAACTGATCATCAAGGCACTCAGAGTCGCGGTGCCCGAACTCGACGGCTGTTTTCATTGAGCCGGCTGTTCTTCCAGCGGGACGGCGACCACTCCGTACGTGTCGACCAACCGTTCTTGTCGCGAAGGCAACGAATTTTCCCGAGGTGACTTCAACCGCTCTGGGCCAATCGCCGCCAGATCAACGCGACCAGCCAAAACGAAAAAACCACGGTCGGGGAGTCCCAGTCGGGCACCAGAATCTCCATCTTGCCGCGGCGGGTCCAGGGATGATCGGGCCGCATCGTGGCGATCGATTCTTCGCCTCGCCGCAGCGTGTAGCAGCGAGTGAACGGCGTATCCGTGGCCAGCAACAGCGGACCGCCCGGCGCATCGATGTCAAAGGTTCGCCAGAAGGCCGATTGTTTCTGCGCCGAGGCGACTTCGTTTCCCTCATGCTCCAGGGTCCAATGTCCACTGAATACCCCGTTTTTGTTGACCGTGAAGGCGACCCCGTCGATGACGATTGATCCCTGCTCGCTGGACGATCGCAAGGCGGTTTGCCCGTTGAGGACGTCTCCCACCAGAGAATAGTTCCACGAGCAAATGCCTTGCGGCAGGCATTGAATCGTCATGCTCGTCTGACTTGGCATGGTGCTGGACATGAAAAACGCGCCGACAGCGACGGATGGCGGATGGGATTCAAAACCGAGACTTTGACGACCGGCTGTTCTCGCTGGGGCCGATTCCAATCGGAAAGGGGGCGCACCATTGCAATGCAGATTTGGATTCACTGTAGCGGGGGATTCAGTGTGCGAGCAACGGCACCGTACCAGGCCGCACCGTACCAGGCCGCACCGGCACGCTCAGATCGTTAGAATGGTTCGGACACCATTCTATCGAATCGATCGTTGCAAAACTGGTTGCCTCCATGGCGTCTGACGCATCACCCAAATCATCATCGTCAAGCAAACGGACCCTCCTTGTGCTGATGGTCTGTCTCGGACTCGCCGTCTTGCTGTGCGGTGGTCCGCTGACGTGGTGGGCCGCACGACGCTCGGCCGCCAGCGCCGACGTCGCCGAACGCCGCGAGGAAATCCGCGCGCGGGGGCTGCCGATTGACGACGCCTCAATGGAAGCCTTTCGTGTCCAAACCATGGGGCAGGGAAAATCGGAACGTTGGATGAACGTCTTGGAGGAAATCGAGTCGACGGCGTTTCAAAATTCATGTCGTGGTGTCCCCGTGGTTGGCGTCACCGTAGGTGTTGTGGGTTGATCCCATAGACTCGGATCGCGTTGTCGCGCATGCCCTTCTTCAGCGCCGAGTCTCCTTGGGATGCTAAGAATTCCTGTACGATCCGAACCACGTCGTCGACGCTGCCGAAGTGCGTGCTGACGCCCCAATTGGTCGCAAAGATCACGCGGTCTTCGCCGAACGCCGCAAAGCAGGGTTCCAGCACCGGAAGATACGTTTGCAGATCCGTGGGGGCCTGTTCGACAAATGGCTTGGTGCCGGCGAAGTTGACGATGCTGGAGATTTTCATGAAGACGTTTTCAAACGTCGCGCAACGGGCGACCGCGTGTTTCCATTGGTCGCTCACGTTGCCATCGACCATGTTCGCGCGAAAGCAGTGATTGATCACGATCTTTAGTTGCGGAAACGCAGTGGCCAATTCGGCAACGTCGTCTGCGTGGCTCGGCTCGATTAACAGATCAACGACCATTCCATCCGTTTGGAGCGTCGTGAGATTCTTGCGGGCGATCTCGTTTTTGAGGTAGCCGGAAAGTTCATCGAACCGAAATCGATAACCGTTCAGGTAACCGGTCTTCTTGTACCGCCGGTGATGCGATTGGAAATCTTCCGATGACAGATCAGCGCGAGCGACATAGCCGCACACGAGATCGGATTTGGCTTGCTCAAGCAGCCAGTCGTTGAATTGATGCTGGTCCTGATCGACGGCCTCGACAACCAGCGTGGATTGAATGCCCAGTCGATCGGCGAGTTCGCGATAGTCCTCGGGAACGACGACGTGGCCGAGCGTGTTCTGAGGCTCGCGTTTGACCGTTTGGTTCTCAAGCGCGATCTGCTCAGGACCCTTGAAATGGGTGTGCGGGTCGATGATCCAGGGCGGTTCGGCGATCGCAACGGTCGAAGCCAAGGTCAGCAAGAGTGCCGCGGTGGTGCGTCGCGGGGTTTTCATGGGAGGGACCAGTTATCGAATAGATGTGAGACGAATCGGGTCGTGATAGACGGCATCATCACGGGAATTCGATGACGAGTTGCCGGCTGGTCTGTCGGAGGCAATTGTACGGAACCTCAGCTGCCCCATGGTGTTCAATACGTGGAAGACCGCCTACCCAAACGAGCATCAAATGAATATCGTGAGCCGATCTTTAGCTTGTTCAACACTGCTTCTGGCGTTGATCGCCGGATCGGGCATGGATTGCAACAATGCTTGGGCGGAGGACCCGTCGCCGCCTTCGTCGGTGGCCGCGAAGTTGCAGACACACGGGATCCCCGACGGATTTCCCGAGGACGTCTTGGCCCAATTTGCATCTGTCATCCCTGCCGAGAAGATGATGTATTTTCCCGAACGACGCCAATTGGTGGTCTATGGGAAACCAGAATTGCAATTGGAGGTGATGAAACGGATCGTTGCCGTTCCCCTCCAACAGCGTCCACCGAGCGTTGCCGCAACCGAACTTCCTGGTCAAATCAGAGCTCTGTCGCTGCCGCGCCGGCCCGTGAAGATCGTCCACCTGAAAGAGCTGGATCTCGTGCTGATTCGTTTCGGCCGTTGAACACTCGCACCACCGGAGGGCTCGCGTCCTGCCGCCAAAAAAGTGCTTCACGGCGTTGCCTGCCGGCGGAACGCATCCGATCGACCCGCCCGGTGGCGTGCACAGCATGCCCTACGGCGGCATGCACAGCATACCCAACGGCGGCATGCACAGCATGCCCTACGGTGGCATGCACAGCATGCCCTACGGTGGCATGCACAGCATGCCCTGCGGTGGCATGCACAGCATGCCCTACTCGGCTAGCCGGCGGATCGGGGATCGTTCACAATTGCGTTCATGCATGAAACCTTTCGAATCGATCCGGATGTGTCCGAACAGGGTCTCGGTGAGCAGATCGCCGCCGCTTGCGAGCAGATGGAGGAAACGTATGCCGACGGTTTCTATTCCAAGTTGACCGTCTATCGGCATTGGTCCAAGCACAATCCCGAACTGTCCGGCAAGATCGCCAGGCCGCGCGCCTATCGCTGGTACTTGCGTCGCGAGCTACTGAAGTTGGCCCGCCGCGGTGCGGAGATTACGATCACGCGTTCGCGACCGCGGGTCGATCTGAATTCTCCACAGTTGTTGGAGATGATCGACGAGACCGATTTCGATCTGACGCGTAAGAAGGTCTTTTTGTTCGGCCCCGAACGCAGCGAGCTGTCGATCAAGCGGCTGGAGCATTACACCGGGACCAACGCGGAAGACTTTCAACGTTACGTGTTGTTGACCAACTACAATATGCACATCGCGGCGTTCATTCGTCAGTTTCCTGATTGCGAGCGGTCCAAGCGTGACGAAGTGCAGATGCCGACACTGCATCATCGGGAACCGGACAATCTCGGCATCAGTATCGTCAACATCGGCGTCGGGCCGTCCAACGCCAAAAACCTGACGGATCATTTGGCGGTGCTGCGGCCGGACGCGGTGTTGATGGTGGGGCACTGTGCGGGTGTACGGAACCACCAAGAGATCGGCGACTTTGTGTTGGCATCGGGGTACATGCGGGGCGATCACTTATTGGACGAAGCCTTGCCGCCGTCGGTGCCGATCACGCCCAGTTTTTTGCTCAACCGCGCGCTTGCCAACGCGCTCGACGAAGCGGAATTGCCTTACCGGATCGGTGCGGTCTACACGACGGCGGATCGGAATTGGGAGCTTTCGCTGCGCAAAGCGGTGGAGCATTTGCGGGTCAGCCGCAGCATCGCCGTCGACATGGAATCGGCCACGGTCGCCGCCAATGGTTTTCGATATCGAATCCCAAACGCCACGCTGCTGTGTGTCTCGGACAAACCCTTGCACGGGCAACCCAAATTGCCCGGCGCGGCGAGGGCCTTTTATGACGAAACGAAGAAGCAGCACTTGGCCGTCGCGACTAATGCCATCGCCAGGATCAAGCAGGAGTATCCCGATGGATTGCCCAACAGCGATATCCGGGCGCCCGAAGAGTCGTTGTTGGAAGGTCCCGACGGAAGTTCCAAGGAATCCTGGTAAGGAAGCCAATCACCTGCGATTCTGGGCGACGGCCAGGTAGCCCGCCGCGACCTGCAGACCGATGATGCTCCAGTTGAAATTTCGGAACGCTCGGGCCAGCGGGAGGCCGCTGTCTTGGGCGACCGATTGAACGACTCCGTAGACCGGTAGGAGTCCGACCAGCAACCCCAGTCCGCCGATCAACAGGCCGCGTTTGGCGGTCGGCATCGCAAAGGCGGCGGTGACGGGAACGCACATCAACGTCCAGTAGAACGCGACCACGGCGGCGGCAAACCAGCCGCCGATCGCGATCGAGTAGATCGCACCGCCACCGGCACAGATCAAACAGGATGCCACCAGATTGGATCGCCAGATCATTCGGGACGTCAGCAGGTGTCGCCCGAAATGGTGGAACCGCAGCAACGTGTTGAAGATCGCGTCGGACGTCCACGTCAGGACGGCAAAGACCATGTACGCCATCAGAATCAGCGGGATGAAGGGCCGAATCCATGGCACGCTGTCGCCGGCACCACTGAGCACCTGGATCAACAGCCAGGCTCCAAAGATGATTGCGAATTGATGTTTCCGAGAAAGTCGGCTGAGTGCGATGTGGAACTTTCGGACCGAGCGAAACAGCAAGCTGCGGCTGCTGATCGCGTCGATCATGCCTTCGCGGGCCAGTTCGTTGGTCGGGTCCAGTCTCAGCGATTCGCGGAACGCATTTTGGGCTTCCTGGTACTTGCCGGAATTCAGCAGCGCCCAGCCGTGTGACGAGTGTGCGTAAGAATCCTCGGGGCTGTTCTTCAGATTCTTGGCGGCCGATTGAAGCGCTTCCCCGGTGCGGCCGAGACGTTCCAACGCGATCGTGCGGATGTTGTTGCAGCCGGCGGATTCCGGGTCGATGGCGAGCCCTTGTTCGGACAGACGCAGCGCCGCCGGCCAGTCGCGGGTCGCCAATTTGATTTGCGCCGCTTGTGCGAAATAATCGGCGTCGTAAGGGTCCAGACGAATGGCTTGCGAGATCGCCTCGTAGGCTTCGTCAAAATGATTTCGTTTCCACAGCACTCGGCTGCGGACGAAATGCACGAACGGGGCGTCCGGTTCCGCTGCGACGGCCAACTCGGCTTCGCGGGTTGCTTCTTCGTAGCGTGATTCATCGGTGGCGGCGCAGATCGCCAACAGCGCATGGGCGAATCCGTCATCGGGATTTTCGGCCAGCATCTGACGGATCTCGCGCTCGGCCAGCTCGAATCGCCCTTGGCCGATCAACAGCTGGGCGCGGTCGTAGCGTTGTGTCATCGCTTGATCTTCAGGTAATCCAGAATCGGGTCATAGGCACCGCCGTCGTTGGAATAGAGCGCGTGGTTTCGGGCGGTGGAAAACCATTCGCCGGTGCTCGGCCGACAGCGTTTGACGGCCGACATCAGATCACCCGTCGTGATCGGTTTGGGTAATCCCGTTTTTACCGCTTCCTTCAATTTGGTTTCGACCGCGGTGTCGACGACCGAATTCAAATCCGCACCCGAAAAGTCCACGGTTTTCGCGGCGAGTTTTTCCAGGTTGATCTTCTCGGTCGGCTTTCCGGCAAGTGCCAGTTTGAATATTTCGATGCGAGCTTCCGCGTCCGGCGGCGGGACAAACACGATTCGGTCGAAACGGCCGGGGCGACGAAACGCGCTGTCCAAATGCCACGGCGCGTTGGTGGCGGCGAGAAACAAGACGCCGTCATTGTCCGTCTCTACACCGTCTAATTCGGATAAGAACTGGTTGATCAGATGTCGACCGCTGCTGCGACGCATGTCCGATCGGCTTGCACCGAGCGCGTCGACTTCGTCAAAGAACACCACACAGGGTCGGTTGCGACGGGCTTGTTGAAACAGGTTGTGAAGATTCTTTTCGCTGTTGCCGACCCACATGTCCAAGACGTCGCTGATTCCGACGCTCAAGAACCCCGCATCGATTTCTCCAGCCGTCGCCCGCGCGAGCATCGTCTTGCCGCATCCGGGCGGTCCATACATCAAAATGCCCCCGCCGACTTTTTTTCCGTAGGCGGCAAACATCTCGGCATGTTGCAGCGGATAGATGATTTTGACTCGAATATCCTCTTTCACATCGGTCATGCCGCCCACGTCGTCGAACTTGATCGACGGGGTCTCCAGGTCCGCGAACGAATCGTCGTCGTCCATGTCCTGTTGGTCGAACCCTGATTCGGGAGCGTCTTCCATCCAGCTGGCCGGCGTGCGCTCGGCGAAGTCGTCGGACTCGGAGTCGAAGTTCAGGCCGAGCAGGCTTTCGAACGCCGAATCGGATAGATCGGGGTCGGCGTCGATCGCGTCTTTGTATTGGTTGATCGCCGATCGAGTTTCGCCCTGGCCATGGAGCACGCGGGCGTGCATCAGCAACGCCTCGGCCGGCGGATTCTTTTCAGCGACCAACGTTTCAAGGATTGCCAGGGCGTGCGAAAGCCGATTGGCGCGTCGGTAGCTGTCGGCGAGCCCGAGTTGCAGTTGGGTGTTGCCGGGATGATGATGGAGCGCATCCCGATAGACCTGGGCGGCTTCCTCAGCCCGCGACATTTGCAGCAGCGTTTTGGCGAGGTGGTCCGCCAACGCGATGTTCTCCGGTGCCAAACGAACGGCTTGGAGCAAGGCATCCAATGCGACTTGGTTGGGGTCATTCATGACGGTTTTCTTGGTGGGTCGATGAACGTGGGCTTGTGCTTAGTTACCCAGGCCGGCGATCGAGTGCACACGGGTGCATTCCCATTTA
>NZ_JANZKV010000033.1:31533-49292 GCF_025060895.1 Stieleria sedimenti | reverse complement strand
CACCCCATCATTCTGCCATCGTTTTGCCCCCATCGTTTTGCCCCCATCGTTTTGCCCCCATCACCGCCCGCGCAGTTTCCTGTACGCCTCGGCCAGCGCCTCGTCGCCGCCGACGTTGCCGGGGAAAACGACGTACGGCAATTCGGGTCGACGGCTTTCCGGGCCGAGACTCCAGACCGGAATGCCAGGCAAGATCTGCCCCAGCACCGTCGCACGTTTGACTTCCAATCCCTTGGTCGCCACGTCGCTCGACGTGATGCCTCCCTTGGCGATCAAAAAACGCAGCGGGGCATCGACCGCGCGGACGACATCGACGACCGCCTTGGAAACCGCGGTACCGATTCGCAAACTTGATTCGCCGTCGGCCCCGGTGACCAAGCCGCGCGAGGTGTGCAGCACGACGTCCTGCCCTCGGACAAGTCGCGAGTTGACGCGTTCGATCACGTCGGCCAGATGCTGCGCGGCCTGATCCGACAACAGCCGTCCGACATCCAACACCACTGCTTGGGGAGCGTCCTCGACATCGAGCAAACGATTCAGCTGCGTCGTCGTTTTGGGAACGTACGAACCGACGACGATCAGACCTGCCGAGTGGGCCGAGGCGATCATCTGGTCGCCGCGCAACAGCGGTTTCTCCTCCAACCCCGCATAGGCTTGGACAAAACTCGCTGCGGTGCGGTAGATCAATTCCGCCCCCGCGAATTCCGCCAGGCGCGCGGCAATTGCGAAAGCGCGGGCATCGGCGATGTCGACGGCATTGACGATCAAGACACTTCCCGACGGTAAGGCGGCAATCCGCGCCGCGAGTTGCTGCAAGTCACCTTCACGAAGCTCCTCGATAGAAACCGAATGCAAGGAAGCCTGATCGACCGCCGCCCCGGTCTTTTCAACGACCCAGTCGCGCAAGTTCGAATGTCGAAATCCGAAGGTCGCGTCTTGGGCAAACGGGGTGTCCGCCGCCGGCACCAACGAATCGCCTTCGGCCACGTAATGCGTGTCACCAATCGTCAAGCGTCCGCCCTGAAGAAAAAACGGCATGATGACGTGGACCGCATCGGGATGCCCGAGCGCCTCGGCGACCGCATCGACTTCGGCCGGGTAATGGCCTCGCAACGTCGAATCGCTGCGGCTGATCACCGTCAACTCTCTTTGGACGTTGGCCGCCGCTTCACGCAGGTTGCGACCGAGACAGCGCGCCAATTCCACGGCTTCACGCTCGGGCAGCGCCCGCGAGTTCGTCAACACGTAGAACATCGCGTCGCCACGTTGCAACTGGTCAGCCAGCGACGCCACGTCCCAGGTGGTCAGCACCGGCGTCTGATAAACCGTTTGCGTCCCGGTCGGATCGTCGTCCAACACCACCACGCAGGCGGCAGATGCTTCAGCGAGTTGGCGGATCTTGGGCAACAAGTCATCGCGGCGCGGCGGCGGAAGATCATTCAAAAGGTCACTCACCACGTCGCTCCCAAAATCGCGAACGCACGACACGGTGCCCCGTCGCCCCCGGCGACCTTCAACGGCATCGCTCCGAATAGGCACGTCGGCTCGGTCAACTGGTCCAAGCCCGTTAACCCTTCGACGATGATGATGCCCGCACCGAGCAGGATTTGATGGATCTCGGTGACCGCGGCCAAGTCGTTGACATCGGCCACCGACGGCGGCTCGACCCCGACCATCCGGACACGTTGGTCCACCATCCAGCGGGCCAGTTCAGGGCTGATCGGCGGAAAGTGGTCGCGGTAGTGGTCGGGATCGCTGACGTGGCGGCTCCACAGCGTCCGCAACAACAACGCATCGCCGGGCTGCACCTGGTCGGCCAGCGGCCCCAGGTGCTCGACGGTGATCGGTGTCCGGTCGGGCAAACCGTCGAGCCCGACAACCCACGCTTTGCCAATGCAATCCGAGATCGGAATCTGGTCGATCGTCTGCTCGCCCGCTTCAAAGTGATACGGCGAATCCATGTGGGTTCCACAGTGCGAATACAGATGTAACGTCCGCGCGTTCCAACCGTCTTTCGCGACCGTGTACTTGGTTTCATAGTCAACGCCACGCATCCCTTTTTCCAATCGCAACGTCAAATCTAGGATTCTCATTCGGACGGTGACTCCCACATCATCGTTTCGGCACTGCGGTACATCGCTTCCTGCACCGCGATGCTTTTCAGATAGCTGGGGCCGTCGGTTTCAAAGGCGTCACCGGATCGCAACCCACGAACAAAATGCAGTTGCGTTTGATGGACGCAATCACCGGCAAATCCATGGCGACTGGGTTGATAGGGGTGTGGCGTTTCCGGCTGGCCGAGCCGCTGGACCGTCAGCCGGGCGTCATCGTACAAGCGAATCGTCCCGCCGTCGCACTCCACCAACAGCTCGCCGAACGTGTAACGTGGATCGTCCGCGGTCGACTCGTTGTAGCGATTGGCGTCATAAACACCGACGCCGCTGCGGGCAAATTGAAAGATGCCGATCGCGGTGTCTTCGCCGGCGATCACCGGATTGAGTTTTCGGTGCATGCACCAGACGCGATCGATTTCACCGGCCAGGTAACGAAACGTGTCGATCGTGTGAATGCCGGCTTCGAAAATCAAAAACTGTTCCATCGTCTGAAAGTACGGCTGACGCGCCAGGTAAGCATCATCCCCCCAGCCGTCGCCCATGCGATTCCGCTGCGTGAGGGTGTGCACCTTGTCTCCGACGACACCGCTCTCCAACAGCTCTTTGATCTCGCGATACCAGGGTTGGAATCGAAAGTTCTCGTGCACCATGAACCGAACGCCCGCGCCACACGCGACGTCGACAATCTGGCGGGCTTCGGCGACGGTCGGCGCCAGCGGCTTTTGACAAATGATCGCAACACCCGCTGCGGCAACGTCACCGACAAGCCTCAAATGCGTGTCCGGACGCGTGACGATGTCCACGAAATCCAAGTCGACTTCGTCCAACATGTTCGCGTGATCGGCGAAAACCGCGTCAACCCCATAGGTCTTGGCCGCCCGCTCGGCGGCTGCCGAATTGGAATCGCAGACCGCAACCAATTCGACGCCAGGGATTCGCTTCCACGAATCGAAATGGAATTGGCTGAAGTAGCCGGCGCCGACCACCGCGCCTCGTAATTTCGGTCCATCAGTGTTGTTCATGGGCTGCTTTCAATTTGCATGACAGGATGGGGACAGGACGCCGTCGCCCCATGCCATCCACTTTGACACCAAACGGGGTGTTTTTTGTTAGCGGAAGGGCGCGAGCCCTCCCGGTCTTTCACGGTGCAACCGGACGGCTCGCGCCGTTCCGCTGACACCTTCAGAGCCAAATCAATCACTGGAACCGGGCTCGTACCCCAGCCGCTCTTCGGCAATGCTTCGATCCGGGCGAATTCGAAACCATAAGAAGATCGCCAACAGATTCAATCCCGCAGCGACATAGAAAAACGGTTGGTGCGACCCCAACGCGTTCTTCAAATAGGGAAACGACAACGCCGTGAAGAACGCACCTAGGTTGCCGACCATGTTCATCGCCCCCGAAACCGCGCCCGCACTCGCGCCGCCGATGTCCATGCAAGTGGACCAGGAGGGACTGAGAATCATGTCGCTGCCAAAGATCGCGATACACATGCACACGACGGCCCAAAACGGCGTCGTCATGTTCACGCACAGACTCATGCCGATCGCGGCCAGCAGGAACCCGACGGCCGCGGGCAGACGACGCGACAGCTGCCATCGCCCCTGGCTGTACAAACGATCCACGGTGAAACCCGCCAGCCAATTCCCCAGAACGCCACACAACAACGGCGACATCGCGTACCAACCGGCCTGCTCGCTGGTCAACTGGTAACTCTCCTTCAAGTACGGAAAGAACCAGGTCACGGTGAAGAAAAATGTGAAGTTGTGGGCAACATATTGAACCATCAGCATCAGCATGTTCGGCGATTGCAACATGTTGCCGAACGTGATCGGGACGTCGGCGACCGCATTGACGGCCTCGGAGCCGGACTTCCTCGGTCGACGGGCTTCGATGATGTGATCGCGCTCGGCGGGAGAAACCGCAAAGTGGTCTTCGGGCCGATCGCGAAACAGCACGAACCACACCACGGCGAACCCGATCCCGATCGCGCCGAAAAACCAAAACGTCTGCTGCCAACCGCCCAGCGCCCCGATCAACCAAACCACGCCGGGCATCGCCAGCGCCGCCCCCAGCCGACCACCGGAAAAGCTGATCGAATTGGTGATCCCCCGTTCATTCATCGGCAACCAATTCGTGAACGCCCGCGCCAAGGTCGGATAACCACCGGCCTCGCCGAGCCCGAACAGAAAGCGCAGCCCGATCATCGCGTAGATTCCACGGACCACGCCGGTCAGCGCCGTGAAAAGCGACCAACACAGACAGACGACCGTCATCACGACTCGCGGTCCGAAACGATCGGCCAACTTGCCGCTGGGGACCTGAAACAGGGCATAGCCGAGCGAAAACGCAGCCATCACCCATCCCATTTGCTGATCCGAAAACCCCAGATCGCTCGCCATGTCATCCTTGGCCGCCGAAATACAGGCCCGATCCACCCACATCAAAACCGAGACCAGGAACGCGCCAAGAATCAAGAACAGACGGATCGGCATGCGACGGATTGCCAGTGAGAAGAGGAGCGGAACCAGCAGGGAGTGGCGAGATTGTAGCGAACTCACTCGGCCCGGGTGGCCCCCTTGGCACCATGCAGGTTTCAGGTTTCAGGTTTCAGGTTTCAGATGTGCAGGCCCTTCAGACCTCCGCTTCTTGAGCCAATTACTTCGACACGACAGGAGTTAGCCGAACGGCCCGAGCCCTGCCGCTGACAAGCCTCACTCCGTTGGTGTCAAAGGAGAGCGGCAGCGAACCGAGTATCCCGAAGGGATTTCAGCGAGTAGCCGGAGGTCAGCGCAGCGCCACCACCGGGAAGCACGCCTCAAAATCCCCCCCGCCCCCGACGGGGTCGCAGCGAATCAATCCGCCGGCGGTGCGGCAGCCTGCCTTCGCAAAGGAGTTGATCGGGGAGTTTGAGCGTGCGGGCTGGCCGAGCCAATACCGCTAGCAATCAACGCCCACTCCGGCCGGGGCTGGTGGGGCTGGCGGGGAAGGCGTCAGCGCTGCCCGAGGGAGCCATGGGGAGACCGGTCAACCCAACTGTGGATGGCGCGGCGGCCTTCCAAGATCCGGGGCTCCGACGGGGGCGATGCGTTGGAGCGTTCCGCTGGTGGAGCGGCATCCGGCGCGGATGTCTTTGAGCGGCGTCCCTGCGGCCCGGGGCGACGCCCCCGCCGCCTGCCCTGCTGCTCAGGGACAAAACGCGGATTAGCCGGCAACAGCAACTTGCTGATCGACAACTTGTTGATACTCAAACCGCACGCCTTCGACTCCTCTTGCAGCGATTCATGCAACGACCGGGGAATCCGGATGGTGATCATTCGCTCCGGCTCGGCGGCATCAGACTTCGACTGATCTTGACTGCGGATCGCCGCTAGCATTTCATGCAGGGTGGCAAATTCGGGCCCCGCGACGAAACGTTTGAACTCCTCGGCATCGGAAAACAACTGCTTGACCACCCCGTCGACGCCCAGGATCTCGCGAAAGAAAACGACCCAACTGCCGGTCGACGCGAAGGCTTCTTCCGCCAACAGGAGGGCCTGCCGACAGCGGTCCTCATAGTCGGCTTCCGGGTCCGGCTGGGTCAGCTCCAACGTGGGGAACTCGGTGGCCTGGTCGGGACCGGGATCGCTCGCATAACGAAGCCCCTCCCCCGGTCCGCCCCGATCCTCCGATTCGACCTGCGGGTTGATTTCCTTCGAATTGGGCTGGCTCATCAGGCGTGATTCCTTTGCGAACGATCGAGAACGAGACCCGGCCGACGGGCACGAACTCGCCCGCCGTGGGTGGCTGTGCCGATCCTGACAGCCGGTCAAATGCTCCGTCACAAAGGTTGCTGTCAAAAGACTTTACGACAGCAAAGAGACATTGCACACTTTTTCAGCAACGCCGCCGCAGCCAGCCCCGCGACGATTGCATGGTTTTTCAGCACTGCCGAGATACCCATCGACCAAGTGTCCACCCTAAGCAAGCTGGGGACTTTTGTGGAAAAACAGGCCGAATCGGCGTGAAGTGGATGGCCACAGCGCCACTTCGCTTTTCACCATTTTTTGCCCGCGCAAAATCCGCTGGTGACGGCCGACAAGACGCTCGGCAAGCCGCGTCAACGGCCATGGCCTCGATGAGCCCGCAACGGCACCGGAGACCGAGAACTGCCAAACGAGGGGGCCCGAAAGGGGCCGCTTGAATAGTCCTCGGTGAATGAGAGGAGCAGAGGGGAAGGCGGGGCGAAGGGGAGATCGTGGCCTGGGTACTGAGTACTGACTACTGGGTACTGGGCGGTAATAACCGCCGCGCCAGCCGTGCTCCGCCGCACTCGCCTTGCTTCCCTGGCCCGATTTCCGCTATAGCCAATCCTCGACCCATTTTCGCACAGAATGGCCCCCCTCCACCGGAAACAACCATGTCAGGCAGGACGCCCGAACTGAACCGCAACGACGAGACCGCTCAAGCCGCGCCCGCCGCGATCCACCGCCGCGGCCTGCTGCTGCGCGCCTCGACCTCGCTGATCCTGGGCGGAGCGCTGACCGGCTGCACCTCGTTCCTGGGCCGCGGCTCATCCTCGGAAGAAAACGGAGTGGCCAAACTCCTGCAAGCCCCCGAGCCCCCCGAACTGATTCGCGAAGCCGCCGCCCCGCGAGGCCTGAATCCGATCGAGATCTCAGGGGTCGGCCTGGTGAACTCGTTGGCCGGAACCGGCGGGCCGGCCGACCCGTCGCCGTACCGCGATCAGCTGATCGAAGAGATGCGGCGGAATGATGTCAAAAGCCCCAACGAAATCCTGGAACTCGAATCCAATTCGATCGTCCGCGTGTATGCGACGGTCCCCGCGGGTGCGAAACGCGGCGACACGATCGACCTGCGAATCGACTCGCCGGCCGGCAGCAACGCGACGGACCTTCACGGTGGTTGGCTGCTGGACACCCGAATGCGTCTGCAACAGGTGATCCAGGGGCGCGTCCGGAAAGGCGACGTCCTGGCGATGGGGACAGGCCCGATTTTGACGCGTGCGGCGTTCCAAGGCAGTGCGGACAAACGGATGAAAACCCAAGCCCTGGTACTCTCCGGCGGCACGGTCCAAAAGACCCGCAACATGGGCCTGGTCCTGCGGCCCGAGTTCCAGCACGTCAAAGTATCCAGCGAGATCGCCGAAGCGATCAATCGGCGCTTCTTCTTCTTCGATGGCACGACGCGACGAGGCGTGGCCAAAGCGGTCGAAGACGACTACATCGAACTGGAACTGCACCCGCGTTACGAGGGGTCCCTCGGCCGCTATGTCGCGGTGGTCCGTGCGATCGCGATCGACGAGCGACAAGGCAACAGCCAACCGCGGCTCAAGAAACTGGCCTCCTTGCTCAGCGACCCGGCGACGGCCGCCGATGCTGCGCTGCAATTGGAAGCGCTGGGTGAGAGCGCGATCCCGACACTAGCGGCCGGACTGAAGAACGAAAACCCAGAGCTGCGTTTTTATGCCGCCGAAGCACTCGCCTACCTGGACCGCCAGGATGCGATCGGTCCGCTGGCCGACGCGATCGCCAACGAATCAGCCTTCCGCTACCCGGCTTTGGCCGCCCTGACAGGGCTCGAGCACCCGGAAGTCGTTGACGCGCTGGCGGGTCTGTTCAATCAACCGAGCATCGAAAGCCGCTATGGCTCGTTTGCCGCGCTGCGATCCCGGGCGGACGCCGGGCTCGCCCTGACCCCTGAAAAACTCGGGACGGCGTTGCACTATTACGAAATCGATTCACTGGCGCCGCCCGCGGTCGTGGTATCGACCCGCGAGGAGGCCGAGATCGTGGTCTTCGGCACCCCCTCGCCGGTCCGTATTCGAGGCGCGATCCTGGGCCCCAACGCGCTGATCGTCAAACCGGAATCCAACGAACCGGGCCAATTGAGAATCAGCCGCTTTCAGGTCGGCAAAGAGGACCGACGCACACGCTCACCGGCCACGGTTCGCGGACTGGTCAAGGGAATCGTTTCGATCGGCGGAGATTACGCCGATGTGGTCGAAGTGCTTCGCGAAGCCAAATCGAAGGGGTACCTGGAAGATCAACTGGCGATTGATCCGCTGCCCAAAGCTCTGCGAACCTATTATCGTGAGGAGGAGTCCAGCTGAACGTCAGCCGGGCGTTTGCACCCTCCGCCTCCACCACGATACGTCATCCATGATCGAACTTGGCGTCAACATTGACCACGTCGCCACGGTGCGACAAGCGCGCCGCACCTATGAACCCGACCCGGCCATCGCCGCCGCCCTAGCCGAACAAGGCGGCGCCGACGGCATCACGTTCCATCTCCGCGAAGATCGCCGGCACATCCAAGACCGCGACGTCGACGTGCTGATGCAGACCGTGACGGTCAAGACCAACCTGGAACTAGCGTGCGCCGACGACGTGCTGGCCATCGCCCTTCGCGTGCGCCCCGACTGGGCGCTGCTGGTTCCCGAAAGCCGCCAAGAAGTGACGACCGAAGGCGGGCTGAATGTCGCCGCAGACGACGGACGCATTGCCGCTGCGATCGAACGGCTGAAGGACCAAGGCATCCTGACCAGTCTGTTCGTCGATCCCGACACCGATCAAGTCGCCGCGGCAGCCAAACTGGGCGCCGATGCGGTCGAATTGCACACCGGCCCTTACGCCCTGGCCCAGCGCGGCGCCATCAACGACGAACTCGATCGACTGCGGGCGTCAGGTCAGGTGGCGATCGAATCGGGACTGCGACTGCACGCCGGACACGGACTCAATTACACCAACGTGCGACCGGTCGCCAAACTTCCCGGCATGATCGAATTGAACATCGGCCACTCCATCGTCAGCCGCGCCGTGATGGTCGGGATGAAAGAAGCCGTCGCGGAGATGCGGCGGATTCTGGATGCCTGTTGCCCGTAGCGTTCCGCCCAGTCCGAGTCGCGGATCTTGTGAACGATCCTACGACGCCGTCACTGCCTGGCGAACGGTTCGGTTCTTGACTTCATCGACCAACCTGGCGATCGCCTGGGCGGTCGGCATCGATCCCAAGTCACCGTCGATTCGATCGCGCAGGGCGACTTGCCCCGTTTCGGCTTCCTTCGGCCCCACGACCGCCATGTAGTTGACCAGGTCGAGCTGCGCGTTGCGGATTTTGGCTTGCACCTTGCCGCCGGTTGAGTCGACCGTGACCTTCAATCCCGCCTCGTCGAACTGCTTGGCGACTTGTACGGCGTAGTCGATCGATTTGTCGCTGAGCGGCAGGACGCGGATCTGTTCGGGCGAGAGCCACATCGGGAACGCACCGGCGAAGTGCTCGATCAACATGCCGGTGAACCGTTCCAAAGAACCGAACGGGGCGCGGTGGATCATCACCGGGCGATGGGCCGCATTGTCCTTGCCGTTGTATTCCAGCTTGAACCGTTCGGGCAGATTGTAGTCCAGCTGAACGGTCCCCAGTTGCCAGGAACGCCCGATGCAATCACGCACCATGAAGTCCGCTTTGGGGCCGTAAAACGCCGCCTCGCCCGGCTCTTCGTTGAATTCCATCCCGCTCTGTTCCAAGACGCCGCGGAGCGAATTTTCCGCGGTATCCCATTGCTGTTCGCTGCCGACGTACTTGCTGCTGTCCGGATCACGCAAGGAGAGCTGGACGCGATAGTCGTCCAAACCGACCGCCTTGAGCACGAACTTCGTCAGCTCAATTGTTGCCCGAAACTCCGCTTCGACCTGATCCTCGGTGCAGAAGATGTGCGCGTCGTCTTGGGTCAAGCCGCGGACCCGCAACATCCCGTTCAGCTCGCCCGTTTGTTCGTGCCGATAAACGGTCCCGAACTCGAACAGCCGCATCGGCAATTGTCGATAGGAACGTGACTGGGCCTTGAAGATCTGGCAGTGATGCGGACAGTTCATCGGCTTGAGCAGGTACCGCTCGTTGACCAATTGCCACTGGTGCAGCACCTCGCGTTTTTGTTCGGCCGACATCGACGGTTTGTAATCGGGCAGCTCCACGCCCAGCACTTCGGCGGCCGCTATCAGCTTGTCTTCGCCGTCGGCGTCGATGGTGCCCGCTTCCAGGCGGTTGGCCCACGCATCCAGCATCGCGCCAACTTCGCTGCCGAACAACGGCGCGAATTGGCTGTCGCGATAGTACGGAAAGTGGCCGCTGGTCTCATACAATTCGACGCGACCGATGTGCGGGCTGTAAACCGGGTCGTAACCACGGCTGAGCAACTCGCGGCGCAGGAAGTCTTCCAAGGTCACGCGGACACGGGCCCCCTTGGGCAACCACAGGCACAACCCCTGGCCGACTTCGGGGTTGATCGCGAACAGGCCATGCTGCTTGCCCAGCACTCGGTGGTCACGGCGTTTGGCTTCTTCGATCTGCTCCAGATAGGCCTTCAGTTCTTTCTTGTCGAAGAACGCGGTCCCATAAAGCCGCTGCAGGGGTCGATTGGACGTGTCGCCTTTCCAGTGGGATCCGGCGACGCTCATCAACTTGATCGCTTTGATCTTGCCGGCATCGGGGATGTGGGGCCCACGACAGAGGTCGACGAACTCGCCTTGACGATAAAAACTGACGGTTGACTGGTCGGCCAATCCGGTATCGATGTGCTCGACCTTCAGATCTTGATCCAGGTCGTCGCACAGCTTGCGGGCCTCGTCACGATCAAGGACAAAACGTTCGAACGGCTCTTTCTTTTTGATGATCGCCTTCATTTCCGCTTCGATCTTTGGAAAATCGTCCTCGCTGATCGGGACATCCAGGTCAAAGTCGTAATAGAAGCCGCCTTCGGTGGTCGGCCCAAACGCCAACGAAACGCCCTTGTAGAGCCGCATGACGGCTCGGGCCATCACATGGGCCGCCGAGTGCCGCAGCACATCGAGCGCTTCACCGTCGCGACTGGTCAACAATCGCAGCGACAGCGCCCCGTCGGCAGCCTCCTCTTCGACAGCGTCTCCGGACGCCAATTCACCCAGTGGCCGGTCCGCGTCGACAATTCGACCGTCGACCTCCGCCGCCACGACGCTCCGCGCTAACCCTTCGCTGATCCCACTGGCAATCTCCATCGGTGTGGTGTGGCCGGGATGCTGATGGGTCGTCCCGTCGGGCAAACGCACCAGCACGGGGGCCAAGGGGGCGGCATCGGAAGCGACCGACGCGGGGGAAACGGGGCCAGGAGTCGATTGGCTCATTGTGTTTCAGTCTGAAATTTCAGGAAATCGGCGGCCCCTCAAAACGAAAGAGGATGGCCTGTCATGCGTACGCCGCAGGGGGACACCTTCGACGAATGAACCACCGAAGCATACCTGGGACGCCAAACGAGGAAAATGGCGGATCCCCGCTCGCGAAAAAGGTGTCCGACACCTTTTTTAGAGAATAGGCAATTTGAGAAGGATGCCTCTCGGCCGCAGGCAATAGGTGAGGCTCATCGTGCGACGTGGCGGCCACTTTTCGGCGTGAATTCAATCCGCGCAAGCAAACGTGATATACTTGAAGTCTCGCGTCGAGTGTTGTCGCCAGCGATCTAGCTGTCCCCAGCCATCAAGACGCCCCTTGTCTGATTCCGTTGACCCCCTTGGCCGTATTTTCTAGCGATGACGTCGTCCGGCATCCAACACGACTTTCTGGATCCGCCGAAGGATTCGGAGGATTATCTCGGCACGCTCGGTCACTATCGGGTGCTGCGTGAACTCGGAAAGGGTGGTATGGGATTCGTGTTTTTGGCCGAAGACATTCGGCTGAAGCGGCAGGTCGCGCTGAAGGTGATGAATCAGAGAATCGCCAGCACGCCGGGCAGCCGAAAACGTTTCATCAGCGAAGCCCGGGCCATGGCGGCCGTCCACCACGACAACGTGGCCACGATTTTTGAAGTCGGCGAACACAAGGGCACGCCGTACATGGCGATGGAGTTGCTTCAAGGGGCGACGCTGGAGAATTTCGGAGAGCGGTACGGCGAGCCCGATTACCACCAGATCATCGCGTATGCTCGCGACATCGCCCGCGGACTCGACGCGGCCCACAAGCAAGGCATCGTCCACCGCGACATCAAACCGGCCAACATCTGGCTGGACACCAAGACCAACCGAATCAAGATCCTGGACTTCGGCTTGGCCCTCGCTTCCACCCCCGTCGACCAGCTTTCCGGCCGAGGTGCGGTCGTCGGAACCCCGGGCTACCTGTCACCCGAGCAAGCGCGCAGCGAACCGCTGGATGATCGAAGCGATTTGTATTCCACCGGAGTCGTGCTGTACGAAATGGCCACCGGTGCGTTACCGCTGAAAACCAAATCAGTCGCCGAGCAGCTGATCGCCATCCTGGCCCACGCCCCCAAACCACTGACCGAACGAAACGACAAGATCCCCCAGCCGCTCGCGGACCTGATCCATCGGCTGATGGCCAAAGAGCCGCGCGATCGCTACCCCAGCGCCGCGGCCTTGGAAAAAGCACTCGACGAAGTGGAAATCGAATGCGAAAAGAAATCCGAGGTGGCCCAGGCGATCAACAAGCTTCAACTGGGGCTGGAACAAGCGGTCAACAAGAAGAGTCAGGGCGGCCTTGACGGGATCGAGCTGGGCATGTCCCAGGAAGCGCCGCCGAATCCCTTTGAAACCCTTCCCGATGCGCTTCCCGCCGCGACTCCCCTGGCCGCCGGCGTGTCGTCCTCCGGCGCCCACCCGGCCGTCACGGTCCCCCAAGGTCCGCTCGCTGCCGGCCCGCAAGGATCGGGAACGTTTGCCGCAGCAACGCCGAAGCCGAAAGCCAACGCCGCTGCCGCAACGGCGACCTCCAATTCGAAACTCATTTGGATCACCGTGGGTGTCGTTGCAGCGCTGTTGTTGGTGCTGGTCCCCATGATCGTCTACATCAGTGATTCCAGCGCGATCGCACGTCAGCAACAACAAGAGGCGGTCTACGTCGCCGCTGCCCCGAAGACAAATCCCGACTCAGCGCGTGCTGCGAACCAGCCAAACCAGTCGCCCGGACAACCGCCCAAACAACAATCACAAAAGCCGCCGCAATCCAAACCACCCCAAAACCCATCGGCCAACCCGAAACCGAATCCATCTCCACCGCTGACCAAAGTCAGCGCGAACCCCGTGGGCGCCGTCGGCGGCAAAGGATTCAAATGGCTGTTGGGCAACAAGCAGAACAACGGGTCCTTCGAGCAAGGCGATCCCGACTCGCAACAATTGCGACTACCAGGCTGGACGGCAACGCGCTGGGGAAAACAAGGTGGATGGAATCGAAACCCCAAGGCCCGCAATGAGGACGCCAGGACCTACGCCTTCGCCGGTTCCAAGAGCGAACTGGTTCTGACCAGCGACATACTCCAACACACCACCAAGGACGGCGACGTCTTTCGAATCAGTTTGAACGCGGGCGGGGAAGGCCCGGGGAAGACCGATTACCAAATCGTGTTGGGATTCAAAGGCAACTCGGGTCCGCCGACTCGCTACCTGTTGACCGCCTTCTCCAGCGATGATCGGTGGGCCGGTGGAAAACAGAAAAAAGTGATCCTCGAATATGCCGTGGACTCAGCCGTCGCCGGCAAACGCCCGTTCGTCGAATTGACGATCTCCAACAAGAACTCCGCTCGCAAACGCGGCATGCTGGACCGCGTCGTGTTGACGGTGCGGCCGTCCGAAAATCTGGCGGCGGCCACCAAGAGCTCCCCCGCAAACGGCGAGCCTGCGATGAAAACACCGAGTCAGCAACCCAAACCCGATCCCGCGAACGTCTCATCGACTCCGCCCAAACCGACGCCACCGGCCCCCGAACCCAAAACACCACCGCCGCCGAAATCCACACGAACAGTAATGCTCAAAACGTCCGACCCGGGTGGGGCGGACGCCACGGTCAAACGTGGCAGCGGATACAACGACCCACTCGGCGAGAAAGCGGTGCTGTCGATCGAAACTCGACGCGACATCCAGGTCGAACACACCTACATGAGATTCCCGATCCTATCGCTGCGTGGGAACCAGGGCGGGGGCCAGCCGGTCAATCGCAACCGTGCCAGGGCCAAAGAACCCGAGCCGCTTCCCGTCGTGACTGCGGAATTAGAGCTCAGCCTGACCTCGGCCGAACGCAAAGCCGATGTGACCGTTCGGGTCTACGGTTTCAGCAATGAAATCAGCGACTTGTGGCCGGAAATGAAAATCGTTTGGAACAATTCGTTTTCATCACACGAGCTGAAAGACATCCCTTTGCTGGCCGAAAAAACGATCCGCCCGGAGGACAAGTCGCTATCGATTTCCAGCGACAGGCTGGCGAAATTCGTCGCCGAGGCCGATCATCGCTCCGTCACCCTGATCGTGACCGGATCCTCGGGGAATGAACAGTTGAGCTTCGGGTCCAAAGAAAGCGATTTGTTGGATCCGCCGACACTGATTTTGGGGCTGAGCGAGTGACAAACGGCGGCTGATCGGGCCGCATTTGATTAGAGTATTGCGGTGGAACCATTTGCCGTTTCCTCTCATCTGAACACTCTCAGCACCCATCCAAAGTCCGTTTTCGTCGGATTCCGCCATGAAATCGCGATGCTCCTTCGTCGAACCCCTCGAAAGCCGCCGGCTGCTCGCCGGCGACGTCTGCTTGGCCAGCGACCCGATCGAGAGAATCAGTGGCGACGTTTTCCCCGTGTCCGGCAACGTGGTTCAGGTTTTTCCATACACACCCCCTGCAGGCATCGGCTTCGCCCCTTCGTTCCCGCCGCAATTTCTGCCCGCCCCGCTCTTCCCCGGCGCAGGGATCGATGCCCCCTTGATGCTTCCCGCGGGCGGCGCGGATTTGCTGGTGGAAGCTGGAGGCTTGGTGGCCGCCGTTCGCACGAATTTCTTCGCCGGCGCCGCAGCCGAATTGCCCCCCGCGACGCTGCACCTGTTTGATCGCCAGGACGACGGCAGCCTGGAAGAATCCGCGTCGATTGAATTGCCGCTGGCGCCTCGCGAGGTGTTGCTAACGGACCAATTGGTGATCGTCGTAGGATCATCGCCCCGCGGCATTCCGACCGGTACCCGCGGCGCGGAAACCGTCGTGTGGACCGTGGCCCGCAATGACCTGACGGATCGAAACACCATCCGGCTCGACGGTCTGTTCGCAGCCGTCGCGCGGCGTGACGATCGGTTGTTCGTCTCTACCTTCCAACCATCCCAATTCACGCCACAATTTGACTCACCACCGTCATTCACACACACCGTGACGGTGTTTGACACCAGCGGAGGTTCACTTTCTCGGATCGCCAGCGGCGAACTGCCCAATGCGGTATTGGACGAGATGGTCGTCGGCGATGACATCCTGGTCGTCGAACAAACCGGCAGCAGCGAAACCGATGTCGAACGCGCCTCATCGCGCGACGCGACGTGGATTGCGCCGACCGAACTGGCCCATCATTTGGTCCGTTACCGAATCGTGGGCGATGACATTGAAAGAATCGCTTCGTTGGAGTTGTCGGCTGATTTTAATCTACGAACCGAAATCTCCGCCGACGGACGAACCGCGGTCGTGTTTGGACAACACAACGTTGTGTTTCCCGCTGTCGTCGATGGTCCCCAAGCGGGCTACAGCGTCGCGCTGATCGACCTGTCCGAAGACCAGCCGAAACTTTTTCAATCCGTTGACCTCGCGACCCGCAACCGACAAACGCTTGCAGACATCGGCGAGCGGGCATTGGTCATCGCCGACGGACGAAACGCGCTGATCGTCGTCGACATTGATCAGTCGATTGACGTCGATGCCGAAAACCGAGTCACGCGGATTGAATTGCCCGGCATCCCCGACCAAACGTATCCGGGAATCACCAGCGTCACAGAACTCTCGCCCGAGACGTTTGCGATCGTGCGTCGTTCCTACGCCACAAGCATCGATCCGGTGGAACGTTTGTCGCGGCGTGAAGTTGAACTGCTGACGCTATCCCTGGACGACCACTCGGTCGTCGCGCAGAGCGTGCCAGATCATTCGGCATTGGCGATCTTCACTCCCTCGTCGCCGCGTCCCACCTTGATCGGACTCGGGCTGTTCCTGACGCCGCTTGAAGCCCGACAACTGGTCGTCGGCCGCATCGATGGGTCCGGTCAATTCGATCAACAAGCGACGATCGAACTGGACGACGTCGTCGAGATCGACGCCGACGAAAACCGATTGCTACTGCGTCAGATTGATCAGTTGATCGAATATCGCTGGGACAGCCTCGATGATCCGATCGTCACTCCGCTCGGCGATCCGCTTCCCGCCCCCACGGCGGTCGATGATGTCTTCCGACGCAACTCCGAGGCGCGCGATCGCTACTTGAACGTGTTAGAAAACGACCAGATTCTCGGCTATCTGGGAAACGCCCGGATCGTGGAATTGATCGACGCCCCTGCCGGAGTGGTGATCGCGACCGGCGGCAACGTGCTGCGACTGACCGAAGAGGCGTTGGGCAGCGAGGGAACGTTCGAATTCCGCTACGTCCTTCAACAAGGTTCCCAGCGGGCATCGGCAAAGGTCACGTTGACGCTGTTTCGCTATGACGACGATGACGTCAGGCAAGCCGTTGATCGTGTCATCGCCCGAGCCGGCGAGGACTTGGGCGTCGACGCATCGGACCTGCAAATCGGTGCCGTACGTCGATTCACGGACCGGCCCATGCCCAGCGATCCCGCCGCCGGGATCGAAAATCCGCTCGGCGGACAATTCGGAATCCTCGTCGACCTGCGCGTCGGCGACCAGCTTTATCGCTACGCGGCGAACTTCCAAGACGACGTCGTCCGGCTCAGCAATCAACCGCTCCGGCGCGTGATGGAGCTGAGCATGCGTGCGATGGACGCCGACGGCAATACCGTCGCATCGATTCAATCGGGTGATGAGTTCTTCATTGAAGTCATTGCACAGGACTTGCGAGAATTCGGCTTGGGTGTGTTCGCCGTCGCCTTCGACCTGCCCCTGCCGGTGAACCAATTGGATTTGACCGGCGAGCTGATGCTGTTGGGCAAGTTCGATGAGATCGGCGAATCGATCACGGCCCGAGGCATCGATGAATTCAGCGCTTTGGAAGCCTTGATCGAGCACCCCGGCAGTGCCCCGCAAGCTGTGGTTCGAATCGGCGTTCGCGCGATTGCCGGCGGTCGAGTCACCCTGCAACTCGACCCGGCCGAATCACTCGGCGCGGAACTGCTGTTGCGCGGCCGGAACGACGAAGTCTCACCGCTGGAAGTGGACTTCGGCTCGTTGACGTTGAATATCGATGGGATCGAACCGACCGACACCGACGCCAGCGGCGCGGTGACACCGTCGGACGCCCTGCGGGTCATCAATTTCTTGGGGGTCTACGGCAGTGTACTGGTGGACGACCTTCCGACACTGTCGTCGCGCGTCGAAGGTGAAGACGGTGAGCAGCGATTACGTTCGATGCGACGTTTGGACACCAATGCCGACGGTCTGATTTCTGCCCGAGACGCCTTGCACGTGATCAACGACCTGGCACGATTGTTCAATCGCGAGGACGGAAGCGGCAGTGGGGGATCCAACGCCGAAGCGGAATCGGTCGACGCCGCCATCGCCAGCGACTTCTTGTCCGACGACGATGACGATGATACGCTCAGCCCCATGAGATAGGCTTCCCGGCTCGTCGACCAATGCCTGCTACTTTGACGCCAAGCGGTGTGATTTTGTTAGCGGTAGGGCGCGAGCGGTCTGTCG
>NZ_JANZKV010000033.1:0-31484 GCF_025060895.1 Stieleria sedimenti | reverse complement strand
CGACAGCCCGCTCGCGCCGTTCTGTTCACTCCTTGGGGATCAATGGAGGTGGCGTTGGGCTGTCGACGGCCCGTGGGATAGGCTTGCAGGCTCGTCGATGCTGAAATGACAGGCCGGAAGCCAATCCCACTCCAATCGATCCAACATTTTTTTCCGCTCGATCCTAACGCGTTGGGCTCATGTCCCCGGCGCCGTGTCTTCATCGCCCATTTCCCTCGCAGGTCCCGATATCGCTCCCTCGCCGTCGTCCAAGACCGATTCAGCCCCCGACGTTTCCAACGTTCCCGATTGGCAACAGCAGGGTTACGAACATCTTTGGATGCCGTATTGCCAAATGAAGACGGCCCCCTTGCCGCTGGCGGTGGATCGTACCGAAGGCGTCTACTTGCACTTGAGCGATGGGCGCCGACTGATCGACGGCCTGGCGTCTTGGTGGTCGGCCTGTCACGGATACAACCACCCGCACGTGGTCGATGCGATGCATCGACAACTTGACAGAATGCCGCACGTGATGTTCGGCGGGATCAACCACGAACCGGCATTGATGCTCGCCCGGCGTCTGGCCGCGCTGCTGCCCGGCGACCTGAACCGCGTGTTCTTTTGTGATTCCGGATCCGTCGCGGTCGAAGTTGCGATGAAGATCGCGATCCAATTCCATCGCAATCGCGGCCAGCGGGGCCGCACCCGATTCTTGTCGTTTGCCAATGCCTACCACGGCGACACCACCGGGGCGATGTCACTGTGTGATCCCGAGCGCAGCATGCACGCGCGTTTTGAAGGCGCGTTGTTGCAACAATTGAACATCGACATCCCCCGCGATGACGACTCGATGCAACGGTTTCAATCGCTGCTGGAGCAAAACCGAGAGTGCTTGGCGGGCGTGTTCATCGAACCGCTGGTGCAAGGCGCCGGCGGAATGCGGTTTCACTCACCCGAGGTGCTGCGCGCCATCGCCCAGTGCTGCCGCGACAACGATGTGTTGCTGATCGCCGATGAATTGGCGACCGGGTTTGGACGCACCGGCACCCTGTTCGCGATCGAACAGGCCGACATCGTTCCAGATGTGATCTGTCTGGGGAAGGCGCTTTCGGCCGGCATGATCGGGATGGCGGCGACGGTGGCAACCGAGCGGGTGTTCCAGGCGTTTTGGTCAGACGACGCGTCCAAAGCGTTGATGCATGGGCCGACCTTCATGGCCAACCCCCTGGCCTGTGCCGCCGCGGGGGCTTCGCTGGATTTATTTGAGCGGGAGCCGAGGCTGGATCAGACGCGAACGATCGAAGCGGGACTGAGCGAACTGTTGGCGCCATGTCGCCAGATCGAGCGGGTCGTCGACGTCCGCGTCAAGGGCGCGATCGGGGTCGTCCAGGTCGATTCACTCGATCACGTGACTCGTCTGCGGGACCTGTTTGTCCGCCATGGCGTCTTGATTCGCCCCTTCGGAGACTGCATCTACACGACACCGCCGCTGGTGATTTCCGCGAGCGAACTCGAAAAAATCGGCGACGCGATCGTTTCGGTGACCCGGCAATGGGCTCGCTGGCCGCGAGAGAGTTGACAAATTCACAGACTCGGTTGTTGTTGGCGGTGTTCTTTCGGGAAATAATGGTCGCCACGAATCGATTCGGCCCGACCATCGCTGGCGGTCGCCTTCCTCCCCTCCCCTGCCCTTTTATCCCTGATCGGTATCTTTGCATGTTCCTTCTGAAATTTGTCGGCAAATGCGCCGCCGCCTTTGCCGTGACCTGCATGGTCGGCGTCCCCCATTCCGCGTTTGCGCAGACCGATGCGAATCAACTGAGCGAAGCCGAAAAACGCAGCGGCTGGAAATTGCTATTTGACGGAAAGTCCGCCGATGCCTGGCGCAACTACCAAAAAGACACGCTCGGCGAGGGCTGGAAAGTCGTCGACGGAGCCCTGGTCCGCGCCGACAAAGGTGCCGGCGACATCATCACCAAAGAGAAGTATGACGCGTTTGAATTGTTGATCGATTACAAGATCAGCCCCGAAGGCAACAGTGGGCTGATGTTTCATGTCACCGAAGACAACGCCAAACCGTGGCACAGCGGACCGGAAATCCAGATCCAAGACAACGCCGACGGACACGACCCACAGAAGGCGGGATGGCTGTATCAGTTGTATAAACCGACACCGCCGCGTTGGGCCGTCGACCAGACGCCCGTTGACGCCTCGCGACCGGCCGGCCAGTGGAATCAAATCTATTTGAGAATCGCCCCCCAAGGCTGCGAAGTCTGCCTCAACGGCGTGCGATACTACACCTTCAAGATCGGAAACAACGACTGGAACCGGCGTGTCTCGGAAAGCAAGTTCGCCAAGTTTCCGGAGTTCGGCAATGCCGGCCAGGGGCACCTCTGTTTGCAAGACCATGGCGATGAAGTCGCGTTTCGCAATATCAAGGTGCGTCGCATCAATCCCGACGGCAGCGTTCCACAGCCGATCGACGGAAAGCTCGACTTGAAAAGCGAACTTGCGTTCCCCAATCTGAAACTGGATCAGTGGGAAGCGGTCGACGACGACGGCAAGATTCGCCCGTTGCGGATTTTGGAACTGACCTACCCACGTGACGGCAGCAACCGCGTGTTCATCGCGTCGCAGTACGGTCAGATCTGGACGTTCCAAAATGATCCCGAAACCGTCAAGTCGCATCTGGTGCTCGACATGCGCCGCGAAGTCGCCGACTGGAAGAACAGTGGCGGCAACGAACAGGGCTTGCTCGGTTTGGCCATGCACCCCGATTTCAAGAACAACCAAAAGTTCTACGTTTACTACTCCGATGCCGATAACGATCGATCCGTCGTCAGCGAGTTTACGATGTCCAAGGACAATCCGAACAAAGCCGATGCCGCGACCGAACGGATCGTGATGGAGATCGCCCAGCCGTACAAGAATCACAACGGCGGCAGCATCGAATTCGGCCCCGACGGTTACCTGTACATCGGGCTCGGCGACGGTGGCGATCGCAACGACCCCAAAGCGGCCGGCCAAGACCTGTCAAAACTGCTCGGTTCGATCTTGCGAATCGACGTCGACAACCCTTCCGGCGACAAGGGCTACGGCATTCCCGGCGACAACCCGTTCGTCAAAACACCGGACGCGCAGCCCGAGATCTACGCCTTCGGCATTCGCAATCCTTGGCGTCTGGCCTTCGACCGCCAAACAGGCGACCTGTGGATGGGCGACGTGGGACAAGAGCTTTGGGAAGAGGTCAACGTCGTCACCAAGGGCGGCAACTATGGCTGGAGCAACCGGGAAGGCACCAACAGCTTTGGCAACCGCCCCCCGGTCGCCGGCGTCAGTGACCCGATCGATCCGGTCTGGCAATACGATCACCGCATCGGCCGTTCGATCACCGGCGGCCGTGTGTATCGCAACGCACGTCTTCCCGAACTCAACGGCAAGTACCTCTACGCCGACTACGTCACCGGCGTGGTCTGGGCCTTGTCCTTCGACCCGGAAACCAAGCGGGCGACCGCCAACGAGCAAGTGATCCCCGAAGGCGTCCAGGTATTGGGTTTCGGCGAAGATCAAAACGGGGAGATCTATTTCTTCACCGAAAGCCCCCGCGGCGAGTGCATTTACCGCTTCGCCAACTAAGCACGTCATCAGGGGTTTTGCAGGCTAATGTACGACAGCCATTCCAGGCTGTCGCCGGTTTCGACGGTCTGGAAAGGCCGTCGTATGGGTCACGCGATCAAGTCGTGCATGACGTGACCATCCACGTCCGTCAGCCGAAAATCGCGTCCCTGATAGCGGTAGGTCAGCTTGCGATGGTCGATGCCTAGCAGGTGCAAGATCGTCGCGTTGAGGTCGTGGATGTGCATCGTCCCAGGAGTCCAATGCTCTTTTTCGGGACGCGGGATCATCGGGCTGCCGTCGGCGTTGACGATGTTGTAGCCGTAGTCGTCCGTGCGTCCGTACGTGATCCCCGCCTTGACTCCTCCGCCGGCCATCCAAACGGTGAAACAACGGGGATGATGGTCACGCCCGTAGTTCTCTCGCGTCAGGTTGCCCTGGCAGTACACGGTGCGTCCGAATTCGCCGCCCCAGATCACCAACGTATCGTCCAACATGCCGCGTTGCCGCAGATCATGCACCAGCGCGGCACACCCCTGGTCGATGTCTTTGCATTGTGATTCATGTTCGGTCGGCAGCCGATTGTGGGCGTCCCAACCGCGATGGAAGATCTGGATATTGCGGACGCCTCGTTCGGCCAAACGGCGTGCGTTGAGGCAACACGCCGCGAACGTCCCCGGCGTCCGAGCCTCCTCGCCGTAGAGCTCGAAAGTCGACTCCGACTCACTGGAGAAATCCATCAACTCGGGGACCGACGTTTGCATTCGGTACGCCATCTCGTGCTGCTTGATGCGTGCCAAAATTTCGGGGTTGCCGAAGTGTCGGTGCTGTTCTTGGTTGATCGCCGCCAACGCATCGAGCTGGTCACGGCGGTCGGATGACGTCACCCCGGGTGGATTGCTCAGGTATAACACCGGATCGCCGCCGCTACGCAGCAACATGCCTTGGTGATCGGCCGGCAAGAAACCCGGTCCCCACAGACGATTGAACAAACTTTGTTCGGCGTACTTTGAATGCGCGTGCATCACCACGTAATGCGGCAGATCTTCATTCATGCTGCCCAGCCCGTAGCTCAACCAGGCACCCAAACTCGGACGTCCCGCGATTTGGCTGCCCGTCTGAATGTACGTGACCGCCGGATCATGATTGATCGCCTCGGTAAACGTGCTGTGCACGACACACAATTCGCGCGCGACCTTGGCGGTGTGCGGCAACAGTTCGCTGATCCACACCCCGTCTTGGTTGTTGTCGTGCTTGGTGAATTTGTACTTGCTGGGGCAAAGCGGCAATCCACTTTTTTGGTTGGCGGTCATCCCCGTGATGCGTTGGCCGTCACGGACTTCGGCGGGCAATTGCTCGCCAAACATGTCGGCCAGTTTGGGTTTGTAATCCCAGAGGTCGTGTTGGCTCGGTCCGCCGCTCATGAACAGATAGATCACCCGTTTCGCTTTGGGCAAGTGATGAAGCCCGCCGCCGAGCGTCGATGCGTTGGTCCCCGCAGCCGACAACTCGTCACCCAGCAGGCCCGCCATCGAAGCGGTTCCCAACCCGAGTGCCGTGCGGCCGAAAAGCTGCCGCCGCGTCGTCGCCAATTGCTGCCGGTGCAGCGTTTCAAGAAAGTTCATCGGTCAATCTCGTTTAGTACAAAATGATCGCCAGGTCGCTGGCCAACAGGGTCAATGCGACTTGGGTCCAGGCGGCGTGTTCGGCGGGGTCCAACGATTCGTCTCTGGCGATATCGCCGATGGACAGCAAGGCTCGGGCGTCGTCCACGTTGCCGCGATACCGTTGAAGCATTTTCTGCAACAATTCCTCGAACGCCTCCGCTTCGGTCTGCGACGGTCCGCGACTGGCGAGCAGACGGAATAGCAGATCCATTCGCGACGACACGTCACTCCGCTGCAGCATCAATCGCTGGCCCAACATGCGGGCCATTTCGATCCGCTGGGTTTCATTGAGCAGCGCCAACGACTGCAATGCCGTGCTGGTTCGCGAGCGACGGACGCAACTCGTTTCTCGATCCGGGGCGTCAAACAAAGTCATCATCGGATGCGGACTGGTGCGCTTCCAATACACGTACAAGCTGCGGCGATAAAGTCGTTGCCCGTGATCGCGTTCGTATTTTTTGGTGTTGCTGGCCGGATGGGCCAACGCCTGCCACATCCCGGCCGGCTGGTAGGGCTTGACGCCTTCGCCACCCATCATCGGATCGAGTAAGTTGCCAGACCAAAGACCGATGTCGCGGATCACTTCGGCATCCAATCGGTAGCTCGGCCCGCGTGACCACAGTCGGTTTTCCGGATCATCGACGTCTTCCCGCCAAGCCGAGCTTTGACGAAAGGTTCGGCTGGTGACCATCATCCGCAACATGTGCTTGAGATCCCAACCACTTTCCTGCAGTTCCACAGCCAGCCAGTCCAGCAAATCGGGGTGCGTCGGGTAGGCGCCTTGCAAACCAAAGTCTTCGGGGGTTCGCACCAACCCGTGTCCAAAGGTGTGTTGCCAAACACGATTGATCAACACCCGCGCGACGGTCGGATGACTCGGCGAAGTCAACCATTGCGCTAGCCCCAACCGGTTGCGCGGGGCACCCTCTGGAAAATCACCCATGGCCGTCAGGACGCCGGGCTCGAGCGGATCGCCGATGGGGCGGTTGTACTCGCCACGGCTGAGAACGTGGGTCGGACGCGGTGTTGGCAAGTCTTTGGCGACGAGCGTGGTTGTAAACCCCTGCTCCAATGATTCGAGTTCCAAACTCAGCAACGTCGCCTCCGTGTGCACACTCAACGAAGAAAACGGACTGTCGGGGTCAGCCAACGCTTCCAGTTTTTCTCGATCGGTCGCATCGGCCCAAGCGTTCCGGTCCGCCACCACCGCCGCATCGGAGAGCTCGTCCGTCGCGGCGTGGATCAATTGCCCCAGCCGATCATTCAGCAGTCGCCATCGCGCCCATTGACTTTGGTCGCTCGGCGCTTTCGTTGTCGGCCCGTAGTCATATTTATTTCGATCCAGCGCCGGCTCGGACGTGCTATTAAAAAACGCCATCAAACGGTAATACTCCGTCTGTGGCACCGGGTCATACTTGTGTGTGTGGCAACGGGCACAGGTGAGCGTCATGCCCAACAACACCGCCCCCAGATTCTCGGTTCGGTCAAAGTTGTTCTTCGCTTGGTACTCCGCTTCGATCGCACCGCCTTCGCCGCTGGTCGGATTCATCCGGACATAACCGGTCGCGACCAGTTGCTCGACGCCGGGATCGGGCAGCAAATCGCCCGCCAATTGCCACGTGATGAAATCGTCCAGCGGCAAATTGGCATTGAGCGACGACACGACCCAGTCGCGATAGGGATAGACGCCGCGGCGATTGTCCAAATGCAAACCGTGGGTGTCACCGTAACGCACTGCGTCGAGCCAGTGCCGTGCCTGGTGTTCTCCGAAGCTGGACTTGTTCAGCAACCGATCGACATAGCGTTCGTACGCGTCGGCTCGGCGATCCCTTAAGAATTCCGCCAGCTCCTCCGGTCCGGGCGGCAACCCGCAGAGCGTCAATGAGGCCCGCCGGGCGAGCGTTTCCGGCGCGGCTTCGGGGGCAAAGTCGATCGAGCGGCCGCGTTGTTTCGCCGCCACGAACCAATCGATGGGATTGATCGTCGCCTGGGTATCGCCGCCGTCGGGCAACGCCGGAAGACGTTTTTTGGGCGGGATGAAGGCCCAGTGCTGGGAGTACTCACCGCCTTGGGCGACCCACTGGGCGAGCAATCGTTTTTCGGCATCGGTCAGCTGCTTTTCCGCCTCCGCCGGCGGCATCGGATCGTCTTCGGACAGGATCCGCAGCACCAGTTCGCTCGATGCCGGATCATCCGGGTCGATCGCCCGGTACCCGCCGAGATCGCTGGTTGCCGCCTCATACGAATCCAAACGCAACGTGACGTCTTCGTCCGTATCGGGTCCGTGACAGACGAAACACTTGTCCGAAAGAATGGGCAAGATCTCGCGCGAAAAATCGATCGCGGCCGAAGTCGGTTCGGCGGCTCGGGCGTCGACCAGGATCAATGACGTCACCGCAACGATGACAATGTTTGAAGTTCTCATCCCTGAATTGTAAACACAAACCGGCCAGCGATGCAGCAAATCCGAACCCGCGCGATCGATTGAACCGTGGCCCCGCAGGGTAGCGCGCACGACCGCTTCATCGGCGCGGTTCCGGCTGGCGCGTCGAGCGTTCTTTGTCATGCATCACCCCGGTAGGGGTGAAAGCCAGTAGCCGGTGGTCGCGGTAGCGCACCACCGGAAACGCAGGTGAAATGACGGGGTGACCCCGGCGGGGTCACAGCACTCTCTGCGACGTGCGTCGGGGTCGTGCTGTTGCTTTAGTTCGACTCCGGCGGTGTGCGCTGCGATTGACCGCCGGCTACTTGCTGGTCTCCCTTTCGCGACGTCGATTGCATAAGTGTCGGAGTTGATCGTAGCGAAAGTCGCCAAAACTTTCGCAGCGCCGGCCCTCTCTGGCGTTTGCTTGCTGCGCAAACGCCGTCTCTCCCAGAGGGAGAGAATCTAAATCAGTTTCCAAATCAATCGACGTCCCTTTCGGGATACAGACACTCTGCCACACGCAGCCTACTCCAAGGGCTCGCCGCTTTCCTCGGCGTGCTCGGCTTCTTCCAAACTCTCTTTCACCTCGGCGCCCGCGGTCCAGTAGAACACCGTGCCGATGATCGCGATGATCACTTTGACCATTTCAAAAACCAATGCGATCAACGTTCCCGATGCGTCGGTCGGTTCGGTGGGAATCAATTTGTAGAGCCACTCGATCGCGGCCTCGAACACCCCGATACCGGCGGGCGACAGGGGCAACGCCGAAGCCAGCATCCCGATCGGCACAATGATGAAATGGTCGCCCAGGGAAGGGACCGACGGATAGAGCCCGCACGCGATCAAGTACATGCTGAGCGTCAGCATGCCGTGCACGCCGACACTCATCAAAATCGAAATCCCAAACGCGATCGGGTGGTCATGAAACATCCGCAGCGGTGGACCGATTCGGTGAATCAGCCCGCCGACCAAGGGCAGCGTCTCACCCCAGCGGACCAAGCGATCGACGATTCGTCCGCCAAACACCAAGCCCGCCAACACGCCCGTTCCGACACCGACCAAGATCGCCGTTCCCAGCTTCAATTGATGCATCTCCTCACCGACGAGTGCGGACGCATCACCACCGGGCTGAAAAAAGAACGCGATCGACGCCAGCAAGAGCAGCCCATAAAGCCCAACTCCACGATCGACCAACACCGACGCGACGGCTTGAACGCGACGGCCAGGCCGACGTTTGGCCAAGAAAATCGCTTTGAACAGGTCTCCGCCCACGCTACCGGCGGAAACAAAGTTCAGCAGAAAACAGATCGCGCCCAAACGAAACGCTTCCAAAACCGTCAGCTCGATCCCCTGGCAGCGAACGAGCAAACACCAGCGGACGAAGGAAAGACTGATCGCGGCAACGGCGACCAACAACGCGCCCACCAGCAGCGGGTAGTTCTTGTCGTGCTGCGAGAGCGTTTCCCACTGCTGCGGTTCGACTCGAAACAGCAAGAAAACGATGATCCCCAGCGGGATCGCGATCTTGCAGAACGTTGCAACGAGTTGACGCTTGGATTTCATGGCGGCAGAATAGTCGGCCGCCTGAAAAAGGGTCAATGCTGGGAAGCACTTTTTAGCGGAACGGCGCGAGCCGTCCGGTTTCAGCGTGAAAAACCGGAGGGCTCGCGCCCTACCGCTAACAAAAACACCCCGCTTGGCATCACCGTTCGGAGCGATGTTTACTCGCCCAAAACCGTTTCCCCGTCACCGTCGGAAGCCGGCGGTTGACCGCTTGCATCCGAATCGGTCGCGGGTGTCGGATCGTTCATCAATTGTTGCATTGCCGCTTCGGCATCGCTGGACGCTTGATCGACCGGAGTCCCAGGTCCGAGGACCTCGTCGCCGGCTTCCAGCAGTGGGAACTGGTCTTCCAGGCTTTGCACGGGGGCTTCGGCCAAGGCTTCAAGCGCTTCACGTCGGTAGTTGACTTCCGATTCTTGGAACAAGCGGAAACCGGTACCGGCGGGAATCAGGTGCCCGAGGATGACATTCTCTTTCAGTCCGACCAGCTTGTCGACCTTGCCCGCCAACGCGGCCTCGGTCAAGACCTTGGTGGTTTCCTGGAACGACGCCGCCGAGATGAACGAGTTCGACTGCACGGCCGCCTTGGTGATCCCCAGCAACTGCGTACTGGCGGTCGCCTTCTTGGGCCGCTTGCCCTTCATCGGGGTGCCGCCCTCGGCTTCGATCTTGGCGTTGGTTTCTTCGAACAAGTCCTTCGGAATGATCGTGCCTTCGGTGTAATCACTGTCGCCGGCGTTGGCGATCTTGATGCACTTGGACAGCTCTTGATTGGCGTGACGGAACTGGAATCGGTCGATCACCAATCCGGGCAACAGGCTGGTGTCGCCGGGCGATTCGACCTTCACCTTCCGCAACATGCGAGCGATGATGATCTCGCAGTGCTTGTCGTTGATCTCGACCTTCTGCGATTGGTAGACCTGTTGGATTTCGTGCAACAGGTACTGCTGCACCGCTTCTTCACCGGAAACCCGCAGGATGTCGTGCGGCACCAGCGGCCCATCGACGATCGACTGGCCTGCTTTGACCATGTCGCCGGTGTGCACCAGGAAGTGCTTGCCGGTCGGGATCAAGTGTTCGCGTTCGATGCCCGATTCGCTGCGAACGACCACCGTCGTCTTGCCGCGTTTCTTTTCGGGCATGATTTCCACTTCACCGTCGACCTCCGCGATGATCGCCGGATCCTTCGGCTTGCGCGCCTCGAAGATCTCGGTGACCCGCGGCAAACCGCCGGTGATGTCGGAAACACCACCGCTGTCACGCGGCATTTCGGCGAGCACGTTGCCGGGCACGATGTCCTGGCCGTCGACGACGGAGATGGTTGCTTTTTCCGGCAGGAATTGAACGTTCAACGCCTTGCCGGTGTTGTCTTCGACGACGATCTGGGGGTGCAAATCACCCTTGTGATCGACGACGACCATTCGCATTTTACCGCTGGCTTCTTTCTCCGTTCGAACCGTTTCGCCTTCGACGATGTCTTCAAAGCGGACTTTACCGGAGACTTCCGACAGAATCGGGACCGAATACGGGTTCCACTCGCAAAGCGTTTCGCCCGGTTTGACCTTCTGGCCGTCTTCGACCATCAGCATCGACCCGGTCGGAATCGGATAGCTTTCGAACTCTCGACCGCGATCATCGACCAGCGCGATTTCACCGTTCCGCGTCAGAACGACCTTGCGACCTTCGGCGTTTTCGACCGCACGGATCCGTGTCAATCGAACCTCTCCGGCCTTCTTGCTCTTGATGTCGGATTCCTGCATTGCCTTGCTGACCGAACCACCGATGTGGAAGGTCCGCATCGTCAGTTGGGTGCCGGGCTCGCCGATCGATTGTGCGGCGATGATGCCCACCGCCATGCCCTCTTCGACCATCGCACCGGTCGACATGTCCATTCCGTAACAGCGACGGCAAACACCCAGGGGTGCGTCGCAGGTCATCGGCGAACGGACTTGCAGTTTTTCCAACCCCATCTGCTCGATCTTGCGAGCGATTTCGGGCGTGATCATTTCGCTTTCACCGACGACCACTTCATCGGTCACCGGGTTGACGATCGATTTGCGGCTGACGCGTCCGTTGATCGAATCGGACAACCGGACTTCGACTTTTTCACCGCGATAAACGACGCCCTTGGTGATCCCTTGGGTGGTGCCGCAATCGTCCATGGTGATGACGACGTTCTGCGCGACGTCGGCCAGTTTTCGAGTCAGGTAACCGCTGTCGGCGGTCTTCAGCGCCGTGTCGGCCAGACCCTTCCGGGCACCGTGCGTGGAACTGAAGTATTCCAACACCGACAGGCCTTCGCGGAAGTTCGCCTTGATCGGCGTCTCGATGATCTCACCGGTCGGCTTGGCCATCAGACCACGCATCCCGGCCAACTGACGAATCTGGGCGATACCACCACGAGCACCGGAGTGACTCATCAAAAAGACGGGGTTGATGTACCAACCGCCCTTTCGCACGTCGGATTCCATCGCGGCCATCATGTCGGTCGTGATCAATTCCCGCGCCTTGGTCCATTCGTCGAGCACCATGTTGTAGCGTTCGTCGTCGGCCATTTGACCGCGGTCGTACGCCTTCTTCAGACGCATGACTTCTTTTTCCGCCTCCTTGATGAAGCCGACTTTGGATTCCGGCGTGACCAAGTCATCGGTTGCAAACGACAGACCGCTGCGGGTCGATTCGCGGAAACCCATCTGCATCATGTCATCGAGCAGGTGGATCGTGGGGCGGCGACCGAGTCGTTGATAACAGTCGCTGATCGCGCTGGCCAAGTCGCCGCTACGCATCGCGCGGTTGTAGAAATCCATGCCGTCGGGCAGCATTTCGTTGAACCGAACGCGTCCCGGCGTGGTCTCGATGATCGCGCCGTATTTGGCGTCATTGTTTTCCGTTTTCAGACGCTGGTGCTTGGGCAGACGCATCTTGATCTTGGCGTGCAAGTCGACGATGCCCTGGGCGTACGCGAATTCAACTTCGTCGTACCCGGCAAACGTCATGCCTTCGCCCTTACGATCGGGCAACTCGCACGTCATGTAGTAGCAACCCATCACGATGTCCTGCGAAGGACTCATGATCGGTTTCCCGTTGGACGGTGCGAACACGTTGTTCGTACTCATCATCAACGTGTGCGCTTCGACCTGGGCTTCGATCGAAAGCGGCAAGTGGACGGCCATCTGGTCGCCGTCGAAGTCGGCGTTGAAGCCCTTGCAAACCAACGGGTGCAGGTTGATCGCGTTGCCTTCGACCAACGTCGGCTCGAACGCCTGGATCCCCATCCGGTGCAGCGTGGGTGCCCGGTTGAGCAGGACGGGGTGGTTGGTGATGACCTGTTCCAGGATATCCCAGACCTCTTCGTCCTTTCGCTCCAGCATCTTCTTGGCCGACTTGATCGTGTCGGCGTGACCGAGCTCTTTCAAGCGGCGGATGATGAAGGGCTGGTACAGTTCCAACGCGATCTTTTTGGGCAGACCACATTGGTGCAGCTTCAGCCGTGGGCCGACAACGATCACACTCCGTGCCGAATAATCGACTCGTTTGCCGAGCAGGTTTTCGCGGAAACGCCCTTGTTTCCCCTTGATCATGTCGGTCAACGATTTCAGCGGCCGGTTGGACGAACCGAGAACCGGACGCTTGCAACGGTTGTTGTCGAACAATGCGTCGACGGATTGTTGCAGCATTCGCTTTTCGTTGCGAATGATCACCTCCGGCGCGTTCAAATCGACCAACTTCCGCAGCCGGTTGTTGCGGTTGATGATCCGTCGATACAGGTCGTTCAAATCGCTGGTCGCAAAGTTACCGCTGTCCAGCAGCACCAACGGCCGCAA
Organism: Stieleria sedimenti; assembly: GCF_025060895.1. Taxonomy (GTDB): domain Bacteria; phylum Planctomycetota; class Planctomycetia; order Pirellulales; family Pirellulaceae; genus Stieleria; species Stieleria sedimenti. The sequence goes on along the minus strand of NZ_JANZKV010000033.1, from coordinate 18,411 downwards.
GTCCGGGGGAATGACCGGGATCACGTCCAACACCATCCACTCGGGACGGTTGTCGCTGTCGCGGATCGATTCGACGATCTTCAAGCGGTTCGTCAGGTCCTTTTTCTTTTGCTTGCTGCCGGTTTCATCCAGCTCGATCCGCAATTGTTCGGATAGTTGAACCAGGTCCAACTGGTTCAGTAGCTTGCGAACCGCTTCGGCACCCATGTCGGCTTCGAAGGTACCCGGGCCGTACTGTTGACGTGCGGCGCGGAACTCTTCTTCCGTCAGCAATTGCTGATGTTCCAGATCGGTTTGCCCCGGATCGACGACCACGTAGTCCTGGAAGTAGATCACTTTCTCGAGCGAGCTGGTTTTCATGTTGAGCAGATTGCCCAACCGGGACGGCATCGCTTTGAAGAACCAGATGTGCACGACCGGGGCGGCCAAATCGATGTGCCCCATGCGTTTGCGGCGAACGCGACTGTGCGTGACTTTGACGCCACAGCGGTCGCAGATCATGCCCTTGTACTTCATGCCCCGGTACTTGCCGCAGGCGCATTCCCAGTCCTTTTCGGGACCGAAAATCCGCTCGCAGAACAGCCCGTCTTTTTCGGGACGATAGGTCCGGTAATTGATCGTTTCCGGTTTTTTGACTTCACCAAACGACCAGCTCTTGATGTCCTGCGGCCGGGCCAAAGAGATTCGGACCGACGCGTAATCGTTGATGCGATCGTAGTTGCTGGTTTCGCCAATCGACATGATATGAAAGCCTTTAGCAGTTAGCGGTTAGCAGTTAGCTATTGATTTGTATTGAAGGTGACCGCAACCGGTGGGTGCGGTTGCGGCGATGGTGTAGGCGGGCGGCGGCCTGATGGGCCGCCGAGCCGTCGCCGCCGACTGGTCGCAATCGACCCGTCCGCCTTGACGGCCGAGCTGACCGCGTGGTTGACGCAGCCAGCTGTTCGCAGAGCTCTAAATCGGTCTCTTTTCAAGCTGCATGTTCAACGCCAATCCTCGGATCTCGTTGGTCAAGACGTCGAAGCTGGCCGGTGTACCGGCTTCCAACGTGTTCTCTCCCTTGACCATCGATTCGTAAATCTTGGTGCGGCCTTCCACGTCGTCGCTCTTGACGGTCAACAGTTCCTGCAGGATGTACGCGGCACCGTAGGCTTCCAAAGCCCAGACTTCCATCTCGCCGAAGCGTTGGCCGCCGAAGCGTGCCTTTCCGCCGAGCGGTTGTTGGGTGATCAACGAATAAGGACCCGTACTTCGTGCGTGAACCTTGTCGTCGACCAGGTGGTGCAGTTTCAGCATGTAGATGTAGCCGACCGTCGTCTCCTGTTCCATCGGTTCGCCGGTGCGTCCATCGCTCAAGCGGACTTTCCCGTGACGCGGCAATCCTGCTTCGTCCAGGGCCTCGTTGATATCTTCTTCGCTGGCACCGTTGAAGACCGGCGTGATGGACTGGAAGCCCAACTTCGCCCCGGCCCATCCCAAGTGCGTCTCGAGAATCTGGCCGACGTTCATCCGGCTGGGAACGCCCAGCGGGTTGAGCAGGATTTGCAGCGGCGTTCCGTCGGGCAAAAACGGCATGTCGGCGACCGGCAAGATCTTGGCGATCACACCCTTGTTTCCGTGTCGACCGGCCATCTTGTCACCGACGCTGATCACACGCTTGGTGGCGATGTAGACCTTGGCCATCTGCAACACGCCGCTGCGAAGTTCGTCACCCCGCTTCATGCTGTTGAGCTTTCGGTCGCGAAGATCGATCGCGACTTCGACGTTGGACCACTGGGTGTCGTAAACCTTCTGGACCGCTTCCTGTTTGTCTTCGCCCTTGACCTGATCCATGATGTGATCGAGTCGGAACGCGATGGCGCGTTCGGCGACGAACTTCGGATCCTGACCGTCGGCAAGCGGGGTCCCGGTGGAATCTTTCAGCTTCGCACCGGCGGCTTCTTCCAGGTCGCGGACCAGCGATTCAAAGGTGCTGGCGATCTCCGCGTTACCGGCCGCCTCGACCTCCTTCAACTCACGCTCGAACTCCTTCCGCTCGTCTTCGGACAGACTCATGCGTCGGGAGAACTTGTGGGTATCGATGACGATGCCTTCGATCCCCGAGGGAACCTCCAACGAATCGTTCTTGACATCTTCACCGGCGCGACCAAAGATCGCGTGCAGCAACTTCTCTTCCGGCGTCAGTTCGGTCTTGCTTTTCGGGCTGACCTTGCCGACCAGGATGTCGCCCGGTTTGACGTACGTCCCGACTTGGACGATCCCGTTTTCGTCAAGGTTGCGAAGCGCCTTTTCGCTGACGTTGGGGATGTCCCGCGTGAACTCTTCGCGGCCGAGTTTGGTTTCGCGGATTTCGACGTCAAAGTCTTCGATGTGAATCGACGTGTAGGTGTCGTTCCGCACCAGTTCTTCGCTGATGATGATCGCGTCTTCGTAGTTGAACCCGTCGAAAGACATGAACCCGACCAGAACGTTTCGCCCCAGCGCCAGCTCCCCGTCCCGGGTCGCGGCACCATCGGCGATGATCTGCCCTTGGGTGACGTCATCACCCAGTCGCACCAACGGTTTTTGGTTTTGACAGGTGCGTTCGTTAAGCCCCTGGTACTTCTTCAGCTCGTAGTGATCGCTGCCGATTTCGATTCGGCTCGAATCGACGTAAGTGACTTTGCCGGCGCGACGGGCACGCACCACCATCGCACTGTTGCGTGCGACCTGGCGTTCCATCCCGGTGCCGACGATCGGTGGCTCGGCGACCAGCAACGGAACGGCTTGTCGCTGCATGTTCGAACCCATCAACGCGCGGTTGGCGTCGTCGTGCTCGAGGAACGGAATCAGACCGGCCGAAACGCCCACCATCTGGCTCGGCGCGACGTCCATGTAGTTGACCTGATTGGGCTGCACGATCTTGAAGTCACTCCGGACCCGGGCGATCAAGTTCGGTCCAGGGACCAACGCTGCATCCTTGACCTCGGTGTCGGCCGGAGCCACATAGGCTTCGTTTTCTTCGTCGGCCCGCAACCACACCACTTCGTCGGTCACCACGCCTTCTTTGACGCAGCGATACGGGGTGATCAAAAATCCGTAATCATCGACGCCGGCGTAGATTGCCAACGAGCTGATCAGACCGATGTTCGTGCCTTCAGGGGTCTCAATCGGGCAGATCCGTCCGTAGTGCGAAATGTGCACGTCGCGAACTTCGAAACCGGCCCGTTTACGGTTCAAGCCGCCCGGGCCGAGTGCCGACAGCCGACGTTCGTGTGTCAACTGGCTGAGCGGGTTGGTCTGGTCAACGACCTGGGACAGCTCGCCACGGCCGAAGAAATAGTCGATCGCCGCGGAGACGCTCTTGGGATTGATCAAGGACCGCGGCGTCATGTCTTGGGCATCTTTGACGCTCATCCGCTCCTGCACCGTACGGCGCAGCTTCAAGAATCCTTTGCGGAGTTCTTCGCAGGCGAGTTCGTCGATCGTTCGTAGTCGGCGGTTGCCCAGGTGATCGATGTCGTCGATTTCCGCATCGCTGTCCGGGTCGAACAGTTCGATCAGGTAGCGAATCGACTCGATGATGTCGTCCGGTCGCAGCGTCATCACCGACTCGCTGACGCCCAAACCGAGCTTTCGATTCAAACGGAATCGGCCGACTTTGCCGAGCCGGTAGCGGTTGTCGTCGTAGAACTTTTCTTCGAACAGCACACGCGCCTTTTCCAGTTGCGGCGGGTTGCCGGGACGAAGCCGTTGGTAGATTCGCAACAACGCTTCTTCGTGGCTGGCGGTGTTGTCTTCCATCAACGTGTTGAAGATCACCGGAACCTTGGGAGCGTCCATGCACTGGATGCTGGTCACACCGGCGACGCAGATCGCTTCGGCGATCTCCTTGGTAATCCGGTGGGCGGCTTCGATGATGATTTCACCGGCACGTTCGGAACCGCTGGGGAACACGACATCGTCGACCGCGATCTTGCCTTCGATCTTCGCGGCGCTTTTGACGCTGGAAAGCTTCTCGGTGCGGGTCGGGTAAAACGCTTGCAGGATGTCGGCGTCGGTCGAATACTTCGGATCCATCGCGCGCAACAGCGTCGTCGCCGCGAACTTTCCGCTCTGGTCGATACGAACGGTCAACGCGTCTTTTTTCGTCACGTTGAACTCCACCCAACTGCCGCGTTCGGGGATCACCCGGCACGAAGGCAATTTGCGGTCGGTCGTCGTGTCTGTGTCCCAGACAAAATCGACACCGGGCGAGCGGTGAAGCTGGCTGACGACGACGCGCTCGGCACCATTGATGATGAACTCGCCGCCGCCCATCATGATCGGCATGTCGCCCAAGTACACCTCTTCCTCATGGGGCTCTTCGCGATTCAGCCGCAGCCAAATCCGAAGCGGCATCCCATAGGTCAGACGCAACTGCCGACATTCCTGGCTCGTGTAGCGAGGCTTGCCCAGCTCGTAACGCAGGTACTCAAGGGTGATATTCCCGTCGTAGCTGGCGATCGGGAAAATTTCTCGCAGGACGCTTTCAAGCCCTTTGTCTTCGCGAGCAAGTGAGTTGACGTCTTCTTGCAAGAATTCCTTGTAGGAAGCCGTCTGCAAGGCGGTCAGATCAGGCAGCTCAAAGCCACCCAGATCGGTTCCAAAGTGACGTACGGTTGTGGGGATCAGACGACGCTGGGACGTAACTGCCATCGGTAAAGAAAGCTCCTGCTGGACTTGAGATCCATGATCTCGGACGGCTATCGAATGGGTTTCGACCGAACTGCTACAAGCACTGCTGCTGCGACAACACAAAGACCCCGAAAGGTTCGATGACCCCGAACGGGTCGATTTTCCGATTGACGTGGCGAATCGGATTGGCGGACATTGGGTCGCTGGAGAGAATTGGGCCGGAAACGTTGAAGCCAGGACCCGGAGTCGCTATATCCACAAACAGCGATCGCCAAGACCGGTTCCCGCCGCAGAACGGCAGAAACAGGAATCATCAATTCGGTTGCGGGAAACGCGTTCGCCAAAACAATCTGACCAATAGTGGTCCGCGGTTTTGATACAATCACAGAACGCACGGGCGGGCATCCCTGACGATCAACGCGGATAAAATTGGGCCATCGACACGGATATAGACGGCTGGAACCTAGGCTCGATGTGGGAGAATATCACAACGGCCGCTATTACGAAAGCCCAACCCGCTTGACTGGCCCGGATTGTGCTGGGACTTCCGTTTTCAGCGCAAACCTCTACAACAAAACAACTTAGCGACATTCACCGCCGATCCCCACCAGCCCCCCGCCGCTGTTTTTTGGGCCAAGTGAGAAAATTGACGAAATTTTGAGCTGGTGCGGCGTCAACTTCCGCTCGACAGCCCGGTTACAGAAACATCGACTGAAACATCACCCAGCGGGCCGTCAACAGCGTCAGCAACAAACAACACCACCAGGACGCCACCTGGGCGACCGGCCGTCGGTGCAGCCGATACAGAATGCCGATCGACACCCCCGTGACGGTCGCCTTGAACAAGAACAAGCGAACCGGCTCGTCGATCATCCCGCTGCCCAACGGATTAAGCTCACGCATCAGCCCCGCATTCGCAGTCCCTAACGTCCAGACCAAATCCACCACCGAGAGCAACGCGACGATCAACAGCGATTGCCCCACCACCTTGCGATGTTTGGACCAGTCGGTCGGATCTGTTCCCGAACTCTCGATCTGAGGGCGGTTGGACAGCAAGTGGCCGAAACCGAGCACCACCACCGCCATCGCGAACACCGTCAACGGGTAAGAGATCTTGGAAATCCACTGGGTCGCTGCGGCCACTCGCTCGCCATCGGCTTCCGCTTGGTCGAATTTCTTCAGTTTCGCCTCCACACGCTCGCTGAACTCCGGAGTCGGCTGGAATTCCGTCAACAATCGGTCCCAATTCGCATCGGCCGGTTCCAAACGGCTGGAAATCTGCGTCATGGCTGACGTGCCGTCGGAGCCATGCAATGCTCGAAGCAATTCCACTCCTCCCTGTTCGGGATACAGCAACAGCGGCCGCTCCCCCGAGTAGAGAACAACGATCATGCCGAAGTTGACCGATTGGATGTCCTCAAAGAATCGACGAGGAAGGTCCGCAGACGAAGCCTCCGCAGGTTCGCGGAAACGCCAAGCATCTTCGGAATAGTTGACCCGTTGAAGCTGTGGATCACCGGGTGTCACCCGAGCCTCTCGCCCCCAACGCGGACGCCGCCGGCCGAAACGCCCTTCACGCTCGCGCTCCCGCTCCCGTGCCTGGTAGCCGGTCAAATCGAACGCATCTGCCTTGAAGGCGTGGCCGTTGATCGTCACCACACCCCCGTCATAGTCGATCTGATAGGGCGCGGGCAAATACTGCCCCTCCAAAAAGATGAACCCTTGCATCTTCGGGCTGCCGCCGATGGACTCCGCCCACCCCGTTCCGGCCATCGGACCGGCCCCCATCAGTGCCGCAAGCAGGCAGAGCCACGCAATCTGAAAGCCAAACACTGAACGATCCATCGGATTCCTCGATCTAGATGCGAACTTGGTAAGCCCCAAGGCGAAAGGCAGCGCCCTGCGGTATTGAATCCGATTGACCCCCGAAAGTTTCGCATAAGATTTTCAGGCTGCAGGTTATTGGCATGCCATCGGCTCAACGGCCTGTCGCGTGTCATTGAACCTACGCCAGCAGTTCGCGGACGATGCGCCCTTCCACATCCGTCAAGCGGAACTCTCGCCCCTGATAACGATACGTCAGTCGCTCGTGATCGAGCCCCAACAGGTGCAACACGGTGGCGTTGAGGTCGTGAACGTGCACGCCGTCCTGGACCACATCCATGCCGAATTCATCGGTCTTCCCATAGCGGACGCCGCCCTTGACCCCGCCGCCGGCCAGCCAGCACGTGAACGCGTCCTTATGGTGGTCCCTGCCGGACAGCCCCTGGCCCTTATTGCTGCCCTGGTTCAGTGGTGTACGCCCGAACTCTGATCCCCAAATGATCAGCGTGTCGTTGAGCAAACCGCGTCGCTTCAGATCACCGATCAGCGCGGCAATCGGGCGATCGGTCTGCCGACATTTCTCCGGCAGACGCTTTTCGATGTTACCGTGATGGTCCCAATCGGAATCGTAAAGCTCGATCAGCCGGACGCCGCGCTCGACCAACCGCCTGGCCAGCAAGCAGTTGTTGGCGAACGACGCGTTACCCGGCTCGGCGCCATACAGCGCCAAGGTCTCCTCCGTCTCCCCGTCCAGGCTCATCAGTTCGGGGACCGACATTTGCATCCGATACGACATCTCGTACTGGCTGATCCGCGTCGCGATCTCCTCGTCCCCGGTCGCCAAGCGTTGCTGCTCGTTGAGTTCCTCCAAGGCGTCCAAGACTTGCCGGCGTTCCTGCATCGAACGGCCTTCGGGGTTGGAAAGGAACAAAACCGGATCGCCCTTGGAACGAAATTGAATGCCCTGATAGATGCTCGGTAAAAAGCCGGGCGACCACATGCTGGTGCCCGCCCCGCCGGCCGGCCCACTGAGCATCACCACGTATCCCGGCAGGTCTTTGTTTTCCGAGCCGAGTCCGTAGCTGACCCAAGAACCAAAACTGGGCCGCCCGCCGCGACCGAACCCGGAGTGCAAGAACATCTGGGCTGGGGCGTGATTGATTTCGTCGGTGTGCATCGAATGAATGAACGCCAATTCGTCCGCGACCTGGCTCAGGTGCGGCCACAACTCGCTCATCGTGTGCCCGCACTGGCCTTGCCGAGCAAACTTCCACGGCGAACCGGCGAGCGTGGAGGTCTTGCCGATGAACGCAAAGTCGCGTCCCTTGGTAACCTCCGGCGGACAAGGCTGGTTGTGTCGTTTGACCAGTTCGGGTTTTTCCTGAAACAAATCCAACTGCGACGGCGCCCCGATCATGTGCAGATAAATCACATGCTTGGCGCGCGGCGTAAAATGCGGCCCGGCGGTCGCGGCGAACGAATCTTCACTCAGCAGTGACGCCAGCGCGATCGAGCCGAATCCGATCCCTCCGGTACCGAGAAACCCACGCCGGTCGAACCGGACGGCGTCACCCCGAGAGGCTTGGTCAGCCTGGGACTTGGAATTCACTTCGTGACGCGACATGCGATGACGATTCGTTGCGAAAGGTGATGGGGTCATCAGAAGACTCAGTCTTTGGTGATGGTTTCATGCAAGTTCAGCAGTGCGGTGGCGACGCCGTACATCGGATCGGCAGAACCCGATTGCTGACGATAAAGATGACGGAGCGTCGCAAGCTCACTGGCGTTCGGTTGCCGCGCCGTGCACCACTGAAAAGCAAACGCGATTTGGTCGTCGATCGATGCCTCGCCCCTCTCGGCCGCAATTCTTGACGACAGGGCTCGGGCGGCTTCGACGTAAACCGGATCATTCAGCAAGGTTAACGCTTGCAACGGTGTGTTGGTCCGAGAACGCTTGACGGTGCAGGCCAAACGCGCGGTGGCGTCGAAATTGATGAAACTGGGATACGGCGAGCCGCGTTTGACGACGACGTAGATGCCACGCCGATACCGCTCGCCGCCCGGGCTGACTTCGTAGTCATACGCCTCGCCGCCGACCTTGGACCAAACGCCGTCGGGTTGGTAGGGGCGAATCGATGGGCCGTGCTGACGCAAACTCAGCAAGCCGGAAATCGCCAGCGCGTTGTCGCGAATCATCTCGGCATCCATTCGGAACCGCGGCCCACGCGCCAGCAGACGGTTCTCGGCGTCGAGGTCGCGAAGTTCATCACGCAGGTTGGACGATTGCTGATACGTCGCCGACGTGACGATGGTCTTGAGCAGACCTTTCATCGACCACCCCCTGTCCATCAACTCGATCGCCAGCCAATCAAGCAGTTGAGGGTGCGACGGCGGTTCGCCCTTGATGCCAAAATCCTCCGGTGTGGTGACAATGCCGGCGCCGAAAAGTTCCATCCACCAACGATTGACGGTCACGCGAGCCACGAGCGGGTTGTCGCGCGAGACCAACCAACGGGCCAGCGTCAGACGGGTCTCCGGCCCGTCGGGGCGCGGGTGCAAGACCGCCGGGGTGCCGGGCTGAACCGGATCGCCCGGCGAGCGATAATCGCCCCGCTCAAATACCGCGGACGTTCGCGGCTGATCCAGTTCAATCATCACCAACGTCGTGTCGGGCGACAGCTGGTTGATCTGCTTTTGCAACTGAGCGATCTGCTTGTCGAGTGCTTTGAATGCCCTGTCCCGCTCGACCCGGAATTGGACCAGCGTTTTGCGTTCCTTGTCTGACCATTCGGCCGGAGACTTTCGCGCTGCCCGGGCGATCGCCTCGGGGACGGCTTCGGCGTCAACGTCTCCGGTCACGACCGAAAGCTTGAAGCGACCGATGGTCAGCGCTCGCCCGAAGTGTTGCGTCATCGTGATCGCCAACGGTTGATCTGCCGCAAGCTCGATCGGCTCGTCCAATACAAACGTCGCCCAGTGCGGTTTGCCCTGTTGCGGCGAAATCGCCCAGCCACTCTTCGGATCGTCATCGATCGCACCGGCCACGGGATAGTTCTGTTGCGAAAAACTCGCCTTCGCCGCCGTGAAGGAAAGCGACTGATTTCGCTCATCCGTCTCGGCCCCAGAATCGGCCCCGGCGTTTGCAACACGCTCCACCTGAAAATCGTTCAAGACAAAATTACGGCGTTCGTTTCGCCCCGGTCCTTGATCGGGAAGCGACTCGTCGAGCAAGACGTCCAAGCGAATCGCAGTGACACGAGGCGTCTGGGCCGTCGCCAGAACCCTGTACTGGTCCTTGTCCGGCGGGTCACCGCCTTGCAGCAAGATCGAACCGTCGTCAAGGCGCTCATAGGAGTCGGTCGAGCCTTCGGATTCAAACTCGATGATCTCAAGCGTGTGTGCCTGCGGCGATTGAGCGACCGACTTGGAAAGCTCTTTGCCCCACTCGTCCAGACCGGCGGACAGTTGCTCACGGAGCTGCTGTTGTCGCCCTTTGACGTCATCAAGTTGCCGCTGAAGCGCCATGCGTTGCTGATCGCGCGGCGGATCTTCCAAAGGCATGCTGGGACCTTGGAACTTGATCGACGACGGTTGCTTGGGGTTGGCCCGGTCCGCTTCCTGCACCGTGTTGTTGAAATAGGCCAACAACCGATAGTACTCTTTCGTTGTAAACGGATCGTACTTGTGATCATGACACTGGCAACATTCCAGGGTCGTCCCTAACCATACGGCGCCGGTCGTGTTGACCCGGTCGATGACTTGTTCGATACGGGTTTCTTCGGGCAGCGATCCGGCTTCGACGTTAGTCGGCGTGCAGCGGTGGAACCCCGTTGCGATTTTCTGTGACGCCGTCGCGCCGGGCAACAAGTCGCCGGCGACTTGCTCGATCGTGAACTGATCAAATGGCATGTCGTTGTTGAGCGCGTGGATCACCCAATCGCGATAGGCCCAGATGTCGCGAAAGTTGTCGCGTTGAAATCCATGCGAATCCGCATAGCGTGCCAGATCCAACCAGGGACGCGCCCAGCGTTCGCCGAACTGGGGACGACTGAGCAAGGAATCGACGATCGACTCGTAATGCCGGCGGCTCGGATCGCGCACGAATGCATCAACCTCGCTGGGCGTCGGCGGCAATCCGATTAAGTCCAGGTACAACCGACGGATCAGTTTCTCCGGCCGCGCCTTCGGCGCAGGAGTCAGGTTCTCCGTTTCAAGTCGGTGCAGCACGAAATGGTCGATCGGCGATTGCGGCCACGCGGTGTCGCGAACGTCCGGCAAGCTGGGACGGCGCGGGGCGACGTAGGCCCAGTGCTGCGCTGCGACGAACGTTTCCGGCCAAACCGCTCCGGCGGCGATCCAGCGACGCAGCGCGTCGACCTGTGATGCGGACAAGGGATCGCCGATCGCCGGCATGATTTCGTCGTGCCCGCGAGGCAAGATCACACGTCGCAACAGTTCACTCTCTTGCGGATTCCCCGGCTCGACCGAACCCGACTCAAGCAGATCATGACGGCGATCCAAACGCAAACCGGCCTCCTGCTTTTCCGACCCATGGCATTCAAAGCAAGACCGCTGCAAGATCGGGTAAACGTCCTTGGCAAAGTCAACCGAGGGCGTCGACTCGGGCTCGGCAGCAACGACCGACACAAACGACGTCGTGACAATGACTCCAGCCAGAACGACATCAGGAAACTTGAGCAAACTCATGGCGGGGCGGGGGAGGGCGTGCTGTTTCAACGTGATCTGAAGCGGCGGGATGCATGGGGAGGGAGGCTGATCTGCGATCCATTGTAAATCATTTACGAGCCTCCGCAGCAATTGACGACGTGATTCATGCGACCAGGTCCAAGTCAACCTCTTGCAGGAGATCACGTCGGTTCTTAAGTCACCCTCCCTGCCGGGGAGGGTCGAGCGAAGCGAGGGGAGGGTCGAACAAGTCAGTCGCCGCAAGGCCGCGCCCCCCTCGACGCATCGTCGCCGTTATACTCCGGTCCCCCGCCGCCGAAGTTCCGCTTCACCGCGATTGACGGCCTCCCGCCCATCCCTCCGGTTATCCCCGAAAACGAATTGATGCCGTCCTGGTACGAACTCGAGAACGCCGACGAAATCCCCTCCCCGACCCTACTGATCTATCCCGATCGCGTGCGGGCCAATCTTCGACGCATGATTGCCTGGGCAGGCGTCGATCGTTTGCGACCACACGTCAAGACGCACAAGTTGCCACAGATCATTCAGATGAAGCTGGAGGCCGGGATCAGCAAATTTAAAACCTCCACGATCGCCGAGGCGGAGATGACCGCGGCGGCCGGCGGACGCGATGTGCTCCTCGCCTACCAACCCGTCGGGCCCAACATCCGACGGCTGGTGGAACTCGTCGGTGCGTTTCCCCAAACCCAGTTTTCGACGATCGTCGACGCACCCCGGATCGCCCAGTCGCTCTCCGAGGCCGCTCAGCGGCGGCAAGTCAGCGTGGACGTGTTGATCGATTTGAACATCGGGATGAACCGGACCGGCATTGCACCCAACGCCGACGCCGTTGCGCTGTACCGCTTCCTTGCCGCCGCCGAGGGGCTTCGTCCGGCTGGGCTGCACGCCTACGACGGACACATCCATGACACCGACGAGGCGTTGGTTCGGCGACAGGTTGCCGCCGCGTTTGAGCCGGTGTGGGACTTGCGACGGGAACTTCTGGCCGAAGGCTTGGCGGTCCCCAAAGTCGTCGGCTGCGGCACGGTCTCGTCCAGCATCTTGGCCGCCGAGCAAGACATCGAAGTCAGCGCGGGAACGTCGGTGCTTTGGGACGCCGGTCAGCCGACCTTCACGCCGCCGATGGAAGTCGATCAGGCCGCCGTGTTGCTGGCTCGCGTGATCAGTCGGCCCGCCCCAAGACTCCTTTGCATCGACCTGGGCTACAAAGCGGTCGCCTCGGAAATGCAGCCTCCGCGGGTCACGTTTTTTGGACTCGAAGACGCCGAAGCCGTGGGGCACAGCGAAGAACACTTGGTGCTGAAGACCGATCGTGCGGATGAGTATCCCGTCGGCACCGTGCTGTATGGCGTTCCCACCCACATCTGCCCGACGGTCGCCTTGCACGCGGAAGTCTGGTGCGTCGACAAGGGACGCGCCGTCGAGCCCTGGCCCGTTGTGGCCAGAACCAGACGGATCACCATTTGAACAACGCCCGTGGGACGCGGCTTCCAGCCTCTCCCACCCGCTTACTCGCACGATGCTCTCTCAGGCAGAAACACATGGATTCCCCCCCTGATTCAACCCACGTCGACAGCCACCCCACGTCGGTGCGAAAACGGATCATCGCCGTCAGCGTGTTGATGGCGTTCATGCTGTATCTGGACCGTGTCTGCCTTGGCGAAATCGTCAAGAGCGATTCCTTCCTGAACGATTTCAAGGGGGCCTCACGAGAAGAAATCGGTGAAGTGTTGGGCGCTTTCTTTTTTGCCTACGCGCTCTTTCAAGTGCCTTCGGGCTGGGCCAGCGATCGGTTCGGCGGACGGATCATGCTGACGTTTTACATCCTCGCGTGGTCGCTGTTGACCGGATGGTCGGGCATGGGGGCGACGCTGGGCGCCTTGCTGGTCGCGCGGCTGGCCTTCGGTGTCGCCCAAGCGGGCGCGTACGCGACCAGCAGTGGCGTGATCCGCAATTGGTTTCACTTTCGCGCCCGCGCCCAGGCCAGTTCCTTCGTCTCGATCGGCGGGCGACTCGGCGGAACGCTGGCCCCGTTCCTGACCACGTTTCTTGTTTTCCAGCTCAGCAGCTGGCGCTACGTGCTGTATCTGTATTGCGTCATCGGGTTGATCGTCGCGGTCGCCTATTACGTGATCGTTCGAAACCGGCCGGAGGAGCACGCGGGGGTCAATGATGCGGAACTGGAATGGATCGGCCGCTCGGATCAATCGGCCGCTGAAACGGCCGCGGCGACAACAAACCTTCGCGACATCGGACCGATGATGTTGGCGATCATTCAAAGTCGCTCGCTGTGGCTCAATTCGCTGGCCCAGTTCTGCTTGGTGTTCGGTTGGGCGTTTTTGATCACCTGGCTGCCGACGTTCTTAAAAGAAGAACGCGGCGTCGAAGCGTTGCTCGGTTCGCTGATGGTCACCGGGGTGCTGGCCATCGCCATTCCCGGCCAGTTGATCGGCGGCTGGCTGGGCAATCACGCCGTCGTGCGGTTGGGGCACCGTTGGGGTCGGATCGTGCCGCTGACCGTCACGTGTTGTCTGGCCGGGTTTGCCTACCTCGGCTGTTTGAGCTACCAGTCGGTCTGGTGGGTCGTGGCGTGCTGCGCGATGGTGTCACTGATGACCGACATCGGCAACCCGACGGTCTGGGCGTTCATGCAAGATGTGGGCGGGCGAAACACCGCCGCCGTGTTCGGCTGGGGGAACATGTGGGGCAACTTCGGCGCCGCGGCCAGTTCGATCGTGGTGCCACGGTTGATGACACTCGGCGAAACGTCTGGCAGCGGAGAGACCTACGTGTTCTTGACCTGCGCGGGCATGTACTTTTTGGCCGCGATCGCCGTGCTCGGGACTGATGCGACTCGGCAGATCCGCCGACCGGATTCCGAAGCGATCTCATCCGATTCGTAACGGCAGCGTTTTCATCACTCAGTGTGCTATCAGTCTCCGCGTCGTGCCTTGGAACCTCCATTTCACCCCTCCCCTCCCCTGCTCCGCCCGGACGAACGATGAACTTGATTTTTGACGCCCACCTCGATCTCAGCATGAACGCGATCGAATGGAATCGAGACCTGCGGCGACCGGTGTCCGAAATCCGAGCCGCCGAACGGAATTTACCGCCGCTGATGAAGGGCCAAGCGGCAGGCGTGGTTTCGCTCAGCGAGATGCGCCGTGGCGGAATCGGAATCTGTGTCGCCACTCAGATCGCCGGCTGCATGAAACCTCGCTCGTTCGTCGCCAATTGGGAATCACCGTCGCAGGCTTGGGCGATGACTCAGGGGCAACTCGCCTGGTACCGAGAGATGGAAGAACAGAACGAGATGTTTCAAATCCGGGATCTTCAAGGTTTGGAAAGCCATCTCAAACGCTGGGCCGATCCGACCGCCGCGGCCAAAGCCAACGCACCGATCGGGTACATTTTGTCCCTGGAAGGTGCCGATTCGATTGTCACGCTGGACCATTTGGATCGGGCTTGGGAGTACGGATTGCGGGCGTTGGGGCCATCGCACTACGGGATCGGCCGCTATTCGATGGGGCACGACGTTGAAGGAGGTCTTCCGCACCAGGGCCGCGAATTGATTCGGCGGATGGATCAGTTGGGCCTGATCCTGGATGCCACACACCTCAACGACGCCTGCTTTTGGGAAGCCCTGGATCTGTTCGGCGGGTCGATTTGGGCCAGCCATCAGATGTGCCGCGCCTTGGTCGACGATCCGAGGCAGTTCAGCGACGAACAAATCAAAGCGGTGATCGATCGCGGCGGCGTGCTCGGGGCGGCGTTTGATGTTTGGATGGTCGTGCCCGGATTCGTTCGGGGGCAATCTCATCCCAAGGACATGAACATCACACTCGAAGACATCGCCAACCATATCGATCACGTTTGCCAATTGGCCGGCAACGCCCATCACTGTGGGTTGGGCAGTGACTTGGACGGGGGCTTTGGCAACGAACAATGCCCCCGCGATATCGAGACGATCGCCGACCTGCAGAAACTCGAAAGCCTGCTGGCCGGCCGTGGCTATAGCGAATCGGATCGTGCCGCGATCTTCCATGGCAACTTTGTTCGCGTGCTTCGCCAAGCCTGGGATTAGGGTCAGCCTGGGATTAGGGGATTAGGGTCGATTAGGGGATTAGGGTCTGTCCCCAGCCTGGGATTAGGGTCTGTCCCCAGCCTGTATGGGATTAGGGTCTGTCCCCAGCCTGAGCCTGGGGTTGGGGTCTGTCCCTGAACAGCCTGCGGTCAGGGTCTGTCCCTGAACGCTGTCGCTTTCTTCGCCAGGCGGTGGCTGTCCGCGTTCGAGCGCCCGCAGCTCCATTTGGATTCAAGTTGAGGGACTGAGCACTCGTGCACAGGCGGTTTCGGAAAGATGTTTTAGGCGAACTGGAAAATCTTTTTCCAGAACATTGCGAGAACTGCGGGTGAGCGACAGGCGTGTTCAGGCATTCGACTCCAAACGATGCCTTTTCTCGCATTTTCAATGACGCCCAATCGAATTGGCCCAATCCTTGCGTTGGCGGAGAGAGCAATGAGCTGAGTTGTTCGAAGCTCAATCCCCTTCTCTCTTTCCCATGAGACGTTGAGCAATGAAGATGACCCTTGCGTTCGCTGCTTTGGTGGCTGGTGTTGGTGTTTGGGCAGGCAATTGCGGTGCCGACGAGTCGGCTGCCAAGCAATCCGATCGACCAACGATTCGAGACGAACGCCCCGAAAACTTGCGTGGCTGGGTGATCGTGTCCAACAGCGCCTACTGGCCGCTCTGCTACGAGGCATTGGAGAATCTGACGCAGGTACGCAATCAAGCCGCCTCGACAGACAACGCAGCGCTCGTCGGTACGCTCGACAAATGCTCCGCGTGGCTCAAGCTGGCCGCGTCCGCAGCCATGGTCCGTGAGGAATCGAGAATCATGACGATCGCCGACAAAATCGACGAAGTATCGGTCTGTCTACAAGAAAACGAGACGCCGCCGACCCCGCGAGAAATTGAAGTGCTGGCAACGATGGGCGAACTGGCGATCGCCAAGTCGCACCTGATTCGAGCCACACAAGACTTCCCACAGCATAAAACGTCCCAGTACCAGCCCACGAAAAAACCGGTTTCCGCCGAACTGGCCGCAGAAGAAAAAGAGATCCGATCGGCCCGGCTCGAACGAGACCGTGACCAGTATCGCTACGACGTGGGACAATCACTGCGGCACCTGACCGTCGCCCAGGTTTACCTGCGTGCCGTCGCCGAACAAGGCGAAATCGAACTCGGTGAACTCGCAGCGGAAACGGTAGCCCCGCTCCAAGGCCAGGAAGCTGGCGGCGATTTGGTGAGCAAAGACATGGACATCAACCTGCTGGCCGAGAAACTGATGAAAGCCATCGACACCGCACAAACTCGCCTGACAACGGAACTGAAATGGGAATCCAAAGCCGTCATCTCGAGCGAAAACTGAGCGGAACAAATGCTGAGTGGTCCTCTTGACTGCCTCGACCAAACGATCGGATTGCGTGGCGATTGAATTGCAGCGCAATCCGATCTTGTTTTGAGGAGCGACCAACGCGTTCGTTGAGATCTGCCTAGAACGGAGCGACGTCATCGTCGAGGTCACCGGCCACAGGCACTCCGGCAAGCTGAGCCAGTTCTTGAAACATCTCACTGACCGCTTCGCTGGACGGTTCGTCGGCGGTGGCGATGAAGTAATCCGGCTGGATCCCGAGCTCGGTTTTGATGACCGTCGCGATTTCGGGATCGACATCCATCAACGTCGCCGCCATCTCAAAGTCCCGGTCGTCCAACGTCTGATCGGCGAGACTTTCCAGCAAGCTGAACCAGTGCTGTAGATCACCATCGCCGTCGGGAGTAAATCGCAAGTACGCTTCGATCTCCTCCGGTGTCAGGCCCTCCCGGAGACACTTTTCCTGGTACGCCGCGGTGATCAGTTCCTGCCAACTCTGTGCGTCCTCCTCCCCTTCGTCACCGCCTTCGTCGTAGTCGTCATAGTCGTCGTCATCATCCTCCAAATCCAATCCGCCCTCGCCGAGCGTGTAATCCATTTCCGACGCATCCATCCGTTCCAGGTCACGTTCAATTTCGAGATAGGAAAGGACGTTTCGATAGACGGCGTAGAACGATGCTTTTTCCAGCGCGTTCCACTCCTCGGGATCGCCGGATCCATTCAAGGCACAGCGGGAAACCGAGAGCAACAAACTCAGTTGCTGTTGCCAATGCAATTCATCAAACAACGTGACGCCGAAGGACCAGATCGACACGTAGTCTTCGCTCCCGTCGAACAGAGCCTCGCGGAAAACATCCAGCATCACGCCGAGCGACTCGCGATACAACGCCGCATGCGTGCCGGTCAACTGATGCGATTCATTGGGGTCAAAGATCACCGGGTCTCTCCATGGGGAGGCGATGGCGAGGGGAGGCGATGGGGACGCGACGTCAACGCGACGAGGACGAACCATTCATTTCATCGTTTCACGACCAATGTCCCCAATCACGACACGCCTAATCTGGCATTCGCGCCAACAGCCGTCTACACGACACACCCCAGTTTGTCCCATTCTCCCCGTTTTACCGTCCCCATTCACCCCGGGGTCTGTCCCCATTCACCTGTCTTGCTCGGGGTCTGTCCCCATTCACCTGTCCCCATTCACCCCGAATAGTTGCTCCGCATTCACCCTGGGGTCTGTCCCCATTCACCCCGGGGTCTGTCGTTGCTCGTAGTTGCTCCGGGGTCTGTCCCCGATAGTTGATGTCGTTGCTCGGGGTCTGTCCCCGATAGTTCCCTGCTCCGGGGTCTGTCCCCGATAGTTGGTGTCGTTGCTCGGGGTCTGTCCCCGATAGTTCGGGGTCTGTCCCCGATAGTTCGGGGTCTGTCCCCGATAGTTCGGGGTCTGTCCCCGATAGTTCGATAGTTGCTAGCGACGGCCAGAGAAAGCAAAAAGCTGGCGGTAGCGCTGAGGTTGTAACCGTGACGTGATCGCGACCGACTGAGACAGCAAGGCAAACTTCGACGCGGGAAACAATGCGAAAATGCTCCTCAACGGAAAAGAGCAACTCATTTGGTGACTCGCTACGTTCGCGTCGCCCTCGGCGGTCACCGTGTGCATATCACGAGCGACGTTCAGCAGCGTGGCTGATTGCTTGGGAGAGTGAGTTGGGAGGCGGGATTGCTAAGCCGCTTGCCCGAATAGGTCGCGGGTTTGCTTGGGCACGTAAAAACGACGCCCTGTCTGCTT
>NZ_JANZKV010000329.1 GCF_025060895.1 Stieleria sedimenti | reverse complement strand
GCGGATGCAATATCCGGGCTAAAGCCTGCACACCAACACTCCTGCCCGTGCCATTCGGGTCACGCTCGCTAAGTTTAAAAGTTGACGGACCACTAGCTTCCGGCGGCCAGGATCAGCAACAGCAGCATGCCGATGGCGGCGACGATCAGGGCGACGGCGATCATCTTGATCAACGATTTGGGTGACGTGCCGACCATCAGACGTAGGTCCTGGCCACAGATCACCACGCGGTACAATTGGTCTTTGTAGCGATAGGCCAGGACGTAGGCGGGCAGCGACATTCGCCGCGTGACGAGTCGGCGCAGAACGATCGCGACTTTGACGTTGCGGAAACGTGTTCCGGGGATGAAGTGTTGCTGCGCCCGCTGGGCGGCGATCCGGTGAATCGCCGCCGAAACCTCTTGCCGTGCTTGCGATCGCTGGACATCAAATCGCTCCAGAGTGGCTTCGCGATCGGCCCCTTCGGGCGTCTCCCGCTTGGTCGCCAAGTTCATCCCCGGACTGATCGCGGCCGCTTCGCTGAGGCTCAATCCGCGTGACGCGGAGACGAGGATGTCATCAAACTGGATATTGTTCTGGCCCGAATGTGGCGCCCAGTCCGATCGTCCGGAGCCTTCGTTCGAATCTGCCGTCCAGCTGACGAAGGCCTCCGCGTCGAACACCCAGGCGACCCACCACAGCGGTTTCAGTTGGGTCAATTGAGCCGATGCAGACAAGTCCGAGGGGCGGAACCATCCCCGTGAATCGAGCCAGCCCCGCAGCGCCGCGCGGGCTTCGTCGGCTGTGACGGTGAATGGCAAGTAATGTTCGGTCTGTTCCATCGGGTCGTCGATCGATTCGACTTTGACCACGTCGCCGCAAAACGAACACGAGGGGGCTTGGTGTTTCGGGTCGTAGGCGATCGCTGCCCCACAACCGGTGCAACGCAAAATCTGTACCGCCAGTTTCTTCCGCTCGGCAGTCTGAGCCTTCAAGGCCGCTTGGCCACAGATCGCACAGCGCAGATCGCCGGACTCCAGCGGTGACTCGCAACGGGTGCAATTGATTTCGGCGGTTTGGGTTTCCTTCATCGTTTCGCTCATCCTTGCGCCGCCATGAACAAGAGGAAGAGGATTCCGATCAGCAACAGCACGCCGACGACCGCGAAGGTGACTTTGGCGGCCGAGACGGGGACCTTGCCCGCGACGCGACCGGTTTGACCGTTGACCAGGATTTGGATCGGCGGTCGGTCTTCCGCGTAACGCACCGCGTAGGTCCAGATCGGCAACAACACCAAATCAATCACCTCGTGTGTCAGATCGGTTTGGTACTCCAAGTTACTGTGGGAGTCTCCGGGCATAAAGTTCTTGAGCATCGTCCCAACTTTTGCAATCGTTTCGTCGTGTGCCAAGCGGAAACAATCGTCTTGGCTGCGCGAGGGTTCTTCGGCAAGCCAGCCGGAGATAAACGAGTCGGCGTATCGCCGCAGGGCACGCAGGTCAAACGGTTCGACGGCTTCCAGGGCCGCATTGGTGACGCCCTGTGAGGCGCTGACGAGCACGTCGAGAACGTAACAGCAGTGGTTGCCGGCCAAGGGACGCCACTCGGTTTTCGTCACCGTGCGTGTTCGCGTGACCGTCTTTCCCTTCGAATCGGTGGTCGTGTACGTCTCGGTCACCGTATAATTCTCACCGATGCTTGCCGAGTACCGCGTGTTGGCAACCGCGCCATACAAGTAGGCCGGCAGGTAGACGCCTCGCGTCAGTTCCGGAACGGCGGCCTTGAAATCCGATCGCGCGAAAATGTGACTGCCGGCGACCCAGTTTTTGACCGCCTTGGTCGCGTGCTCGTGATCGACGACAAACCCGACCAGAAACGTGGGTGAGGGCCGATTGGGCGAGGGTGGACGGCTGACGATCGATGGCGAAGCGCAATAGGGGCAAAGCGTCGAACGCAGATGCGCTCCCAAGACAAGCTTCGCGCCGCACGATTGGCACGAAATCTCCAGCTGATCCGATGTCGAATTGGCAAGGTCAGTCGCCATGTAACTCCCGCATGCTTCGGTGGAAAACCGTCAGTGTAGCAGGCACGGCGGACGCGTTTGCAGGGCGGGAAAAAAGCAAAGGTCTCATTCTTCACCGAGTTGCTTGGCCCGTCTGACCAAGGAGAGAAACTCGTCGCGGTAACCGGAGCGATCGTCGACCGCGCCGGCGGTGGCGATTTCTTCGACCATGTCAAAGTTGCAGTTTCCCTTGTGCGGAGAGTTTCGCAGCAGCATGGCGAAGGCGGCGACGGAGGCGGCGAACTGGAAGTCGCGGTCGGTGCGGTTGAATCCCTTGCCGCTGTCTTTGACCGCAAATTCGATCAGCTTGCTTTGCTCATCGGTCGGCGGTTTGTAGCGAAGCTTCAGCGTCAACATCTCGCCGCTGGCGGCTTGTTCGCTGTAACGAATGGGGCGTTGGTATTTCAATTCCTCAAGCGGTGCGGGGGCCAACGCCGGATCCTCGGAGTTGAGCTTGCTCTTGGGAACGATTTCATACAACGCCGTGACCGTGTGTCCGGCTCCGATTTCACCGCCGTCTTTGTCGTCGTCGTCGAAATCCTTCGCATTCAAGATGCGATTTTCGTAGCCGATCAATCGATACGATTCGACTTCCATCGGGTTGAACTCGACTTGAATCTTGACGTCTTTGGCGACGGTCATCAGGCTGCCCTGCATTTGTTCGACCAAGACCTTGCGGGCTTCGTCTTGGCTATCGATGAACGCATAGTTGCCGTTGCCCTTGTTGCTGATCTGTTCCATCATCGCGTCGTTGTGGTTGTCGCTGCCGAACCCGAGCACGGTCAAGAAGATGTTGCTTTTTGCATTGTTTTCGACCAATCGGATCAGCTCGTCGGTGTCGGTGAGCCCGACGTTGAAATCACCATCGCTGCACAGGATGACGCGATTGGTTCCACCGTCAACGAAGTGGTCCCGGGCGATGCTGTAGGCCAGTTCAATGCCGTGGCCGCCGTTGGTCGATCCACCGGCACGCAGGCGGTCGAGCGAATCGACGATGAGCTTCTTGCGGTCGCCGGTGGTCGCATCGAGCACCAAGCCGGCCGCTCCGGCGTAAACCACAATCGCGACCGAATCGTTTTCGCCGAGTTGGTTGACCAACATTTTCATGCCGTTGACCACCAGCGGTAATTTGTTGGGGCGATTCATCGATCCCGACACGTCCAACAAGAACACCAGATTGCTCGGCGGGCGATCGACGTCGGCGACCTTGGCCTTGATGCCGATTCGGGCCAATCGATGTTTCGGGTTCCAAGGACACTCGGCGATCTCCATCGCCGCGGCAAAGGGCCGGTCATCTTGTGGAGGCGCGTAGTGGTAGTCGAAGTAATTGACCAATTCTTCGATCCGCACCGCGTCCGGGTTGGGCCATTGGTTGTACTGGGTCAGATTCATCCGCAGCTTGGCATAGGCGGCGGTATCCACGTCGATCGAAAAAGTCGAAAGCGGCGCGATGCCGACCGGCAGGAAGGGATTCTCGATGATCGGCGCGAATTGATCGCCACCGCCGACTTCCATGTGTTCCATCAGCGACGGAATTTCCGCCATCGCTTCGCCCAGACTTGGTCGCGGTTGCCCGGTTGCCAGAGCATCGCCAGCCATGCCCATGCCCATGCCCATCATCTCCTCCATGTCATCGACAGCGCCGATCCGAAACTCCGGTCCTTGGGGCGGGCGACGCGGACGCCAGTAAGGCGGCGGCACCGGCTGGGCCAGCAGCGGATTCATCGGGGTCGCAGTGGCGGGACCTGCTGGTGGGCCTGGCGAGCCGTCGTCGTCCGCTTGCTCCGATTCAGCGAGCATCGTGCGTTCGTTTGGCGTCCCGGTCGGAGCGGGCGTTTCGTTTTCTAGTGCCGCCGCGGGTTCCGGTTGCGAATCGGTCGCAAGCCCGGGCTGTTCCACCGCGGTGTCCATTGCGGTCGCACCGAGGTCTTGTGCTTCGGCGTCGGAGCTTGCCAGGGTCGGACCGGGGGACTCGATTGCCTCAACGTCTGTTGTCGAAGAGTTGGCCTGATTCGGTTGGGCGGGCGGGGCGGCGGCGTCGGCAAGCATGGCACGGACGGACGCCAGTTCCATTTCGACCGAACGTTTTTCCGCGACCAGCCGTTGCTGTTGGGATTGCATCTGGCTGATCTGATCCCGCAGCTGCCGGGTATCGGTGTTCGCCGTGATGACGCGATTGAGCGCCGGCAGGGTCAGCCCGGAAACCAGCAGCAACGTGGCGGCGATGGCCAGCCCGAGCACCCACGTTCGCGTCGACGCATCCGGCGTGGTCGCCACCACCGGCGGCGGCTGGGGCAGGGGATCACGGATGGCGTTTTCGATGCGTTGACGGTCGGCCAAGTTGACGCCCATGGTGTCTGCGGCGAGTTCGGCTTTGACGGCCCCGACGGCGTCACGAACCGATGCGACGATCGCCCGCACTTCCGGCGACGCGTCCATCATCTTCATGAACTCGGTCGCTTCCTCGCGTTCCAGTTCACCGAACACAAACGCGGTCGCGCGTTCTTCGATCCCTTCTTGTTGGTCGGTTGGTTCGGATGTCATGGTTCTGGTTCTCGGGTGGGTGTGCACGCGCCGCCTACGCGTGACGTTGCGGTTGGGTGGTTGGATGGTTCAAAGGTGCTCAGTCATTCAGTGGTGGCTGGTCATTCCGCGGTCGCCAATCGGTTGCGTATCAGTTTCAAACCCGTGCTCAGCAGGTACCCGACGTTGCCGACGCTCAGCCCCGTCAATTCGCTGATTTCTCGATAGCTCAAATCCCCATGGATCTTCAGCCGAATGACTTCTTGCTGTCGCGGCGGCAGCGTGGCCAATAGGCCCTGCGCGTTTTCGTACCGTTCGTTTATCTCGGCGATGGACACGGGATCGGAGTCTCGGCTGATTTGGCGTGAGGCGTTTGCATCGTCGAGTGTTTTCATCCGGCTCTCTTTCTTCAGGATGTCCAAGGCGCGATTTCGGCAGACTCGAAACAGCCATTGTCGAACGCGATCTTGGACCTGTCGGCGAGGCTGCTTGCACAGTCGAACAAACGTGTCTTGAACGACGTCGCTTGCACGGTCGCGATCGCCCAGCAGGTGTGTCGCATAGCCCATCATTGGGAGTTCGTTTTCCCGAAAGACTTGGGTCAGCCATGCTTGGTCGCTCAGCCGCTCGGGGGCGGCGTCATCGCACGATGGATCGCATTGGTGATTCAAGTGGTTCATTGCCCGCGCAAGCAGAAGGATGCTCGTCCATGCATAGTGAAAGACGATCGAACCGCCACGGCCTTAGAAAAAAAGGCGAATCGGTGTGACGAAGAGCCTGGAAAGATCAATTTTGGTCGGAATTCGACGCTCCGTGTGCCGTGTTGTTACACTTTTCCATCACCAGCCCGCGTTTCCGCTTCCCCTCCATTCCCCCCATCTGCCGGGTCAATCGCCATGCATGCTATCGATCGTCGTCGGTTTCTTGTTCAAAACACTGCCGTCGCCGCGGCGGCAGCGACCTCGCTGTCCCTCGTCCCGCGACCTGCCCAGGCCGCCGCGAACGACCGCATGAAGGTCGCGTTCATCGGTGTGGGCGGGCGAGGCGGAAGCAATTTAAAGGCGATCACGGCGACCGGAAAAGTTGACGTCGTGGCCCTTTGCGACGTCGACACACGCTTCGTCGAAAACACCGCAAAGCAGTTTCCCGCGGCACGCAAGTTTCAAGACTTTCGCAAACTCTATGACCAGGTCGGCAAAGAAATCGATGCGGCGGTGGTCAGCACGACCGAACACACCCACGCCTACGCCACCATGCCGGCGTTGCAATTGGGCAAGCACGTCTATTGCGAAAAACCATTGGCCTACAACATCGCCGAGACGCGCGCGGTGACCGAAGCCGCCGCGCGGGCCGGCGTGGTGACGCAAATGGGAACACAGATTCACGCCAGCGAAAACTACCACCGCGTGGTCGAATTGATTCAGTCCGGCGCGATCGGTGACGTTCACGAAGCCCACGTCTGGGTCGGTCGTGCTTGGGGACTGCAGTCCGAAGCAGACGCCAAAAAGAACGACCGGCTGTTCGTCGATTCAAGACCCGAAACGGGGATGACACCGCCGAGTTACCTGGACTGGGATCTGTGGTTGGGGCCGGCGCCCAGGCGACCTTTCCACAACGTTTATTTCCCCGGACCCAATTGGTACCGCTGGTGGGATTTTGGCAACGGCACGATGTCGGATCTGGGCAGCCACTGGAACGACCTGCCGTACTGGGCGCTCCAGCTGGACGCACCCCAGACGGTCGAAGCGTTTGGACCACCCGCCCATCCCGAAATCGCCCCGGCGTCGATGTCGGCGGAATACCACTACGGCCGCCGCGGCGATCGGGTCCCGGTTAAACTGACGTGGCACCAAGGAACACATAAACCGGAAATTTGGAAACGCGGCGACATTCCGCAATGGAACAGCGGCGTGTTGTTCATCGGTTCAAAAGGCATGCTGCTTTCGGACTATCGAAAACACGTGCTCTTGCCCGAAGACGACTTCACCGATTTTGTCCCTCCCGAGCCGTTCATCCCCGATTCGCCGGGGCACCACGAAGAATGGGTGGCGGCCTGTTTAGACGGCGGCCAGACCGGCAGCCCGTTCAGTTATGCCGGTCCGCTGACCGAGGCGAATCATCTGGGTAACGTCGCCTATCGCGTCGGCAAAAAAATCACTTGGGATCCGGTCAACATGAAATGTCTCGGTTGCCCCGAAGCCGATCCGTTCATCCGCCGCCAGCCCCGCGCGGGTTGGTCGCTGTCGTGACCGAATCGCCTGTGGCGCAAGCTTCCAGCTTGCGATCAAGTCGGTAGGGCATGCGATGCATGCCAAACGTCACGCACAGCGTGACCTACGGGAATGTCACGCACAGCGTGACCTACGGGAATGTCACGCACAGCGTGACCTACGGGAACGTCACGCACAGCGTGACCTACAACTGTTCAACTCTTTCACGCCTGGATTCGCATCATGCAACGACGCACCGTTTTGAAATCTGCTGCTGCGACGTCGGTCGCGCTGGCAACGCAGTCACTGCCCAACAAGGCCGTCGCCGGGCAGTTCACCGGCAAGATCAAAAAAGCCATTAAACTTCACATGGCCACCGGCAACGAATCGGTGCTGGAGAAGTTTCGCATGATCCGCGACATCGGATTCGACGGCGTGGAACCTCGCGTCAAACTCGGCAAAGAAAACCAAGCGCTCGTTCGGTCCTATGCCCAGGCGAGTGAAGCGACCGGACTGCCGATTCATGGCGTGGTCCATTCCAGCAATCCCGATTTGGTCGGTGCGATCGATCAGGCCAAAATGCTCGGCGCCAGCTCGGTCTTGCACGTGGTTCGATACGATCGAAAGATCAGCTACTTGCAGAATCACGAGGAAACCAAACAGATCATTCGTCAAGCGATCGGACATGCCGAGAAACAGGGGGTGATGATCCTGTGTGAAAACGTCTGGGCGTCGTATCTGATTGAACCGATGGGGATGGCCCGCTTCATTGATTCGTTCGACAGTCCGATGGTGGGGATCTATTTCGACGTCGGCAACGTGGTCCGCTGGGGTTGGCCGGAGCACTGGTTGGAAGTCATCGGTCGCCGCGCGAAGAAGTTGGACATCAAAGAGTATGACTTGACCATTGCGATGAACGAAGGCATGCGGGAAGGGTTTCGCAAGCCGCTCGGTGAAGGCAGCATCGAGTGGGACAAGGTCCGTGCGGAGCTGGCGAAGATCGATTACCACGGTTGGGCGACGGCGGAGGTCAAGGGCGGCGACCGCAAACGTTTGGTGGAAATCGCCGAGCAGATGGACCGGGTGTTGGATCTGGTGTGAGTTTCACCGCACTGCGTCCGATGGTAAAAACTCCGGACATTGGCCGCGCCCAACCCGATCGACGATCTCTCGGCATTTACGAACTCAAGGACGGTGTGCGGAGAGTTTGCCTGGTCGAACAAGGCGGGACCGATGTCCCCGCGGAGGAACGCATCCCCGACATGAAATACTTGAAACGTCCCAAGACGTTCGAATCTCCAGCTGGTAGCAACACTCTGTTGATGGAGTTCACCGAGGTTGGAGCGTCACTTCGATTCCAGCCAGATGGACTTCCGTGCCTTGCTCGTATCATTGACCAACGTCCTTTGCCGATCTTCTGAAACAGCGAAACACTCCAATTTCGAATCGCGAGGCGGAAAACAAAGCGATGTCAACGAGACCGGTGGGCAAATCAGGAAGGTCACCGCTGAGGGATCGATTCTCATCGGAGTCGTGACATAGCCTCGATCGGAATCTGGGAATTGCACTTTGAGCGGACTCACAGCCGATCCCATACGCCATGACTCCGCAATCCCCTGAGGCGTTGGAACAAAAAAGTCGTAGCGAAAATGGTCTCTCTTGAAGCCTAGGCGAACAGCGGTGTCCGCCCATGATTCGTTGTACTTGAGCCCAATCCGAAACTGCGAAAAATCAAACGAACGGTTGTACACGAAGATGCGAAGCTTGTTCGTTTCTTTTCTCTCGAGTCCTGATGGCGCACCGAACAACGTGGGCTCCCCGTGATCGATCTCGACGATCTTGGTCGGATAGTTCTCCTTCATTGACGCGATTGACTTGATCAGCTGACCGCGAAATTGATCGGAAAGGCTGGACAGATCTAGTTTCTTGTATCCTGCGTATCCACAGAACGTCAATGACATCTCCTCGGGTCGATCGTAGTCCACAATCGTGAGTGCTCCACTTTTGAGGGCCTTCCATTCGGATTGGTCGATCTCGAAGTAGAAGAAGGCGTCACCGGGGATAAAAAAACTGTTGTTCGCAGAGCATGGCGTCGCGAGTAGAAAGCAGATTCCAGCTACAAACATAATCCGAGACATCGTTTGAGTTCCTCGTGGGGACAACTATTGATTCTGTGGCTTGCACTTCATCGAATCTTCAAGCCATGCGATCGGAAGCTCTGGAGCACGGCTTGGTGCGGATGAGCGGCCCTGTCGCAACGTCGATTGTAACATCAACTGACAATCCGACATCACGCAGCGATTTCCGTGTCGCCACGCCCCAACTTTTGGATTCCGATGGCTCGATCAACCTCTTCCATCGCATCTTCCTGCTCGACGGTGAGAATGATGACTCGTGGATTCGATATGCGATTCGGTTTGGGCAATGTGATGACCAGTACCTCGGCAACATTCTCGTTGACAAACAAGGAAGTGAAACCTGCCGAGGGTGGAGCGGACTCACGCAGCTTTGCCAATTGCGGATCACGCAGGATATGTCCCGGTCGAGCTCCAACAACATGTTGAGCATTCGCAGGGACGAGGGTCAGGTCGTAGCGAAGAAGTTGCGTTGGTGTTTTTTCGCCCACCGGCTCCGTCGCGACTTGCTCTACCGTGGGCTTGGACGACTGGGCTTCGGATTATTGAGCAGGATTCTGAGCTGCGGTAAAGATCCGGCAATTTGCGCGCACACCGGGCCGCAGATACCGTTGATCAGGCCACGACTCGCTGTCATCTCCCTTGATGAGAACGCGAAACATTCCTGCGTCGTCAGCCTTGGGATCGAGGCTGATCACCTTACCGCCGAAAAAGCCAGCGGGTTCCGCGGCTGGCCAGCCTTCAAATTCCAATTGAACACGGTCACCCTCCTGCACAACGTTCGCATCATCGCCCGACACCCATAGCTCGACCGCGCGTTCCGATGTGTCGAGATCAATCTCGGCCAGCATCTCGGTCTCCTGTGGAACGAAGGCCACCACCCTGCCCATGCCCAGAATGTCCGGTTGTCGCGTTTCAACCTTACCTGCGTTATCTGGCTGCCGCCGGAACTCCATCAGCATGATGTTGCTGCCAGCTGGGGAATCAAACGTCGTGGGACGTTTCAAGGGTTTCGTGTCGGGGATACGTGCCCCCGCAGGCGTATCAGTCCCGCCTTGTTCGGCAAGGCAGATTCGCAGCACACCGTCCTCGAACTCGTAGATGCCGAACGCTGATTGGGCGTGGCCAATGAAGTCAATTGTCTTGGGGGAGATTGTGCTGTTGATCTCGATCCGACCGGTGTCAACCTCGGACTTTTCACCGTTCGGCGTCCTTTCCTTGATGACAAACCTGTTGCCCTTGATCTGGAGCAGGAGACCGCCAAACCCATTTTCGGTGGCAAGCTGTTTTCCGCCTTCGGTGAGCGAAACAGTTTCCCATTCTCCCTGGAGCTGTGCGTGGTCGCCGTCCGCGGCCGCGCCGTCGCCGGAATCACCGACCGGAACGAGTGCCACGCGAAAGCCCTTCATGTGTGGTGCCTCGCGGCCGGCCACGCCAAAACCCCGGATGAACGGCGAACCACAAGGTTCCGCGTAGGTGAGCCAGTCACCTCCGCGATATGCGTGAATGGGGGACCCAACGTCTACCTCCGGATCCTTCCCTCCAGAGAGTTTGCTTTGCCAGGCGTCGCGGACCCACTCGCGCACGTTCCCATACATATCGCACAATCCCCACGCGTTCGGCTTTTTCTGGCCGCCTGGGTGCGGCGTGCCGTCGGAGTTTGCGCTGTACCAAGCGTAGTCTCCAAGCTCACTGAGATCGTCTCCGAACGTGGAAGGGTACACCAAGGCTTTCTCATCGTCCCAGACCAGGGTCGTGCCTGCTCGGCAGGCATACTCCCACTGAGCCTCGGTCGGTAGTCGATATTCCCAACCCTTGGGCAAGCGACCGGCTTTGCGTTCAAGTTCCGTGAACTTTTGGCAGAACTTCTTGGCCTCGTTCCACGCCACCTTCTCAACCGGCAGGGCTTCGCCTTTGTTCTCGCTCGGATTTTCGCCCATCAACGCTTCATACTGCGCCTGCGTCACCTCGTATTTACCCATCCAGAAGCCCCGGGTCAGTGTCACTGGTAGCTGCTTTCTGCCCATCTTGAATTCTCCAGCAGGGCACCAGCACAGCGGCATGTCAAACTGATTGTCTGACCGCTGCTGACCAGCTTTATGGGTTTCAGCATCGGTGGCTCGCCTAGCAAGCGGATGAAATTCGAGCATCTTATCCGTGATCTTGCCGTCGATGGTTGGATCGTAGGTCGTCGTCCGCTCGCTGATACGAATGCCATCAGATTCGATCCGTTCGTCAATCCGTCGAACGAGATGGGACTGTTTATCGATCCACAGGATGATTTGCTCGTCGCGGAAATTGTATTCCAAACGAAAACACTCAACATTCTGAAGCTTACCGTCCTCGATCTGTCTCGGGTCGATGAGGTCCAAGTCGACCCAACCGTCAAGTTTTTTGGGCATGAGCATGGCCGGAATTCGACCGACATCTCCCCCTGTGAAACCAACTGCTTGAGCCATGGCGAGCTCCAGTGATTCCGGTTTTTGGAATCCTGGTTCAATGTCCCACGAGGTTTGGATGTCTTGCCCGTCGAGAGAGATCAGCAACTCATCGTCATATTGGTCTTTGATTTCGAATCGAAACCGGTCGGGACGCTGAAAAACTGTGGTAAGGGAATGCTCGAAAGTGATTTTCGGTGAGTCAGCGTTCTCAACAATCACTGTCTTGATGACGCCTGAATCGCGGTATGACTTGCACTGGGCGTACGCTCTTGCCATCCGGTCGAGGATCTGCTGCACCTCAATGTCATCTGACAACGTCTGCGAGTGAAATCGCTCGCCATCCTTGGTGACCACAACCTCACCTTTGACGTAGTCGACCTTGAAGGCGATCTTATCACCACGACGAATCTGGAAGCTGTCGGTCTCGAACTCGAAATCGGCGTAGTCGTTGCGAACGATCAGCGACTGTTCACCGGGGCGGATGGTCAGGGGTTTCCCGTCTCCGTCCTTCATTGTGATGGTATGGTCCTTGATGCTCACTTCGAGCGACGGATCGGTCACCTCAACGCGAACCACTCCATGGTCGGTTTGGACGTAGTAGACGAGTCCCGCGAAGAGCGCCGTGAAGAACAACGCGGCAACGGCGGTCAACGACAGGAACGTGGGCTTCCAGTGACGGGGTTGGACTTGATGACCAGGCGATGATTTTGAAATCTCCTCTTGCCTGGCTCGTGCAAAAGACTCCAGCGCGTCTGCAACTTCCTTCGGCGTGAGATACCGCTCATCGGGATCCTTGGCCATCATCCTGGACGCGATGGCCACAAGTTCTTCGGGAACATCGTCGCGCACTGAATCCAACGCTTCCGGTTCAACGTGTGCCAGACTCTTGAGTTTGTGCATGATGCTGCCATCGTCAAACGGCGCCCGACCAGAAAGCAAGTAATAGAGTGTCGCTCCAAGACTGTAGATATCGCTTCGGATGTCGGCCTGACGGGCGTCCTCGGCCTGCTCCGGCGAAATGAAATCGGGCGTGCCCATGATCGCGCCAGCCGCCGTCAGTTCACCGCGAGCTTCGACTGAGTCAGCGTCTACCAATGCTTCCGGCGCCAGCGAGGCGAGGCCGAAGTCGAGGATTTTCACGGTGCCATCTGCAGTGACCATCATGTTGTGAGGTTTGATATCCCGATGCACCATGCCACGTTCGTGTGCGTGTTGCAGACCGATCGCAGCCTGTCGGACGTACTCACACGCGTCGGCAACCGGCAAGGCACCTCGGTCTTTCACGACTTGTGACAGGTCGACACCGTCAACGAACTCCATCACCATGAAGTGGAAGTCACCAGCTTGATCGGCGTCATACGCGGTCACAATGTTGGGATGAGACAGTTGCGCGGCGGCCTTCACTTCGCGGTGGAAGCGATCGATGGCTTCGGCTTTTCGAACCAGTCCGCGATTGATGACCTTTAGCGCCACCGTCCGTTCCATCTTCCGGTGGCGAGCTTGATAGACATCGCCCATACCGCCCTTGCCAATCAGATCGATGATCTCGTACCGCGGGTGCTGAGCGAGCGGTTCGGGAACGCCCGCCGAACTCCGATTGGCAGTGCCCGACTGGTGATCCACTGTCGGAGCGTTTGGTTCCTGCTCTGCGCTTTGCAGAAGCTCAATGAACGTGTCAGCGGATGACAGATCGGCAATCGTCTCACAGCAAGGTTCACACTCGTTGATATGCCTCTCGATCGCAGTCGCTTCATCAGGAGGAAGTTGTCCAAGTCCGAAAGCGTGTAAATCGGTAGGGCTGGGGTGGGTTGTTTGCTCAGGCACGGTTGTTTGCTCAGGCACCGGGGGCTCTCCATCGTTGAATTTTCAGCATTCGTCTCTCGGGCACAGACGGATCCGTCCGCGAGTGACGTGCGGCTATCTTTAAAGAGCCGCAGCCGCACATTTATGTTAGCGCCGGGCCGAAAAACCCGAATATGAGTCGACAAGCCCTTGGGATTCCTGACGTAACCTGCCTAGTACTCGGGACTTAGCCGTCACAACAGCATTCAGCGAAATCTGCATTTCTGCTGCAACATCACGCGGCCTTTCCCCCTTGAGGGCGACCCGATCGAACGCTGTCCACGTGTTGGGGGCGAAATGAGGCTTGACCAGTTCGAGTAGCTGTCGCAAGACGTATCGGTCGTGCTCCTCGTTCCAAAGCTGACTCAACTCACTGGTTGGAATCTCCAGCTCAGCCAACCGCTCGTCGATATCGGAATGACCGCGTGCCTCCCGACGGCGGTCTCGTGCTCGCCAGAAATTTCGCAGCCGATTGACCAGAATTCCCTTCAGCCACCCCCGAAAAGCGCCCGGCTGCCCACCATGCTCAAACTTGCTGAGATCCTTCGATACCGCCAGCAACACCTCTTGTAGCAAATCTTCCGCGTCGCTCTCTTGAATGTCGTACTTCCGCAGCCATGCTCGAATGAGTGGTGCGTACAATGTTACGAGCCGATCCCAACTCTCCGATTCGGAAGACTGTTGAAGACGGTGCAGCAAACTAAGCGACGTTTCATTCATGTTGGGTCTGGGCTGGCAGAGCTGGACCTGGGCCCTTCGTGACTCCGCTCAATCCGTGCATTGTGGTTGACGCTCGGGATTGTTTTCGCGGCTTATGATCGCATTCTAGCCGAAAGTCTACCGGTACCCAGGAGATTGATCGGGCGTTCGTTGCATCCGCCGCGCCCAAATCGCCACTGATCGCATGTCGTTTTGGGCAGAGCCCGCGCCCTTGCAGGATTGGTTTCGACTACCTCTTACTCCAGGGCTCGAGCCACAGCATGAATCCTTCCAGCGGCTGCTGAAATGGAATCCGTTCACTTGTTGTTCCGTTCTTGGATT
Source organism: Stieleria sedimenti (assembly GCF_025060895.1). Lineage (GTDB taxonomy): Bacteria > Planctomycetota > Planctomycetia > Pirellulales > Pirellulaceae > Stieleria > Stieleria sedimenti. The sequence continues at coordinate 18,528 of NZ_JANZKV010000329.1, read as the reverse complement.
TGTTGACCAGCGATATGGACAGCAGTTTGCCATTTGGTAGCGAGCCAATGAAGTCTTCTGTATCCATCGTATTCCGCCAGATGTAATTTGCTTTCTCATCGGGGAGTCCGTCCGCTGGGATCAATCGGTTGCAGAAGCAAATATCAATCTTCGTGCCGGGCGGAGCATAAACCCTCCAGCTCCAGTTTCTCCGCCAATCCAGCTGGGGCCCTGGAACAGGAATGATGTTCATCTGGCCTGGGTCGTCGACCACGAGCTTACCTTGCTCTCTTCGCAATTGTGTCAGTTCACGTTCCGAGTCGCGGACACGTTTCCAAGACGCCGGACTCGTCTCGATGTCCCACAAAGAGAACACTCCGGGTCACTCTTCGATGCGATACAGGTGTGTTTCACTTCTCAGCAGGATCGCGTCATCGATCACCGCGAACGATGCAAAGGTCCGGTCCGAGTCGCCGATCGCGTTGGTCGCCAATTCGTTGTACTCCTTTCCTGGTGCGATGACGGTGGTCGTTCCCGTTTCGCTTTGGAAATAGATGCGGCCGTCGCCGTAAAACGGCGACGCGGAATACTTTCCGCCCAGACGCTCTTTCCAGTGCAGTTTGCCGGTTCGCGCATCGACGCACGAGGCGACGCCTCCGTCATCGACGAAGTACAGTTCGTCGCCCACGGCCAACATTGACGGTGTCTTGGGGACGCCCCTGTCCAGCGTCCAGCGGACATGCGAATCCGTCACGTCACCGCGGCCGGTCGGATCGATCGCGTACAACGATGCGGAATCGTAGCCGCTGCTGACGAACACGAGTCCGCAAGCGTAGATCGGACGCGGGACCACGGAATAACCTTCGTCATAGTCCACACTCCAAATCTCCGCACCCGTTTCTGGATCGTAGGCGACGACGGCGCCGCTACCCGGGCAGATGGCTTGGGGCTGACCGTCGACTTCGATCAGCGTTGGGGTGCTGAACGAAAACCCTTTTTTGACTTCCGCTCGACGATCGGTCTTCCATTTCACGTCACCGCTGGCTGCCGAGATGCCGGCGACGAATTGTTGGTCACCGCCGTCGCAGGTGACAATCAGCGTCTCGTTGTAGAGCACCGGTGAACCGCCGTTGCCGTGGACCGGTTTAAAGTTGAGTCGGTCCGTTTTCCAAATCAATTCACCGTCGGTCGTCAGGCAGGCGGTGCCGGAGGGACCGAAGTGCACGTACAGTCGATCGTTGCGGAGCACCGGCGTGGCGCTGGCGTGGCTGTTTTTCTTGTGCATCTGCACGCCGTCGCCCGATTGGATGAACACTTCCTTGTTCCATTGGACCTGGCCGTCGTCGGCATCGATGCACACCGCTCGTAATGATCGCGTCTTGTCGGCATCGCCATCGATCGGTGCCGCGGTCGTCAGGTAGATCCTGCCATCGGCGACGACCGGCGAGGACCATCCGTCGCCGTCGATCGGAACTTTCCAAGCGATGTGCTCGGTTTCGCTCCAGGAAAGCGGCAGCGAGTCTGCGGAGGAATACCCTTGTCCACCCGGCCCGCGAAATTCCGTCCAGTCTTCGGCGAGGGAAACCGAGGCGACGATGGAGCCGGCCAGTAAGGCAACCGGCAAGTAGTGTTTGGGAGTCATCATGGATCTTTGTTGGAGTGTTGCAGCGTGACGTTGATGCGACACGAAGGGCCATCGAAAGAATATAAGTGGCGTAAGCTTCCAGCTTGCGCTGTAAGGGTCGCAAGCTGGAAGCTTGCGCTGCCAGGGTCGCAAGCTGGAAGCTTACGCCACTTTTTGCGACTGGACATTGATTCTTCCGGTGGCCCCAGGTCCTCAGAATCCCCGTTTGCGCATCAGGGCGGACGTGTCGACGTCGCGGCCCCTGAAGCGTCGGAATCCGTCGGCCGGGTCAATCGTGTCGCCGACGGAGAACACGTTCTCGTTGAGGCTTTTGCAAAGTTCCGGGTCGTAGTACGAACCGGCTTTTTCAAAGGCCTCCGCCGCGTCGGCGGTCAACGCGTCGGCCCACAGGTAACTGTAATAGCCGGCCGAATAACTGTCGCTGCTGAAGATGTGGGCGAAGTGTGGCGTGCGGTGTCGCATCGGCAATTCGTCGGGCATCCCGATTTCTTTGAGAGTTTCTGTTTCAAAGGCATCTGGGTCGATGCGTTCTCGGTCGCTGGTGTGAAGTTTCATGTCGACGATCGCACTGGCCAGGTATTCGACGGTTGCGAATCCCTGATTGAACGTCGACGCCTTCTTGATCTTGTCGATCAGCGATTGCGGCAGTGGCTCGCCCGTTTCAAAGTGCAGGCAATACTTCTGCAGCACTTCCGGCGTGTCGAGCCAATGTTCCAGCAGTTGGGAGGGGAATTCGACGTAGTCTCGGGCGACCGACGTGCCGGCTTGCGAGGGATAGTTGACGTCGGAGCAGAGCCCGTGCAGCGCGTGCCCGAACTCGTGGAACAGCGTGACGGCATCGTCCCAGGAAATCAGCACCGTTTCGTCTTGACCGCCCGGAATGAAGTTGGAGTTGTTGGAGACGATCGGTGTTTTTGCGTCGCCCATGTCCTGTTGGACGCGGTAGGCGGTCATCCAGGCGCCGCTTCGTTTTCCGGCGCGGGCGTAGGGGTCAAAGTACCACAGTCCGACATGTTGCCCGTCACGGCCGGTGACTTCCCAGACACGAACATCGGGATGGAAAACCGGGACGTCTTTGGCGGGCGTGAACTGGAATCCGAACAGTTCGCCGGCGACCCAGAACATGCCTTCGCGGAGCTTTTCCAATTGCAGATAGGGTTTGACTTCACCGAGGTCCAAGTCGTATTTCGCCTTGCGGACTTTCTCGGCGTAGAAGCGGTAGTCCCACGGCTGGATGGTGATTTTTTCTGCGGGACCGGAGGCTTCGGCGTCGGCGATCTTCTGCATGTCGGCGACCTCTTCGGCGACGCGGGCGACCGCTTTGGGCCAGACCTGGTTCATCAGCGCGAAGGTTGCCTCGGGGGTTTTCGCCATCGTCGGTTCCAAACGCCAGTGGGCGTGGGTGGGATAGCCGAGCAGTTTGGCCCGCTCGCGGCGGAGTGCCAGGATTTCGGTGATGATCCCGTTGTTGTCGTGCTCGTCGCCGTTGTCACAGCGGTTGTAGTAGGTCCGCCAGACCTGTTCGCGAAGCGGCCGGTTGGTGCTGTAGGTCAAGAACGGATCCATGGACGACCGGGTGTTGGTCACCGCCCACTGATCGGGTTTGCCGCGTTCTTCGGCGGCCCGTTTCATCGACGCCACCACGCTTTCGGGCAACCCGGCCAAATCCGATTCCTGTTCGACCCAGGTCACGAATCGCTTTTCGTCTTCGAGGACGTTTTGGCTGAAATCGGTGAACAACCGCGAAAGGTCCGCGTTGATTCGTGTCAGCCGTGCCTTGTCGCTGGCATTGAGTTGGGCACCGCGCCGAACGAACGTCTTGTAGAGGTCGTCGATCAAGCGGACTTGGGCGACGGTCATCGACTTTTTTTCATCGCTCTCGTAGATCGCCTTGAGTCGCTCGAACAGTGCGCTGTTCTGGTAGATGCTGTCGGAGTGGGCGGAAAGTTTTGGCGCGACGACGCGTTCGATGTCGGGGATCGGCCCGAGGTTCAAGTTGGAGGAATGGACACCGAAGATTGCGTCCAGGCGATCGAGTGTTTGCCCGGCTTTTTCCATCGCCACCACAGTGTTTTCAAACGTGGCCGGCTCGGGGTTGGTGGCGATCGCGTCGATTTCCTCAGACGCTTGCGCGATGGCCGCGTCAAAGGCATCGATCAACTCGTCACTTCGTACCAGATCCCACGGCGGTACGCCTCCATAAGGTCCCGTCCATGGTTTCAGCAGTACCGAATCAGTCATCCCTTTTTGCTCCGTCGTGGTGGTGTTCGTCTCCACCTGAGCCCGCAGCAGGCCCAGGTTCAAAATCAAGAAGCCGAACGAAATTGCGGCGATTGGTAAGCGTTTCATAGGGTCGTGGGGTTGAGGTCCAGATGGGTGACCGGTCACGCCAAGTCGGCGTGGGTGAGTGTATCGCGTTGTTGCCCTCGCTTGGACCGGCCGCGGCGGAAAATCAAGTAGACCGCGGCGACGGCGACGACCAGCAAACTGACCCCCAACACGGGCCGATAGAAGACCCATGCGATTCCGATCACGGTCATCGCCCCGGCGACGGTCAGCAAGCCGGCGACGATGGCGGTGCCGAATCCGACGAGCGAACCGGCCAGCGGGAGGACGTCGGCCAGCACCACCAGGGGACGCAGCAACAACATCAACCCGAAAAACATCATCATCGATCCGCCGGCCCGCAAGAACCAGGTCAGCATTCGATTGGCGGCCTCTTCCTGGGCGATCATTTCGGCGGCGCTGAAGACGCCGACTTTCAGCACGTTGATGGTGGTGTTGTAGTGCGTTTCAAACGGCTGAAAGGACTCGCCGGTTTGTTGGCTGAGCAGGCTGACCGTCTGCACCGGCGTGGCGGTGAACCATAATCGGACGTCGCCGATCTGCGGTGTCTCGATTGCCCGCACGCCGGGTTCGCCGGAGGGTGGGGATGCGTTGTCGGTCGGGGGCGAGTTGGCGGCCGCATCCGTTTCGGGACGATCCGGCTCGGCAGGTGATGCCCCATCGGCAGCTACCGACTGGGCCGGCGGTGTGAGCGCCAGTTCTGCGGACTCGTCCACAGCTTGTTCCGCCGCGACTGTCTGGTTTGATGCTTTGTCCGCTAGCGGGTTTGCAAAAAGGTAGATCCGCGAGGCGCCGCTGGGTCCATCGCTGCGAATGATCGAGCGATCTTGGAACCCTTCGGGCACGTTGGCCGTGTCAAGTTCCAAGGCGTCTTCGCCGCCGATCATGGCGATCAGCGAGTCGGGAAGACGGAACCGGCCCAGGGAGACATTCTTGGCCTGGTAGGTTCGATCGGCGAACACAAATTCGGTCGGATTCTGGTGCGAGTGTGCTTCGTCGAACTCGCTTGAATCGATCAATCCCGGGAACCAGTCTCTTTCGTAGGTGTAGGTGGTGGTCGTCCGGGTTCCCCCGCCCAGCTTTTTTTCTTTCGTGGACTTTTTGTTTTCGTTCCACTGGTACATCTCGACGTGCCGCGTCAATCGAATCCCGTTGTATTCGATGGCGAAGTCGTCGTCACGGAGCACGTCGTTGGTCTGGACATCGCCGGAGACGTGGACAAACTTTCCATCGTTGGCCGGGTCGACCGAATCGGGTTGGATCTCGACGACCACCTTGGCGCCTTCCTTCAATCCCTTGGCGGTCCGGACGGCGCGGCCTTCGTTCCAGAACAAGACGGGGACCGAGACGATGGTCAGCAGACCGCCGAACAGGATGCCGGCAAACGCCTTGCCGAGCCGGCCGAACCATGATTCTTCTGTGACCCGTGTTCCCATCTGTTTTCTCCCGATTTCATTTCGGCCAAGGCTAGCTCCGTCCGTTTCCTGTTAGCGACAGGGCGCGAGCCCTCCGATCTTTCAGGTTGTCACCGGACGGCTCGCGCCGTTCCGCTACCATTTTTCGTTTCTTGTTGGCGACAGCCCGCGAGCCTTCCGGTCTTTCAGGCAAACGCTTTACGCAGGGTTTCCAGGCTCTTGGGGATCGCCGTTTCGTGCGACTCCTGGCCTTCGAACTCCAGCGAAATGTATCCCTGGTAGTTGACCCCCGCCAGGATGTTTGCGACTCGGTCGTAGTCGATCTCCAGCGTGTACCAGGTGCCTCCGCCGAAGTAGGTCTTGGCTTGAACGAAGACGGCTTCGGGCGCCAGTTGCTCGTATTGTTCGTATTGGTCTTCCAAGAAGTTGCCCGTGTCCAAGGTGGCGCGGAGCCAGGGGGAATCGATTTCGCGGATCAACCGCAGCACGCCGGCGGCGGTGCGTCCGAGTCCCCAGTGGTTTTCCAGCCCCAGCACGACGCCGCATTTTTCGGCGGTCGGCAAGCACTTTTCGAGACCTTCGCGGACCCAGGCGAATCCGTCGTCGTCGCTGTAGCCATCCAGCCTGGGCTCGATCCCCTTGTTGGCCATCAGGGTGTCGAAATCTTTCGACGTTCCCCAGCGCCCGGTGTTGACGCGAATGGTCGGAATGCCGAGTGCGTAGGCCAGTTCGATACAGTGGATGGTGTGTCGGACGTTCTCCTCACGCTTCGCGGCGTCGGGATAGACGAACGATTGGTGCGTGGAAAATCCGCACAGGTCCAACCCGGACCGAAAGGCGCGTTGTTTGATCCGTTGCAACGCGGCGTTGGATTCGTCCTCCATCTGGACGTGCAGGATTTCGACGCCATCGAACCCCGTTTCCGCGGCCAAGTCGATGCACTGCTCGATCGTCAGCTTGCTGTCGTCACGGTAACGCCAGTAGGAGTACGTGGAAACCGCGATGCGGTTGCCGCGTCGTGGGGGGGCGGACTCTTCTACCGCCCCCGCCCCCGGTGCCATCGCTGCGACGGCCAGCGGGGCGGTCAACGCTCCGGCGATCAATTGCCGGCGGTCGATTCGGGGTTTGGGGGAAGCGGTTACGTCACGGTGGTGGGAACTGGATGGTTGCATCGGATCGGTTGCTCGCGGCCGGTGTCATGGGTGTCGCCTCGACTACCGTGTTGTTTTAGCGTATCGGCGCGAGTCGTGCCGCCTCACTGTTCCGCCTCACTGTTCCGCCTCACTGTGCGGGCGTTGGATTACCCGGCGAGTGCTTTGTGTCGCGTGCGGATCGAAACGGGCAGCAGCAACGTGAACGTGGCTCCCTGGCCGATCCCCTCGCTGTGGACCGACAATCTGCCGCCCAGTTCGACCGCCGCGGTCGCGGAGGCATGGAGTCCGAAACCGTGCCCGCCTTTTTTGGTGGTGAAGCCGTTGGAAAAAATCGTGGTGATCCGGTCCGGTGCGATCCCGGTCCCGCTGTCACTGACCTGGAAACAAACTTCGTCACCGGATTGTCCCAGACGCAGCGTCACGCGTTTGACGTCCGAATCGTGTTCGAGCACGGATTCTTTGGCGTTTTTGATCAGGTTGACGATGATCTGGATGGCCTTCGATTTCTCAATTTCGATCGCGGGGACTTGGCCATAGTCTCTGACGATTTCGACGTTGTGTTTTGAAAAGGAATCGTGCACGAAATGGATCGCGTCGTCGAATAAGGCCGCCGGTTGCAGTTGTTCCATCACGCCGAACGCTCCGGCGTGGGATTGTTGGGCGTGGACGATGTCTTTGATGTGCTCGACGTTAGACGCCAAGGATTCGATTTCGTTCAAGATGGAACGTTGGTCATCACGCATGCTTTCGGAAAGTTTGCCCAGGTACCGCGGCAAGATTTTCCCTTGGTCGCTTCGCAGCAGGAACTCGGCGAGGTCGTCTTCGTTTTTCAACAACAGTTCGATTGCTTTTTCGAGGTTGGCGAGTTTGACGTTGCGGAGCCGTTCGTCGATCAGGTTGGCGCTGATGTTCAGACTGTTCAGCACGTTTCCGATGTTGTGCAAGACGCCGTTGGCGATATCGGCCATGCCGGCGCGGCGTGACACTTCCAGCAGCTGGGCGTGGGTGTTTTGCAATTGTTTCGTCGCCAGATCCTTGGCTTCGATTTGGTTTTGCAAGGCGGCGTTGGATTGTTCCAGTTCGCTGGTCCGTTCGGCGACACGTTGCTCCAGTTCTTGGTTGAGTTGTTGCAATCGTTCGCTGGCCTGGATGACGGCTTTTTCACGCGACTGCACACGATCCAGCATGCCGTTGAATTGGCGGTACAAGACGCCTATCTCGTCGTCACTGTCGTGTTGGACTCGGATCGCACAGTCTTCGCTCTGTGAGATCGTCTTGGCCGTTGACGCCAGTCGCAAGATCGGGGCGGTGACGGAATCTTGGAGGTGTGAGGAGGCGAACACGCCGATGATGATGGAAATCGCCAGCACGACCGCTGCGGCCAGGATGTGTGTCGTGCGGGCCTGGCTGAGATCCGCGGTTGTTTCGCGCAGGATCAGCGTGCCCAGGCGGTCACCGTCCTCCATGATCGGCACCGCCACGTCCAGAAAGCCGTCTTCGCCGTAGTGCGCACCGAGCGTGACCGACTGCGGGTCGAACTCCGGGTGATCGCCGAAACGTCGGTAGATCGCGAACACGGATGCATCGGCATCCAAGATGCATGCGATCTCGATCGTCGCTCGGCCCTTGATCGCGGTCAGCAGTTCTTCCGCGGCGTCCTGTTGTCCGAACGCCACCGCGGCGGTGCTGTTGGTGCTGAGTGTCTCGGCGATCGCGGTCAATTGGGTGGCTTTGGACGCGGAGATGCGTCGGACGTCCAGGACCACAAAGATGGCGCAGGCGAACGAGACGGCTAATGTGATCGCCGTGGCGGCCAAAACCGTCAGCTTGGTTTGTACGGAAAAGTCACGGAATCGCTTGGTTGTTCTACCCATTGAGTCTAATCTCGTTCGATGCTCGCGATGTTGAGCAGTTTGGCGTCCGCCTGAAGACCGCGTCGGGTCATCGCGTCGACGTTGATTTTTAATCCGATCGTTCCATCGTGGTCGGCGAAAAAGCGGATCGGGACGCCGCGTTGTGTCGCCACCACTGACTCACAAATCAACAGCGTGTTTTGTCGTTCGGTCCGCACGATCGCTTCGGCCTCGTCCGCCGGGGCGGTTCCCGCATGCAAGAAGACCAGATGACAGGCTTGGATCTCGCGGACCGTATCAAACTCGCGGACGACGATGCTCCGGCCCCGGGCTTTCTTCTTCGCAGCGACTTGGTTCAGTAGACGGCTGTGTGGATCGCCGGTCATGATCCCAATCACGGTGGGCGCGGATTCGTCGGCGTAGGCCGTCTCCGGCCATCGGACGTAGCGGAGGAAATTGTACAAGTAGGCGACTTTGACGTTCCGCTCCGAAGCCAGGCTGGATTGTGCGGCGGCGGGTTGATTGACCGAGATGCCGGTCAGGATCAACAGCGTCATCACGACACCGGTCCGGCGCCGGGGATGGATGGTGCGTGCAAGATCAGGCTTCATCGGCGCCACTCCACGTACGCATGCACGCTACGCGGCACTTCGGTCGGCACGTCGCCGGTGAAGTAATTGGGGCCGAATTCGCGGTGCCGTCGGTCAAACAGGTTGCGGCCGACGACCGAAGCGGACACGTTGCGTCCGAGGTTCCATCCGAATCGTGTGTCGACGGCGACATAGGAAGGCGTCGCTTCGGCGGGCAGGTTGTCGACATAGCGGGTGATGACGTCCAGTTGTCGTCCGCGGTTCAGGTCGAAGGAGTGGGTCAACGAAACCTGGTTGCGTGGCAGCGCGCCGGCTCTGCCTGCCGAGCCGGCGATCGACGGCGGCGGCTCGTCGAACTCAATGCGTTGGAACGCGTACCAGCCCCGCATGCTCCAACAGGCGGTCAGCTGTGCGGTCGCCGAAACTTCGAATCCATAGCCGTCGGCAGCGGCCGCGTCGGAGAGGTCGAGAAACGGGACGGCTGCGGGGGGAAAGTTCAGCCGCAGCACCTGCAGTTTGTCGTAGTCATGGAAATACGCCGTCGCATCCCAGGCGAAAAACTCGTTGGTTTGCTGTCGATAGCCTACTTCATAAGACACTAGGTTCTCTGCACCCAAGTCGCCGACGCCCCGGAGTTGGAGCGGGAAGTTGCCTAAGGGCACCGGCTGATTGACAATCAAGCGCCCGTCGGCTGACAGTCGCGAAGGAGTGCGGACGGCTCGTGAGAGCGCGCACCACGCCGCAGCGGATTCATTGGGCAGCCACAATAGACGGGCGCTGGGCTGCAGTTCAAAATTGCTGTAAGTGTTGTGCGAGAACTTTGAACCGAGCGTGAAGTACCAGGCGTCTTCCAACAACGTCATTTCGTCTTGAATGAACGCGCTGAACCGTTGGACCGTGCGCCGCTCGGGGTCCGCGGCGATGTACGGCAGCGGATCATTGTTGGTCAGTTTGTCAAAGATCGCTCGGTAGCTGGCTCCCCAAATGATTCGGTGGTCACAGCGGTAGCGGAACCGGCTTTGAAAGTCCAAGTCAAAGAGATTGGTCTGTTGGCCGAATCCGTAGGCCTTGCGATCGAAACGGTCGTAATACAGTTGCAGCGAGGATTCGTGGTCTGCCGAATGCGTCCTCGTCCAACGCGTCAGCAGGTTGCCCCCGGAAACCGGCTGGTCGAACTCGATGCGACCTGCGAGATCTTTGTCGGCCAGGCTGCCCGAGTCGCCGTTGTAGTACTGGCCTTGAAACGTGAATTGGTCATCGGCGGGGGATTCCCAATCGGTTCGGAATCCCAGGCGGGCTTGGTCCGTCGCATCGTAGGGTGAGCCGCCGACCAGATCCATCTCGTCCCGCTGGAACCATTTGCCCCAGACGCGGTAATCGACGCCTCGTTCGGTGCGTCCCCCCAGGCGTCCGCCGACGAAGCCCTGTTCCAGTGTGCCGGCGCCGGCGATGGCGTAGCTGCCGTGGGTTTGCGAACTGGACTTGGTCAAGACATTGATCACCCCGTTGACGGCATTGGCGCCCCACACCGTCGCGCCGGGACCGCGAATGACTTCGATCCGCAAAACATCTTCCAGGAGCACGTCTTGGACATCCCACAGCACACCGGCGAACAACGGGTTGTAAACGGTCCGACCGTCAATCTGCACCAACAGCTTGTCGCTGAATCGGCCCGACTCGCCACGACTACTGACGCTCCACTTGTTCCCATCGATCCGCGCCACCTGAAGCCCGGGTGCCAGCCGAAGCACTTCGGGGATCGACTGGTAGCCGCTGCGACGAATCATGTCGGCGGTGATCACGAACACGGCCGCCGGGGATCTGCCGATCGTGCTTTTCTGACGCGAGACCGAGGACACCTCGACCTCCAGTGCAGGCGCGACTGACGTCCGCCGCAGCGAACCGAGGTCTTGGTCCAACAGAGAATCCAATTCGCTGTCGAGCCCTTCGTCGTCGTCGGGTTCGGCGGTGTCCTCGTCAAACGAGTCAGGGTGCTCGAGCCGCGGGGGGGCTGGGGCGGGTTGATCGGCCGCGGGCAGTGTTTCTTCAGCCAGACCGACGGCGGGACCGGCTGTCAGCAGGAATGCCGTGAGCATTACCGCGACGATGCGGATTCGGCGGGAACGACGATCCAAGGTCCGACCACTGAAATGACGGCGCCGTTCCGCGGCGTTATCGCCGGGCGTCTCGTCTTGAAATGCTGTCTTCACTCTCCTGCCCCAGGATCGACTTCCGGATCGTTGGCGTGATTGTCCGGCACGCCGGTGTCTCAGTGACCACCTTCTGGTGTTGTCGAATGTTGGACGAGCCGATTCCATCGATTCGCAGAGCTTTACGGAAAACCGCAGCGCCGGTTGCCCTCGTTCGCTGCACCCGTTAGGCGGAGAGTCGCCGAAAGCGATACAACCCACCGGGCAGGGAAACAATGCGGACCAGGAGTGTCGGTTGTCCCTCAAATCGAACCAATTCAATCAGTTCTTTCCCGCGATCAAGGTCGTTCGGCTGATCACAAGCGAAGGTTGCAAGCAACAGTGACACTCAACCCAGGGCGATCCCGAAATAATGGACGATGTACACAGGGCCGACGCGATGAACGCGTGCGAGCAGGTCGCAGAAGATTCCGAGAACCCACGTATCATCATCATCGATGACAACACGGCGATTCACGATGATTTTCGCAAGATCCTGTGTAACGATTCGCAAGCCGACGCGGAATTGGATTCGCTCGAAGTGTCCTTGTTCGGTTCTTCGTCACGACGAACAAAAGCAGCACGCTCCTATGAACTGTCGTCCGCCTACCAGGGTGAAGAAGGATACCGGATGGTGTGCCAGGCGATCCAGGAAGGACGCCCCTTCAGTACAGCCTTTGTCGACATGCGGATGCCGCCGGGCTGGGACGGTGTGGAGACGATCCGTCAGTTGTGGAAAGCCGATCCCGATCTGCAAGTTTTGATCTGCACCGCGTTCTCGGACTATTCCTGGTCTGAAATCGTCGAAGAACTCGGCAACAGCGATCAACTGCTGATTCTGCGCAAACCCTTTGATGCCGCCGAGGTGGCTCAGATCGCTGCCGCCATGACCAAAAAGAGAAAGCTGACCGAAGCCTCTCGCAACACGGTCGCGGATTTGGAAAAGACTGTTGCGGCAAAGACGAAGGAAATTCGTCGTGAGATGCAGCAACGTGAACTGGCTCAGCAACAGCTGCTGGAAAAAGAAAAGCAGTTGCGCGAATCCCAAAAGCTTGAAGCGGTCGGGATGCTGGCCGGTGGCATCGCACACGAGTTTAACAATCTGTTGCAGATCATTCTGTCCTACACCCAGTTCGGACTCGACGCGACACGCCCGGGCGAGGCGTTGCACGAAGACATGAAATGCATTCTCAAAGCCGGCGAGCGCGCAACCGCATTGACACGCCAGTTGCTCGGATTCAGCCGGCGCAAGCCGCTTTGTTGCGTCGATCTCGATGTCAATGGTGTCGTCGCCGAGTTGGTCGGGCTGGCAAAGCCGCTACTTGGATCACGCATCACGTTACGTCAAGAACTGCATCCCACCTCCGCGATGGTGCACGCCGATTCGGTCGAGCTGCAACAGGCGCTGCTGAATTGCTGCATCAACTCACGCGATGCCATGGACGGCACCGGCCAGCTGACGTTGGCCACCGAGTTGGTTGTATTGGATGAAGCGTACTGTCGCCAGGACGACGTGCTGCGGCCCGGCCCGTTCGTCCGCATCTCGATCTCCGACACGGGCAGCGGAATGGCCCCCGAGGTGGTCGAGCGAGTGTTTGAGCCTTTCTTCACCACCAAGGAAGTCGGGTCGGGGACAGGCTTGGGGATGGCGATGGTGTACGGTTTGGTCAAACAGCATCAGGGGCATATCGAAGTCCGATCGGAGGTCGGTGTTGGCACGACGTTCCGCATCTATCTGCCCGCCGTCAAGGCGTGCGAGGCGACGCAGCCGCTCAGCCAGCCCGTGACCGATCGAGCGAAAGACGCCGGTGGCAGCATCGGCACCATCTTGATCGCCGACGACGAAGAACTGTTGCGACAGGTCAGTAGCCGGATCTTGCAGCGTGCCGGATACAACGTCGTGTTGGCCTCCGATGGACAGGAAGCGGTGCAACGCGTCAACGAACTGGCCGATCAAATTGATTTGGCCATTTTGGATGTGATGATGCCCAACATGACCGGGCGTGAAGCGTGCGGTCAGATCGCCGAAAGCAACCCCGAGTTACCGTTGCTGTTCTGTACCGGGCATGACCCGGAAGTCGCCCACAACGGAGAAGTCCCGCCCGGCTACCCGGTGGTCCACAAGCCGTTTACCGCTGAACATCTGTTGGCATCGGTCCGCGAAATCCTTGATGATCCACATGGCTTGCGGAAAAATCGTGGCGACGTCGATCTGGCTGGAACGTGGTGAAGCGATGGGTCAAAAAATGGCTGGGTCAAAAAAGGATGTGATGAAGGCGTCAGTGGGACGATCGAATGATCACCAAACCGCGATTTCTTCAGGTGCAGTGTGGTGAGCTCTGACGCGGTCAACTAGGATGTGGTTTCCTACCGGATTCCGATCCCCGCCCCGTTCCCACCCCCACGATCAATCGAGCCTTGGATCCACGGTTCGATTGGGATGCATCCCATGTCCACTTCGTCACGCGTCATTCGGGCCATGCGGTGCGGCACGCTGTTTGGCATTCTTTTGATCGCCGCTGTGGCGCCGGCCCAACCGCCCGCCAAGTCCGATCAAGAAATCCTGCAGCCGGTGATGGCCTGCCGCGTCCGCAGGGGAGAGTCGAAATCGGCGTATCAGTTGTTGGGGACGGTAACGCCCAGCCGAACCACGACGATCGGCTATTCGTTGCCCGGTCGGTTGAAAACCTTACACGCCAAGCGTGGAGATCGGCTTGCCGCCGGTGACACGGTGGCCGATTTGCAGACCGACGTGATCCAGATTGAGATCGCCGCGGCCAGAGCGGAATTGCGTTTGGTGGAACATCAATTGGCGGAGCTTCAAGCCGGATCGCGCGACGAAGACATCGCCGAAGCCGAGGCGAGAATGGAGGCCGCCGGGGCGATTGCCAGACGTTCGGCCAGCCAGCTGTCGCGGATGTCCAAACTGGTTCAGTCCAAAGCCGCTTCGGTCGAAGAACTCGACGTGGCGACCGCGGAAGCCGATTCCTCGCGACAGTTGCTGCAAGCGGCGACCATCGCACATGCACGACTCGTCAGTGGTCCGCGTGTCGAGCAGGTCGCCCAGGCCCAGGCGCGGGTGGATCTGCAGCGAGAACAAGTCCGTTTGCTCGAAGACCGACTCAAGAAGCACGCCCTGATCGCGCCCTTCGATGGCTACGTGACGGCCGAATACACCGAAGCGGGCGCTTGGATCACCGCGGGCGATCCCGTCGTCGACTTGATCGAGTTGGATACCGTCAGGGTGGAAGTGGCGGTTCCGGCCGCTCAGGTGGTCTTCTTGCGTCCGGGCCAGACCATCCATGTCGAGTTTGACGCTCGGCCGGGCGAATTGCTGCTGGGGCAGCTGGAACGTATCGTGCCGGCGGCCGACACCCGCTCGAGAACCTTTCCGGTGTTGGTGCGGATCAAGAACCGGATCGACGACGGCATTCCGATGTTGATGTCCGGGATGGTGGTGCGGATGGATTTGCCCATCGGGCCCGAAGCGGAACAGACGTTTGTGCCCACCGATGCGATCGTGTTAGATGGGGTTCGGCAATCGGTGTTTGTCGTCGACGTCGGCCGCGCCTCATCTGCCGCTGGTCAATCATCTGCCGCGGGTCAATCACAGGCAGCGGTCGTCCGCAAAGTGCCGGTCAAACTCGGGGTCGCCCAAGGCGATTGGATTGCGATCACCGGCGAGGTGGACGCCGACGCGATCGTTGTGACGCGTGGCAACGAGCGTTTGGCGGCCGGGCAATCCGTGGAGGTCACCGTCGGAGACGGTTGAGTGACGTGTTTGAGATTCTGATTCGCAACCCCGTCAAAGTTTATGTCGGTGCCATCTTGGCGGCGCTGTTCGGGACGTTGTCGCTGGGGCTGATCCCCAAACAATTGGTTCCCGAGGTTCAAAACCCGGTGCTGACCATCGAAACCCGATGGCCCGGGGCCAGCCCCCAGGAAATCGAGCGCGAGATTGTGCTCGAGCAGGAAGAACAATTGCAAGGTGTCGAGGGGTTGGTCAAGCTCTCCTCCAATTGCAGCGTTTCTTCGGCGGAGGTCACGCTGGAGTTTGAGATCGGAACCAACATCGACGATGCCTTGGCGCGGGTCAACACGCGTTTGCAGCAGGTCCGTGAGTATCCGTTGGACGCCAGTGAACCGGTCATCGAAGCGTCGGATCTGAGCGCTCAGCCGATCGCGCGATTTGCGTTGACGCCGCGACCGCCGACCGGTCAGGCGATCGCCGAATTCCAGTCCGCCCATCCCCAGATCGCGGAGGTTCTCGAACCGGCAAGGCGGGCAAGTAATTCTGCCCTTCGTGTGTTTCGTCTGCAAAACTGTTTGGACGAGCATCTTGCCGCGCACCCGGAACTGGAAGCGTTGCGACCGCCCCCGGTCGATTTGGAAAAGCTCCGCAAGTTGTCGGAGGATTTTGTCGAGGCGAGATTGGAACGCGTTCCGGGGGTGTCGAACGCCGAGACGCGGGGCGGACGCGAACAAGAGCTGCAGGTGATCGTTGATCCGGCCAAGTTGGCGACGCGGCAAATCACGATTCGGCAGGTCCGCGAGGCGCTCAACCGTCAAAACAGCGACACGACCGCCGGAGACTTTTTTCAAGGCAAACGGACTTGGGTGATTCGAACCCTGGGCCAGTTTCGCGACCCCGAGCAAGTCAAGCAACAATTGCTCGTCTCCGATGGCAACACACGTGTCTACGTCGGTGACGTCGCGGAAGTCAAACTGGGGTACAAGGACCGTGAGAGCATCGCGCGGCGCTACGGAACCGAAAGCATCAGTCTGAGTGTCGGGCGGGTGAGCGGCGCGAACGTGATGGAAGTGATGAAGGGGTTGCGTGTTGCCAATCGTGAATTGAACGAAGGGATTTTGAAACGCGAAGGGTTGGAATTGTTTCAGTACTACGACGAGACCGAGTACATCGAATCGGCGATCGCGTTGGTGGTGCAAAACATGTTGATCGGCAGCGCCGCGACGATCATCATTTTGATGTTGTTTTTGCATTTTGGACGGGCCACCGTGTTGGCCAGCGTGGCGATCGCGGCAACCGCGGTCGCGTCGGTGTATGTCTCGCCCTGGTTTTACGTCGGTACCGTCGTGTTGATTTTCGTGTTGGGCTATCGCATCGCACGCGGTGCACTGGTTGCGGCGGTGGCGATTCCGATCAGCATCGCCGGGGCGTTTTTGTGCATGACACTGTTGGGGCGTTCTTTGAACGTGATCTCGCTGGCCGGGATGGCCTTTGCCGTCGGCATGCTGGTCGACAATGCGGTCGTGGTTCTGGAAAACATCACCCGGCGTAAACAGCTCGGCGAAACCGCCTTTGTCGCAGCGTCACGGGGCGTCGGCGAAGTCGGCGGCGCGATCGTGGCATCGACGCTGACGACGATCGCCGTGTTTTTGCCAGTCATCTTCGTGCAAGCCACCGCGGGGCAATTGTTTCGCGACATCGCCCTGGCGATCAGTTGTGGCATCGCATTTTCCATGCTCGTCTCCTTCACCGTGATTCCGACCGCAGCGTCACGTTTGTTCGCCCGCAAGCGTCCCCGCAACGACGCGGCTGCGGAAGCGTCGGACGGTGTCCCCGACGACCAATCGGAGGCCCAGTCGGACGGTTGGTTCGAACGGACCACGCGCGGTGCCGCATCGTCGCTAGTCGATTCGGTCGTCGGTTTCAACTCCTGGGTGCTTCGTTCCCGGTTGCGTTCGATCGCGGTCGTGTTGGTGATGACGGGGGTTTCGGTCGGACTCAGCTATCTGTTGTGGCCGAAGGTCGAATACCTGCCGACGGGCAACCGTAACTTCGTGTTCGCACGGTTTTCGCTTCCGGCCGGTTACAATCTGGACGAGTTGTCCGACATCGGAGCGATCGTCGAGGAGCGGTTGCGCCCGGTTTGGGATGTCGACGAAGGCAGTGCGGCCACCGATGGCTCGGACGCTCCGGTTTTGGATTACTACTTTTGCTCGATCCGCGAGCGAAGTCTGTTCATGGGGTTTCGCGCCCGGGATCCCGAGCGGGCGTCGGAGTTGGTTCCGTTGATTCGCCAGGCCGGCGCCGGGTTGCCGGGAATCCGCGTGATGGCTTCGCAATCCAGCTTGTTCGGACGCGGCATGTCGGGCGGACGGACGATCGACATCGAGATCTCCGGTCCTGACCTGGAACGGCTGGTCGTCATCGCCGGTCGCGTGCTTGACGACGTGGAACGGTTGATGCCCGAGGGCCAAGCGTCGGCCCAGCCGAGTTTGGAACTGTCCAGTCCGGAAATCCATCTCAAACCCAAGTTGCTGGCGGCATCCGAGATGGGGATCGACACGACCGACCTCGGTTACGTCGCCGATGCCATGGTCGATGGCGCCTATGCCGGTGACTACTACGTGGGCGGGGACAAGATCGACATGACGATCAAGGGACCGACCGGTCGCAATGCGGACCCGCAAGCGTTGATGTCGCTGCCGTTGGCGACCGGTGACGGAGAAGTCGTTCCCTTGATGGCTGTCGCGGAGATGCAATACGGCAGCGGACCGGAACAAATCCAACGCCGTGAACGATTGCGTTCGATCACCGTCGAAGTCAGCCCGCCGGACGAGATGCCGCTGGAAGCAGCGATGGAACTGGTCAATGGGCAAATCGTCGCGCCGTTGGTCGAGGAGGGGACGATCGGCAACGAGTACTTCGTCGCGCTGTCCGGTACCGCCGATAAGTTGCGGCAAGCCTGGGATGCGCTCCGTTTCAATATTCTGATGGCGGTGCTGATCACGTATCTGTTGATGGCCGCGCTGTTCGAATCTTGGCTCTATCCCTTTGTGGTCATCTTTAGTGTGCCGCTGGGTGCCGTCGGCGGCATCGTCGGGTTGTGGGTGTTGAACTTGTTTGTCCCCCAGTCGTTGGACGTGCTCACGATGCTCGGCTTCATTATCTTGATCGGCACGGTGGTCAATAACGCGATTCTCATCGTGCACCAATCATTGGTTCATATGCGCGAAGAACATCTCGCGCCGATCCAGGCGGTTCCGATGAGTGTCCGTACGCGGATTCGTCCGATCTGTATCACCACGCTGACGACCGTGTTGGGGTTGTTGCCGTTGGTGGTGTTTCCGGGTGCGGGCAGCGAGTTGTACCGCGGGCTGGGCGTCGTCTTTTTGGGCGGCATGATCGTCTCGACGTGCTTCACGCTGGTGCTCGTTCCGGTCGTCTTTGTCCTGTTCATGGACCTCAGGACGGCGCTCAAGCTGGCGCCCGAGTCGATACACCAGTACGGGGATGTCGAATCGCCGACGCTGCAACCGGCGGGCGCGTGAGGGGGGAGGGGTTGGGGTTGGTTAGCGGAACGGCGCGAGCGGGCTGTCGGTTTTGTGA
>NZ_JANZKV010000328.1 GCF_025060895.1 Stieleria sedimenti | reverse complement strand
CGGTATTGGGCTTTAGCCGCATGCCTGGTCCGACGGCCCTTCCGGGCAGTCGCCCATTGTTTTTCGACGCCCCGGAAAGGACGTCGTACCACGATCCGTTGACCGACCTGCACCGCGTGCGGTGCTTGATACGCATGCGAGCACGAAACAGTTGCACACGATCGAATTCGAAAACACAACGCTGCCATTAAACCATGACGAACCCTGAAAAGCTTTCCCCCTTGGGCCGTCGTTTGCTCGATCGCCGAGGTTTTTTGCATACGGCCGGACTGTCGACGAGTGCTCTGGCGCTGGCCAGCTTGCTCGAGGCTGACGGATTGTTGGCCGCCGATGTCAAAACGGTCAGCGGGAAGACGCCGATTCGGCCTGCCATCGATCCGAGTCAGCCGTATGCCTCGCGCCCGGGGCACTTCGAGATGCCTGCCAAACAGGTGTTGGTGATCTATTGCCCCGGAGCGGTCAGTCATGTCGACACGTTTGACTACAAACCGGCGCTCTGGGAACTGCACGGACAAAAGCCACCGGGGATCCCCGAAGTGACCTTTGAAGGCCCGACGGGAAACATCGCCAAACCGTTTTGGGAGTTCAAACCGCGCGGCGAAACGGGCAAGATGGTTTCTGAACTGCTGCCGCATCTCGCCCAGCACGTCGACGATTTCGCGTTCATCCACTCGCTGACGACCGACACGAGCGCGCACCCCCAGGGCGAAAACTTCATGAACACCGGTTTCACGATGGAAGGCTTTCCGTCGTTCGGAGCCTGGGTCACCTACGCACTGGGGACGGAAAACCAAGAGTTGCCGGCCTTCGTCGCCATCAATGACCCACGAGGTTTGGCGCGAAGTGGCAAGAACAACTTCGGCAACGGCTTTTTGCCCGCCGCATTCCAAGGCACCGATTTCAGCGCCGCGGCGCCGCCGAACAATCTGCGGCGGCCCGACGTGCTCTCGGCTCAGGAAGATCGACTGAGCGTCGACCTGTTGGCCCGGCTCAATGCGAAACACTTGGAACAGTACCCCGGCGACGCCGATCTGGCCGGGCGGATCGCCAGCTATGAACTGGCCGGAAAAATGCAGACCACGGTCCCGGACGTGATGGACATCTCGGGCGAAACCGCCGCGACCTTGAACGCGTACGGCGTCGAAGGCGGCAGCGAGTTGCGCGGCCAGTATGCACGCAATTGTATTCTTGCTCGACGCTTGCTCGAAAAGGGCGTGCGTGTCGTGCAATTGTTCAACGGCAGCGACCCGGCCGGCGGAAACGGCATCACCAACTGGGATTCGCATGCCAATATTCTGGAAACGCACGCGATGCAGGCGGAGATCATGGATCAGCCGACCGCGGCGTTGTTCGCGGATTTGAAGCAGCGGGGGATGTTGGAAAACACACTGGTCGTTTGGGCGACCGAGTTCGGACGGATGCCGTTTTTACAGGGCAACGGGACCGGCCGCGATCACAACCCCGACGCGTTCACCTGTTTCCTGGCCGGTGCCGGTGTCAAGAAAGGGATCAGCTATGGTGAAAGTGATGAGTTCGGATTCAAGGCGGCCGCCAACACAACCACCGTCTACGACTTCAACGCTACGCTCTTGCATTTGATGGGACTCGACCACGAGCGATTGACGTTCTACCACAACGGGCTGGAAAGACGCTTGACCAACGTTCACGGACATGTGGTCAAGGACGTGCTGGCGTAGCGTGGATGTCGTTGCCGTCTCGTTTTAAAAGTGGGGTAAGCTTCCAGCTTGCCGTCTCGTTTCACTCGTGAAACGCAAGCTGGAAGCTTACGCCACTCCTTTGCATCGGACACTTAGCTTCCACTCGGTGGCGCGTCGGGCTGATGCAGTGGTTCGACGAAGCGATAACGCATGACCTGTCCCTGGTTCGTGGCGGCGATGAACAGCCCCGTCGCGGCATTTTCGGCAACCAGATCGCGTAGGTGTGTCAAACCGTAGCATTCAAAGGCATTGCAGAGATCAGCCCGCATTTGGCGGGGCAGGGAGCAACCGGTCGCGGAGTGATAGATGCAGGACGCTTCGTAGGTTTCGTCGGGGACATGCTGCAGATAGTCGTCCACAATCGCATCAGGACTTTGATCCGGGTGGCGGGCGATATACCGACGCATCGTGTCGACAGTGAAATAAGCCTGATCGCCTCCGTCGGTGCAGCAATGGCCGCCGCAGCAAGTACAGGCCACGCGCAGGAACATGGTTTGCGTTTCCGACGCGGCGTCGTGGTCGCTCGAGTCTGTACCGCGCGCCAGATCCGGCGTCTCCGAATGGGGATGCGGATCGACGTCCGTTTCACGAGTGCAGTCTTCAACGAGGGCGAGCAAAAACGCTCGGAGCTTTTCACGCCGGTCCGCCTTCATCTGGACCATTTCAGCTTTGTAGCTTGGGACACAAACCGGCAAAAACCTTTCCGGATGTTCAAACCCGCATGCATCGGCCAGTTGGTTGCGCGTCGAACAAAGCCCGCTTCGAAATTCTATCAGCGCCTGTTCGTATTTCGCTTCGGCTTGCTTTGCTTGATCGCGTAATCGGCCTCGGTATTCGCAACGGCACTTCCATGACGTGCAGGTCTGAAACGATCTGGCCTGCTGACGAGTGATCTCCGTGTCGCAAATGCAGCAGCGAAACGCGTTGCGCGTGAACGCTTCGTGGGTTCCAAGCATGGTGCGTGCCACGTCAAACAGTGGACTGAAGAATGAACGCACTTCCAGCGGTCGATTGTATCCCATCGGGGCCTCGCCCGGACAGCGTTTTTCGGCGTCTATCGAATATTGAATGGGCTTGTCCCGTCAACACGTTCGGTACGATTATTGCAGCGCGTCAACGACGCGGCCGGTCGGGTGCCAACTTGGCTGCTGCGCTTCGCAGTTCTCCTGGCACACACGTGTCGTGGGACATTCGAAATGAACGTTTTGCGGTGGAGTGTGATCGGCCTTTCCCTTCTCGTCACGTCTTCGTTGGCGGTAGCGGTGGCGGACGACGTTGTTGTGATTGGCCCGGAAACCGGTGAGCAAACGGCCGAGGATCGCTCGGCAACCACGCTCGGTATGGTGGAAGGCGGCGGGTTTGTCGAACCGAAACCCGGCCAGGGTTCCGGTAATCCTGTTTCCGGCGGGTGGTATTTAGGCGTCTATGGCAGCTACAGTGCGAACGGGTTGTTGCTGACACAAGTCTACCCGGGGACGGCGGCGGCCAGGGTGGGATTGGAAGTGGGCGATCGGATTCTCGCCGTCAATGAACATCCGATTGGGATGGGAACCCATCGGGCTCTGCGGATCGACACGGCACTGCAGCGCTACGCCAGCCGTTTTGGATGGGTGCGATTGCTGGTCAAAGACAAACGCAGCGGGCGGTTGATCAACGTCAATGTCAAACTCAGCCGGGGAACGGTTCACTTTTGATCGGTACATGAATCAATCCGGGATGGTCACGCTGGACAGCGAGGATTCGGAGCGACGGGAGACTCAGCCATACGCTCAGGCGGCAGTGGAGTTCTTGGTTCAAGACGGGCAAGTGGTTCCGCCGCCCGGTTTTACCGATTCGGATACCTGACTCGGAAAGCTGGCTCGTCACCGCTTTTCGATCCGCCGGCCTTCTCCGGCGTCCAATGGGTCGGTGGCATGGGTTACAATGGGGCTTCGGTTCATCGTCCACACAAACAACTCTCCCGGTTGTGATCCCCCGGGACCGGACGTGCACGCGGCTGCCAGAGATCGGGCATGCTTCAAAGCGGTCGGTCGAGCTAAACGCATGAAAGAGTCGGCACGCTACATCCTGCAGATTCTGGTTTTCGTCGCGTTGGTCCTGTCGATCGGGACCGGCGGGTATCTGATCATCGAAGACGGAATCACGGTCGGCGACGCGTTCTACATGACCGTCACGGCCATCACGCCGACGCAGTTTGATGAGATTCATGAGTTGTCGGTCCCCGGACGGTACTTCACGGTCGTCCTGGTGTTTTGTGGATTCGGCGCCGTCGTCGCCTTCGCCACGCAGTTTGCTCGCTGGGTGATTCAGAGTGAATTGGAAGGGGTCGGGGTCATCACGCGGAAACAGATGCGCAGAAGGATCAGTCGAATGAGAGAGCATTACATTGTGTGCGGCTACGGAAAGATCGGGGGAGCGATTTGCAAGGAACTGAAGGACCACCAGTTGCCGTTCGTCGTGATTACCGACGACGACGCCTCGATCGCGGCCGTGGAACGTGAAGGGTTTGCGTTGGTTCGGGGCAATCCGACCGCGGATACGACGTTGAAGGAAGCGGCGATCGAGCGGGCTCAAGGGGTGATCGCGGTGCTGACCGACGACTCGAACAACCTGTTCATTTCATTGGCGGCGCGGGAATTGAACCCCAAGATCTTTATCATCGCGCGGGGCGAAGACTCGGGCGTGGAGGACCGGATTCTGAGGGCCGGGGCGGACATTGTCGTCTCCCCGATGAAACTCGGCGGTCGCCAAATCGCCGAGCTGATCAAGCAACAAGCCGATAGTTCATCCGTCGTGACGGGCGTCTCCGAACAATCCAGCGTGTTGGGCGTGTCGTTGAAACCCCATCGTCACGATGCCGAACAGGCCACGACGGTTGACGAGGTTCTGAGTGGATCGACGGCCGTCGGGGTCGCGGGCATCCAACGCTGTGATGGAACCTTTGACCCGACGCCGCCACCCCAGACCGCCGTCCATCAAGGTGACACCGTGATCTTGGTCACTCGCACCAGCCAGGCCGGCGATTCCTTCAACAGACCACCGTCGGGCAAGACGATCCTGCTGGCCGATGACCACCGCGCGCTCCGGTTGCTGTTCACGCGAAAGCTCGCCGCGGCCGGACATGATGTCATCCAAGCGGCCAACGGTGATGATGCGTTGGCGATGGCGCGAGCGACTAAGCCGGATTTGATTGTTTTAGACGTCAACATGCCCGCGCGCGATGGGTACCAGGTTTGTCACGAACTGCGTCAGTCCAAGCAGTTTGCCGCGACGCCCATCATTCTGTATTCCGGCAACGACACCGCCGAGTTCGCCCAACGCGGCCGAGCTGCGGGGGCGAACACCTGCGTCCGCAAGACAAGCAAAAGTTCCGAGTTATTGGCAAGCATCGAAGCGATCTTTTCTCAGCGGCATCAGGATCGCGACGCCGAGGGCCGATCTGAACAACCGCGCGACGGCTTCAGACCCACAGACTCTGCCATCGCCAACGACTGCCCGCCGCCACACAGCCAGCCCTTCGATTTCGAAACGGCGATCGAGCATGCCGGAGGCGATGAAGAGCTGTTGAGCGAATTGATCGCGGCAATGGAGGAAGAGACGCCGCGGATGATGAATGAAATCCAGACCGCGGTCGCGGACTTGGACTACAGGTCGTTGGAACGAGCCGCACACTCGCTGAAGGGATCGCTGGTGGTGTTTGGCGCCGACGAAGCCAGCGAGGCGGCGACGCAGTTGGAGATCGCTGCCCGACAACAAGACGCCGACAGCGTCGAACGTTTGAAGGACAACCTGCAGAAGCAAATAGCCGAAGTCACACGTGCCTTGCAGCAGCACGCCCGAATGCTCGCGCGAATCGACTGATGTTGGTGTCCAGCCTTCAGGCGACTCCCTCTCGCTGCTCCGCAGCGACCCGGGCGGCTAAAGCCCAAT
>NZ_JANZKV010000327.1 GCF_025060895.1 Stieleria sedimenti | reverse complement strand
AGCGTACGGGCCTGTAGCACGAAGAAAACACACCGGGGCCGTAGGCTCGCGCCAAACGGCCGATTAAATCGACAGCCGCCTGGGGCATGTCGCTAACCGAGAACACCGTTCGGTGTCGGCGAGCAAGATGCTTACCCCACTGCTTAGCGGATGGTCGTCGGCGTGCGGGTATGGCGTACTCCATTGGGTGCCCCCGCAATGAGATGGTGTGTTGCGCGACCAATGTGACCACTTGCAGATTGCCAATGTTATCGAATGCATTGCGCAACAAAAAACGTTCAGAAAAATTCGAAATCAGTACCCTGATTCCTCTGTCGCCAAATGGATGAATCTGTAGATTCGTGAACCGATGGATGGGCCCTCGGGGCAAGATGCCCACCGGTCGCCGTCGATTCGCTTTATCAGAATCGACGGCGGCTATTCTTCAAGCTGTTCCCATCGTTGGTAGGCCGACGCCAGCTCTTTTTCGGCCGTTGCCAGTTGAGCGGCGTCGGCGGCGATCTTGTCGCCACCGGATTGGTAGTACTCCGGTTCCGCCATGGCTGCATGCAAATCGGCGATCTGCTGTTCCAGGCTTTCGATCTTTTCCGGCAACGCTTCCAGTTCGCGTTTCTCTTTGTAAGACAGCTTTCGTTTGGCCGGTGCCGTTGGCGGGTTTGCGTCAGACTGGACCGTGTCTTTCTTGCGCGGCGTTGCAGTGTTCTTTGCGGTGAGGCCATTGCCGTTTGCCGACTGTTGGCGTCTGGCGACGGCATCGCGCCAATCGTCATATCCACCGACGTATTGCCGGATCGTGTCGTCTTCGAAGACGATCGTGCTGGTCACGACGTTGTTCAAGAATGTCCGATCGTGGCTGACTAACAACAAGGTGCCTTCGTAGTTGGCCAATAGTTCTTCGAGCAATTCCAGCGTCTCGGCGTCCAAGTCATTGGTCGGCTCATCCATCACCAGCACGTTGGCGGGTTTGGTCATCAGCTTTGCCAACAAGGCGCGATTGCACTCACCGCCGGAAAGAAACTTGACCTTGGTCCGCGCCCGTTCCGGTGTGAACAGGTAATCCTGCAAATAGCCGAGCACGTGTTTGGACTTGCCCCCGACTTTCAATTGTTCGCTGCCGTCGCCGACGTTTTCCTGGACAGTTTGCTCCGGGTCCAGCGTGTCACGCATTTGATCGAAATATGCGATCTCCAACTTTGTTCCCAGTCGAACTTTACCCGAGTCGGGTTTAAGTTTGCCCAACAGCAACTTCAGCAACGTCGACTTGCCGGCACCGTTGGGGCCGATGATCCCGATCTTGTCACCACGCATCAGCTCGGTGGAAAAATGATCCACGATGGTGTGATCACCGTAGGCGAAACTGACATCGGTCAATTCGGCGACCAGCACACCGCTGCGTTGGGCATCTTGGACTTCCAGTTTTGCATTGCCGACTCGGTTTTGTCGTTTGCTGCGTTCGGCGCGCATCGCTTTGAGGGCTCGAACACGACCTTCGTTGCGCGTACGTCGTGCCTTGATCCCTTGACGAATCCAAGCTTCCTCTTCGGCCAAACGTTTATCGAAGAGCGCGTTCTGTTTCTCTTCGGCCTCCAAGGCTTGTTCTTTACGCGTCAGGAACGTGTGGTAATCGCAAGACCAGTCGAACAACCGACCGCGATCGACTTCCCAGATCCGCGTCGCCAATTGTTGCAGGAACGAGCGGTCGTGGGTGATGAAGACCAGGGTCTTGTCCCAGCGAGAGAGGAAGTCTTCGAGCCAGAGAATGGATTCGATATCGAGGTGGTTGGTCGGTTCGTCCAACAGCAGGATGTCGGGTTGGGCCACGATCGATTTGGCCAGCAGGACCCGCCGCTTCATGCCGCTGGAAAGAGATTCGAATCGAAGCGTGCCGTCGAGTTGCATGCGTGACAACGTGGTCTCCACGGCATGCTCGGCTTCCCACTGCGTGGTCGGGTCGGCGATCTTTTCGACGGGGATTCCGGACGACACGATGTCGGCGATGGTGCCCGACAGGTGCGAGGGCACGTCTTGGGTCAATCGCGCGACACGTGTCTTGTCGCCGAGTTGAATTTCACCATGGTCGGGTTGGAGCTCACCGGCGAGCAATTTTAACAAGGTTGTCTTGCCGGCTCCGTTGCGGCCCAACAATCCGATCCGCTGGCCGGGTTCGATCTGGGCGGTGACGCCGTCCAGCAGGGGTGGACCGGCGAACCCGATGGATACATCCGCAATCGTCAACAGTGCCATCGCCGAGCTTCCTTTTCCGGTTCAGACCTTGAGAGTGCCGACGACGTCTGCCACACGGGCGGCGCCGAGTTCGGCCAGGGCGGTCGGCAACTGGTCGACGAGCCGAGTCGACACGGTGGGGTCATAGTAGTTGGCCGTGCCGATTTGCACGGCGGAGGCGCCGGCGACGAGGAATTGCATCACGTCGTCGATCGTGGCGATACCGCCGATTCCGATGATCGGCACGTCGACCGCTGAGGCGACTTGATGGACGCATCGCAGCGCGATCGGTTTGATCGCCGGACCGCTCATGCCGCCCATTCCGTTGCCCAGCATCGGCCGTTGTCGCCGCCAGTCGATGGCCATGGCCAACACGGTGTTGATCAAACACACGGCATCGGCGCCGGCTTCCGCGGCGGCCTTGGCGATGTCTGCGATCCGCGTGACGTTGGGCGTCAGTTTGGCCAGGATCGGGACCGCACACGCCTCGCGCGCCGCGGCGACGACGTCATGGCAACTGGTCGCGTGGGTGCCGAAGTCGACGCCGCCGCTGACATTGGGACAGGACAGATTCAGCTCGACCGCGGCGACACCGAATTCGCCGATCCGTCGTGCCAGGGCGACAAACTCGTCTTGGGTTCGCCCGGCCACGCTGACGACGACTGGCGTCGACAAGGATTGCAGGTAAGGCAAGTGGTGTTGGATGAACGCATCGACGCCATCGTTGTCCAAGCCGATCGCGTTGAGCAACCCGGCGGAGGTTTCGACCGTTCGCCAAGGGGCGTTCCCGATCCGCGGTTCGGCCGTGATCGTCTTGGGCAGCACTGCGCCCAGGCGAGACACATCGACGACGTGCTCCATCTCCCTTGCGTAGCCGAAGGTTCCCGAGGCGACCATGATCGGATTGGGCAGCGTCATCCGGCCCAGGGTGGTCGACAAATCGATGGTTTGCGTTGCAGTCATAAGCCTTCGGTTACAAGGTTGTCGCAGGCGTCTTGCGAATCAAGCGACGATCGATTTCTGTCATCAGGACGTCCGCCACCTTCTGTTTGCTGCCTTCGACACGGGCGATGACTTCGCCGGCGGTGTCCAACAGTTCGACATCGTTGACATCGGAATCCATCGCGATGGGACCATTGCTGATGATCATGTCGCAGTGCTTCTTTTCCAGCTTGACCGTCGCACGGAATCTGCGGTCGTTGGTTTCTAATGCAAATCCGACGACCCACTGATCGTCACGTTTGGTTTGTCCCAGTGTCGCGACGACGTCGGGGGTTTCGATCAGTTGCAGCGTCAGCGGCCCACCGGTCTTGGCGATTTTCTGTGTTTCAACAATCTTGGGCATGTAGTCGCAAGGTGCCGCGGCGCCAATGGCGCCGTCACATCGGGCGAACCACTCCTGACTGGCAGCCAGCATTTCGTCCGTCGTGACCACCGGGATCACTCGGGCGCCCGCCGGGTAAACGGTGGGAACCGGCCCCGAGACGATGACGACTTCATGCCCCAGTTGCAACGCCGCGGTGGCCAACGCCGCACCCATTCGTCCGCTCGACGCGTTCGAGATGTAGCGAACCGGATCGAGATACTGGCGGGTCGGCCCCGACGTGATCAGAATCTTTGCCACGTCGACTATTCCAGGGTTTGGTCAAGCAATTGATTCAGCTGTTCGGTCGACATTTCCATCTTGGCGGCCGCGAGTGCAAAGAGACGTTTTTCGCTCTCATCCAAAACGCCGTCGGCGGCCATCATCCGTACCAAGTCGATCATCAACTCTTTGCGGCCTTCCGCGTCACGGGGCAGCTCCAACGCCGCGTCATCGCCCAACCCGTATCGGATCGCGCGGTTCAATTCCGCCTCGCCCAACCCGAGTTCGTGGCAACGTTCGGCGACAAACCCCACCTCCCGTTCGCCGATCGTCCCGTCGGCCATCGCCATCACGACCAGGTTGCGTAGCTGACGCATTCGATCACTGAAATGTTTCTCGCTCATCCCCAAATCGTAACTCTCCCAGTTCCGACTGCCTAGCGAGGCAGTGCAGTTTCCGATCACACCCTTCTGGCAGGTGGGTGACTTTCAAACTACACGACCTCGCAGCAGGGGAGAGCGGAGCGGGCAAGTTTTGCGTCTGGCGCCATCGGCTTGACGCCGTTTCAGGCCCCCGATTGTGAAAAGCGGAAAGATTGCCCGGCCGCGGGCCAGATCGATCATGACAGCACCGCTGAATCTTTGTTAACCCGATTGAGTGCGTGGGGATAACGAATCAATGGATGCGATTTGGACGTCATGGGAATTCTTCAGATGGGTAAGACACGTAACGCAAAGAGTTTGGGGAGAACAGGTCTAGCGGCTCTCGCGATCGGTTTGATTTGTAGCGGAGCGTGGCCGTCGGGTGTCGCGATGGCCGAAACGCCGCTTTGGCAATTGGGCATTCCGACCTTTGCAGGCAAGAAGCCTGAGGAGCAGGCACAGGCGGGCCCTTCCTTCCATTTTCCGCCCCCGCCATCAGAGATCGCTCAGCTGCCGGTCGATGCAACGGGACCGCTGAACCAGCCCGGGCCGGCTGAACAGTCAAGTTCGGAGATCCAGCCGGCGGCTTACCAAGTTCAGTCGGCCGCCACGGCGGCGGTGGGCACCCCCGGCCTGCCGATGCCGCCATTGCCCGCCGCGGCGGAACTCGATTTGCCGGTCGCCCCGGTCGGCACGAGCGTTCCGGTTCCGCCGCCGACCGACCCGTCGACACCGATCGGCCAGGCGCTTGCGACGGGCGCGGCTGTGGAGTCGGCACCGTTGGCCGAAGAAACCGCGTCGTGGTACGAAATCCCGTGGCAGTGGGTCACCCGCGGTTGGAAAAACCACGCCGAGTTGGGGCTCGATGGCAGCAGCGGCAACTCGCGGACGCTGGCGCTGCAGACCGGCTTGGAGATGAAACGCAAGACCGAACGCTACACCTTGGGAATCGATTTTGATTATCGCAAGGCGACCAATCGCGGCCTGACGACCGAAGACAACGGCCGTTTGAACCTGGATTACGATCGGCTTTTCCAGGATTCCAAGTGGTCGGCGTTTGGAAAGTTCGGGGCCGAATGGGACCAGTTCAAAGCGTTCGATTCGCGGCTGAATCTCAACAGCGGTCTGGGGTACCACTTCATCCGAACCGACGACGCGATGTTTGCCACTCGTTTCGGTGCCGGTGCTTCGAAAGAAATCGGCGCGCCGGACGACGACTGGAAACCGGAAGCGGTGTTTGGCGCCGAGGGTGAGTACCAGCTCAACCGCTACAACAAGATGAAGGCCAAGGTGGACTACTTCCCGGCCTGGGAAGATTTCTCCGATTACCGGGTTGTCAGTGACGTCGCCTGGGAAATCCTGCTCGACGACACCGACAACCTGTCACTGAAATTGGCGCTGACCGATCGCTATGACAGCACGCCGCAAGGAGCCAAGCCGAACGACGTTTACTATTCGCTGTTGTTGCTGGTGAAGTTCTAGATCAGCTTGGTTTTGCCCGGGATGGCGAACGACGGCTCAGGACGCGGGCCGTTGTAATCGAAATCGTTGGGGAACAGGTCCAGCTCTGACTCGTTGGTCAGAAAGTCCCAGGTCACCTTCTGTCCGGTGTACGCGGCGACGCGTCCCAGCACGGCGGTCATCGAGCTGTTGGCCGTTTCCTTGAGCTCGACGATCGGGTCGCCGGCACGGATCGAATCGACCAGGTCTTTGTGCTCTTGTCGGTAGGCGGACTGGATGTCGCCTTTCATCGACCACACTTCGTTGCCGTCGCGGTCTTTGATCGACGCGCCTCCGTTGCTGCCGTAGATGGTGGCGGTGCCTTCGGATCCGAAGATCTGGTTGCTGACGTCGCTTTGCGATCCGGGAATTTGTCGGCACATGAAGGAGACGTGTCGGTCACCGGAATAGGCGTAATCGATGGAGTTGCTGTCCCACATCTCGCTGCCTTCGGGACGGGTGAATCGGCCGCCGCTTCCGTAGGCCGATTCGGGTGGTCCCTGCATGACCCAATTCATCACATCGATGTTGTGCACGGCTTGTTCGGCGATCTGGTCCCCGGAGAGCCAGATGAAGTGCATCCAGTTGTAGATCTGGTATTCGGTATCCGACATGCCTTCTTTGCGCGTCTTGTGCCAGATACCGGTGCTGCAGTATCGGGCGGTCATGTTGATGACGTCGCCGATGGCGCCTTCGTGGATTTTGCGAATCGCTTCGACGTAGTTCGTTTGGCGCCGATACTGGGTGCCGGTGACGATTGCGGTTTTATTGGCGATCGCTTTGTCATGAGCCTGCAGACAGATTCGGTAGCCGGCCGGATCGACGCAGGACGGTTTTTCGGCGAACACGTGCTTGCCCGCGTCGACGGCTTCCATCACGTACTGTGGCCGAAACCCTGGGGGGGTGGTCATGATGACCAGATCGATCTCGGAATCGTCCAGGATGCGTTTGTAGGCGTCGATACCGACATAGTTTTTGTCCTCGCGGACAGCCACCTTATCGCCGAATTGTTTTTGCAGCCGACCCAGGACACGTTGTTTGTTGGCATCGACGTCTGCCGTGGCGACCAGTTTGACGTGCTCGTTGATGGTCATCGTGTCGCTGAGCGCTCCGGTGCCGCGACCGCCCAGCCCGACGATGCCGATTCGGACCACGTCGTTGCTGCCTTGGTCGTTGGGCTCAGCCCCCCGCACGGCACGCGGCAACATTGCGGCGCCGGTGATTCCGGCCGAAACGGCCGAACCCTTTTTCAAGAATTGACGTCTCGACGAAGTGGAATCCTGGGCTCGAGACGTAGATCGATTATCGTTGAAGTCGGTCATTTAAATGTTCCTGAGGTGGGGTAACGTGTCGCCGGGACAAATGGAACAATCCCGGTGGGTGGGCGATCGAGCTCATAGTGTAGTAGCCGACCGCTGCGGAATGTTGACTCGGTTTCCGCCGACCCGTGACAGAAAAAACAAAACTGATAGACTTTCCCCCATGACCGAACACAAACCTACTGATTCTCAGAACCCGATGGTCGCTCCGTCGCGGGCGATTCGACCCCATGGTACCACCGAAAGCCGGAAAATTGCAGCCATGGCGGCGCGTGTGGCCTTGGAAAACAACGGCAAAGACGTCGTCGTGATCGACGTTTGTGGTCAGTCGGCGGAATTTGACCTGTTCGTTCTGGTGACCGGCCAAAGTCGACGGCAGCTGCACGCGATCAGCGAGCAAATCGACGACGCGTTGGAAAAAGGGATGGGCGAAAAACGCGACGGCATCGAGGGCTACGACGAGAGCCGCTGGATCGTCTTGGATTACGGCAGCGTCGTCGTCCACTTGTTCGATGAAGAGACGCGGGAGTTCTACGACCTGGAATCACTCTGGGCCGACGGGACTGTCATCCCACTCCCTGAGCTGGGTATCGAGCAGGCCGACTGATCCTCCGCTTTCCTCCCTCCACTTTGGTCCGCGGTCGCGGTTGACTCACGCTCGTCGGACGTTCTGGCAATCACAATGCATCTCCCTTCATTGTTCACCGGTCGCTTTTCTGACGCTCTCTCGCGATGTTCCTTTGCGTCGCAAATCGATGACCCGGATCAATACGCCGCCATGATTCGGCCCGCGGGGAACCCCAAGTTCGGGGATTACCAAGCCAATTGCGCGATGCCGATCGGAAAATTGGTGGCCGATTCCAATCCCCGTCAGGTGGCCGCGGAATTGATCCAACAGCTGCAGCTTGAGGACGTTTGCGAAACGCCCGAAATCGCCGGCCCGGGTTTCATCAATCTCAGGATCAAAGACAGCTTCTTGCAGGACCGGCTGGCGGAGATGCTCGCCGACGACCACTGCGGCGTTACCCCGGTCGCGTCGCCCAGCAAAATCCTGATCGACTACTCGTCGCCTAACGTCGCCAAACCGATGCACGTGGGGCACATTCGCACCACCGTGATCGGAAACTGTTTGGCCAAGACACTTCAGTTTCTCGGGCACGAGGTGATCACCGACAACCACCTCGGCGACTGGGGCACGCAATTCGGCATCATCATCTACGGTTACAAACATTTTGGTGACCCCGAGGTTGTTCGCCAGGATCCGGTGCCGGAATTGGCCAAGCTCTATCGCATCGTTCATCAGCTGATGGGCTATCACAAGGCGATCAAGAACGTGCCCAAGTACGAGGCCGAACTTGCACGTCTGGAGGACCTGCACGCGGCGGCGTTAGGGGAAGCCGAGGGTGCCGAGGGGAAAGAAGTCAAGAAGAAACGAAAGGCCGCCGAATCGCTGGCCAAAAAAGTGGCGTCGGCGCGAGCCAATTTGGAATCAGCACGGGCGACGATCGCGGCGACCGACGCGGATCCCGTGATGAAACAACGCGCCGAAACGCACGGCGACATCGGCAAGGCGGTGTTGGATGAAACCTCGAAACTGCACGCCGACGACCCGGAAAACATCGCGCTTTGGGAACAGTTCCTGCCGCACTGTAAAGATGAAATCAACCGCATCTACTCACGGCTCAATGTGACCTTCGATCACACCTTGGGCGAGTCGTTTTATCACCCGATGCTCGGTGAAATTGTCGAGGATCTCAAACGGCGAGGTCTGGCCAGCGAAAGTGACGGCGCGATTTGCGTGTTCTTGGATCAGTTCGACGCGCCGATGATCATTCAGAAGAGCGATGGTGCGTACCTCTATGCCACCACCGATCTGGCCACGCTCCGCTACCGACAGGAAACGTTTCATCCGGACGAAGTGTTGTATGTCGTTGACGCTCGGCAAAGCGAACACTTTGAAAAACTGTTCGCCGTTGCCGAAGCGACGAAGCTGATCGATGCCAAATTGGTGCACGTCAGTTTCGGGACCGTGCTCGGTGAAGACGGCCGTCCGATGAAGACGCGGAGCGGAACGTTGATCGGTTTGGAAAGCCTGTTGGATGATGCAGTTGAAGCCGCTTATCAGGTCGTCTGTAATCCCGACCGGTTGGTCAAACTGGATCCTCCCATGGATGACCAGGAGAAACGCTTGGTGTCCGAACGCGTCGGCATCGGAGCGATCAAATACGCCGATCTGTCGCACGACCGAACCAGCGACTACAAGTTCAATCTCTCCAAAATGGTTGCACTGGCGGGCAACACGTCGACCTATGCCCAGTACAGCTTCGCCCGCACGACCAGCATTTTGCGTCGAAACGATGTGACCGAAGCCGAGGTGGTCGAGCGAATCGAGGCATCCGGCATCACGTTCACGCATGTGGCCGAACGGGCCTTGGGATTGCAATTGCTGCAATTCCAGGAAGCGCTTCAGAACGTCTATGAAGACTACCGGCCGAACCACCTGGTCGACTATGTCTATTCGACCGCCGAAGCGTTTTCAAAGTTCAATGATCAGTGTCACGTGCTCAACGCCGAAACCGATGCCATCCGGAACACGCGTCTGGCGTTGGTCGTTCTGACCGGCCGTGTGATCAAACAAGCTTTGGAATTGCTCGGCATCGAAGTCGTCGAGCGGATGTAGTGAGGCCCGCTAGCCGTCCGTCGATTTTGTGAGCCGCGACGCGTGAGCGGCCGGGCATTGTGCTGGCCCCTCGCTCACGCGTCACGGCTCACTAAATCGGCCGCTGGCGGTCCATAATGCCCCGAACTTTTCCGTTGTCCCCTCGTTTGTGGGGAAGAATCGTTTCCTCGGCGGTCGATTTTGGGAACACGGGGAGGACAACGCAGACGATTCGGCGTTTGTTGGTGTAGACTGTCCGATCAGTGGTTTTTCGATCTGCGACACCCGCCAATCTGCTCTCTTATCTCTTGCAACGATGGAACAACCGACCCCAGAGGAATTTGCTCGCCGAATCGGAGACCTTGGCCTCGCCGAGCGGCGCCAAGTCGATCACGCGATGGGGGAACTGGGCGGCACGGAGTTGACGCTGGATTCGGTGATCAAACAGATGCAGCGTCGCGGATTGGTGACGACGCTGCAAACCGAGAAAATCCTCCGCGGCGACCGGATCGGGTACTTTTACGGCGACTACAAGGTGCTGTATCTGATCGGTGCCGGTACGTTTGCGCGGGTCTACCGTGCCAGCAAGGGCGACGAAGTGTTCGCCATCAAAGTGCTTCGCAAGCGATTTCGCGACGAGCCGAAGGAGATGGAACAGTTTCTTCGCGAAGGCAGCATGGGGCTGAAGCTGCGGCATCCGAACATCGTCAGCATTCACGAGGTGGTGGCTGATCCGCGGAATCCGTTTTTGGTGATGGAGTTTGTGGAAGGTCAGACACTTCGGGAACTCGTCCGTTTGCGCGGAAAGCTGCCGCCCAAATTAGCACTGCGTTTGATTCACGAAGTCGCTTCCGGCTTGGCCCACGCGGCCAGCATGGGGATTTCGCACCGCGACTTAAAACTCTCCAACGTGCTGATTTCTTCCGACGGCAAAGCGAAATTGGTGGACTTCGGGTTGGCAGCGTTGAGCGATCGGAAAAACCCCGAAGAAATCGCGGATTGCCCCAATGCTCGGGCGATTGACTATGCCGCGTTGGAGCGAGGCACCGGAGTCCGCAAGGACGACCCGCGTAGTGACGTCTTCTTCGCCGGCAACATGCTCTATCACATGCTGGCCGGTGAGCCGGCGCTGACCGAAACACGCGACCGGCTGGCCCGTCTAAATGTGTCGCGGTTTCAAGAAATCAAGCCGATCAGCCAGTACGTTCCCGACATCCCCGGAGTCGTCACCCAGCTGCTCGGCAAGATGATGGAGTTCAATCCTCAGCAGAGAATTCAATCGTCTGCCGCGTTGCAGGCTGAGATCCGCAAGGCGATGGACATTCTGGAGAAAGGGCCGAGCAAATCGAATGCGGACGGGGCAACGCCTGGTGCCGGGGATCACTACGACGATGACGATGCGCCGACCGATGAAGGCGAGGGTTACGTGGTGATGTTGGTCGAATCCAAGGCGGCCCTACAGAATGCGATCCGCGAACGGCTCAAGTCGCGCGGGTACCGTGTGCTGATCACCCAGGACCCCAATCGTGCGCTGTCGCGTTTCGAACCCGGCGATGACCCCCCGGCGGACTGTGTGATTTTCAGCGCCGCGGAGTTAGGGTCGCTGGCGCTGGAGGCTTACAATAAATTCGCCAGCGATGAGCACACCAGCGAAATCCCTGCGATTCTGTTGGTGGATCGACGTCAGGCACGCATCATTTCGGAAGCCCGCCGCGGTCCCCGTCGGCAACTGTTGGCGTTGCCGTTGAAAGTCCGGGAACTTCGGGCGGGATTGATCAAAGTGCTCGCCGGCACCCAACGTCGCCCGGCGGGCACCTATTAACCCTCTTTCTCGACCCAGACCGGTTCGGGCTGGATCGTGTCCGCAACGGGTGATCCCTGATCCTTTCGCCCGCTGCCTTCCAGACGGCTGATCAATTTGACACTCATGTCGTGATCGCATTGGATTTGACAGCTAAGCCGAACGCCCTCGTCGCTGATTTGTCGCACGGCGAGGGTGTCCCGTTCCGCTTCCGTCATTCTTGGGGGTTCGCCGTCGGTGAACTGGACCCGGCAGGTGGTGCATTTGGCCATGCCCCCACAAGCGTGGAGTTGATCCGTCCCCGCGTCTTCGACGAGTGCTTGGACCAATCGTTTTCCCTCGGCGACTTCAAAAGTACCCACACCCTCGACAGTTAATTTCGGCATTCGTTTCCACTCGTTGAAAGTTTCTGAAGAATCTTGGTCTGAACCGGCATTCGGGCCGCGGTTGGCATCGCAACCGAGCAGCCTAGCGGTAGAATAGCGGGTTGGCCAACGTTTTTAAAAGTCGCACAGTAGAGATCACCGGCCTGGACAGCGGCGGATCGCAAAAAGGAACCTAGTTTGAGTATGGAATTGATCACGGAGAATTTGCCGGCAGCGTTTGGATTGTTGCTGGGCGAAGCCGTTTCGCGGCTGGTGGACGATCACGATCAATCGCTGGACAAGCGGGCGGCGATGCTGCGAGTCGAGACGCCCAAATTTTCTCAAAGCGACGGCAAGATGTGCTTTGAGTTTCGGATGCGTCCCGGACGAAAACTTCCGTATCTGGTGAACTTGGAAATCGAACCGGACGTGGACGAGGACGACGGCGACACGATCGAGTCGCCGCTGGATCTGTCGCTTCGTGCGTCGGTGACGTGTGCCTGTCCCGAATTCGAGCGCGCCGAATCGCGGAGGAGTGGACGGGGCCGCTGCAGTTGCACGCTGGCGGTCGCCTGGTGGGTGCACGAACAGATCTCCCGACGCAACAGCGAAGAGGTGTTGCTGTTCTTGAGCGACTTGAAAACCGACACCGTCGCTGCCGGCCGTGACGTGGTCAGCCAACTGCTGAAGCTGACCGACGAAGCGCACGCGAAAGAAGAAGACACGTCCACGCGGGTGCAATGGCGGATCAAGATTTCGAACAACCAACTGTATGGACCGGTCAGCATCAATCCGTTCGTCCAGCGGTTGAAAAAGAATTCCAAGGGTTGGTCCAAGGGGCGTCAGACTCCCGCGTTTGATCTGCTTCGACGTGACGGCGAAGGTACGGCGGTCGACAGCCAGGTCGCGGCGCTCACGTCGCAACCCAGCTCGGAGATGAATCGCGAGTATTACAACCTGTTCCAATCGGTCGATCTGTTGGTGGGGCATCCCAATGTCGCCTGGGACGACGCCTCGGCGACGCCCATCGAAGTCTCACGCGGTGAAATCTCGGTCGCGCTGCAGCCCGTCGAAATCGACTCCTTGGACGACGAAGAACGGGCCGGTGAAACCCAGATCGAACGCGAGTCCGATCCCGCCAAACGAAAAACGCTCTATCGCGTCGCTTTGCAGGTGCCCGGGATCGACATCGATATCAATCAATGCGAACTGGTGCTGGGCAATTTGCATCCCGCCCAACCGGTCGTGCTGATCGCCGAGACCAACGGCAATCGGCTGATCATCGCCGCGCTGCGCGATCGTCGGGCGACCCGCCTGATTTCCTACCTGCTCAAAAGCGACTTGCACGAAGTCTTGGTGGACGACGACGCGGCACACCAATTGACGATGAAGATCGGCCAAATCGGATCGCTCGTCCGTGTCGATTTACCGGACCAGCTGGCCGGCCCGCTCGAACAGATCGAAGCCGAGATGGTGTTGGAATTGCGGCCCCGCGGTGGTGCCGGCATGTTCGTCCGTCTGTCGATGTTCGATTCCCGGTTGCAAGACATGATGCGTCCGGGGGAAGAACCGGCCATCGTCCCGGGAATCACCGACCAGGGACCCATTCGACTGGTCCGTGACACCAAGGCCGAACGCGAGCGGGCGGGGGAAGTGATCCATCGGTTCCAGATCAATCAACTTGCGCCGGAAGAACCGTATGGATGGGTCGCCCAAAGCGATGAGCAGGCGCTCGATCTGTTGGCGCGGCTGTACGATGCCGGTGACGAGGCGCCTCGGATGATCTGGCCCGAAGGCGAAACGATCCGCGTCCGCGGTGAGATCACGCCGTCCGCGCTCCGTGTTCAGATCGACGATTCGAAAGACTGGTTCGGGCTTACGGGAACCATTTCCGTGGCCGGACAGGAAGTCAATTTGGAAGATCTGTTGACCGCGGTGACCGAGCGTCGGGCGTTGGTCCGCGTCGGCGATCGTGAATTTGCAAAGATCAGTGACGCGTTTCGTAAACGTCTGGAGCAGCTCGGGGATACCCTGGTCGCCGATCGCGGAACATTAAAAGTCGCCGATGCCGCGGTCCCGGCCGTTCAAGAATTGCTGGGCACCGACGTGACCTTGGAGGTCTCGGCCCGCTGGAGCCAAGTGATCGAAAACCTGGACTCGTTGGCCGACTACCATCCGACCAAACCCGACACGCTGGACGTTGATTTCCGTGACTACCAGTTGGACGGTTATCGTTGGCTGGCCCGGTTGAGTCGCTGGGGCGTGGGCGGGATCTTGGCCGACGACATGGGTCTGGGGAAAACAGTCCAAACACTCGGTGTTTTGGTCGATCGTGCCGCCGGCGGTCCCACGCTGGTGGTGGCGCCGACCAGCGTCGGAGAGAACTGGGTTCGTGAAACGCAGAAGTTCGCCCCTCAGCTCAATCCGGTCTTGTATCGCGAAGGCAATCGGCAACAAGTCATCGATGCTGCCGGTGCGGGTGACCTGGTGATCGTCAGCTATCAATTGGTCCAGCGTGACGCCAAGCGTTTCGCCGCCAAACAATGGAACACGCTGGTTTTGGACGAAGCGCAGTTCATCAAGAATGCTCAAACCAAGACCTCCCGCGCCATCCGCGATCTCGAAGCGGACTGGCGGATCGCCCTTTCTGGCACGCCGCTGGAAAACCATCTCGGGGAATTGTGGAGCCTGTTGCGGACGATCAGCCCCGGGTTGCTCGGCTCGTGGGACCGATTCAGGAACCGTTTCGCCGATCCGATCGAACGCCACAAAGATCCCGAACGCCGTCAGTCGCTGGCACGATTGGTGCGTCCGTTCATCCTGCGACGCACCAAAGAAAAGGTGCTCCGAGAATTGCCGCCACGCACCGAAATCACGCTCCAAGCCCACCTCAGCGGCGAAGAACGCGCGCTGTACGACGAGGCGCGAATCGCGGCACTGGCCGAATTGTCCGGCGGTGATGCAAAGCCGGGCGAACACCGGATGCGAACGCTCGCCTGGTTGACCAAACTGCGTCAACTGGCCTGTCACCCCCGGTTGGTCGACCGGATGTGGGACAAGGGCAGCGCCAAACTCAGCTTGCTGGACTCGCTCGTCGATGAACTCCGCGACGGGGAACACCGCGCATTGATCTTTAGCCAATTCGTCAAACACCTCGGGCTGATTCGCGAGTTGCTCGACGAGCGTGGCATCAAGTACCAATACCTGGACGGAGCGACGCCGGCCAAAGAGCGGCAACGTCGCGTGGACGCGTTCCAGGAGGGCGAGGGCGAGTTGTTCTTGATTTCGCTCAAAGCCGGCGGAACGGGATTGAACCTTACCGCCGCTGATTACGTCATACACTTAGACCCCTGGTGGAATCCGGCCGTCGAAGATCAAGCCACCGACCGAGCGCATCGAATCGGGCAAGAACGTCCCGTGACGGTTTATCGTTTGGTCGCGTCCGGCACGATCGAAGAACAGATCCTGGAGATGCACGCCGACAAACGCGAACTCGTCGCCGGTGTCTTGGATGGAACCGACCGCGCGGCGAAGATGGACACCGAAGATTTGATTCGTCTGATCAAAGCGGGCGATCGATAATCCCTACCCGCCGAGGGCCGATGCGATGTGGACGATCTTGGCTGAAAACCCACTGTTGATCTCGATCATGATCGGGGTCGTCGTGGCGGGGTTGTTTTATGGCTGGTTACAGACAGGAAACAAACGGCTGGGCATCGCCACCTTGTGCACCGCGCTGCTGATTCCCGCAGCGTTCTATGCCGCGGACGCCATCGTGACGGATCGAGAAAAAATCCTTGAAGCCATCTATGCGACGGCTGAAGCGGTCGAACGAAATGATCACGAGTCGGCCATGGTCTACGTCGCTGACCCCGCGACGCGTCAGCGGGCGTTGAATGAATTGCCCAACTATGAATTTCATCGTCTGACGGTTCGCAACATCCAAATCAAGTTCGTCACCGGCAGTTATCCCTTGGAGGCGAACGTCGATCTGGACGCTTCCGTCACCGCCAGCCTGTCGTCGGGTACGATGAGAAACGTTCGTGTCCCGAGACGCGTGATCTTGACGTTTCAAAAACAGCCCGACGATTCCTGGCTGGTCACCGATTACACCCACAGGCCGCTGGCCGGCGGTGCCGACAGCTTCACGCCCAATCGAATTTAGCATCGCACGAAACATAAGTGAGATAGGCCTCCAACCTGTCGGTGCTGAAATGACGAGCCTGGAGGCGTATCCCACTTCAAGAGATCCGTACTTGTCTTCCGCTCGTTGCTTAGCACTTCGCTCCGCGTGGGCTATGATTATCGTATGGTTGTCAGCTCCAAGACGATCAACACGATCACCAGCAACGACGCACTTCCAACCGTGACGGCGGTCCGGCTTTGCGGGAAAAGGTCAAACAGCGTCAGCTTGCCCTTGTCACCGATTGGATCGAGGTTGCGGCTGATCCAACTCGATGCCTCGGCAAAGATGTAGGAACCGGCAACCATCCCAACCATCATTGCGATCGCATCAAAGTTTCCCTGCCCCAGCGCGGCGGCTCCGGTGCCTGGACAATAAGCCGACAACGCGAATCCGCATCCGAACAGCAGACCGCCGATGACATTGGATGCCAGTCGAGTCGGCTTGATGTGGTATTCCACCATGTTGGCTCGGTGCAGCGTGTGGATTCCCAACATGCCCACGACGACAGCGGACAACATGACTTTCACCACGGTGAAGTCTTCTAATAAAAGTTGTCCGATCAAGACGTGAAATTTTGCGACGCCGCCTTTTTGCAAGAGGAAGCCAAAGACAATGCCAAAGAGCACGCCCAACGCGAGTGATCGACCTGCCGCGGACAGCGGCTTGGGTTGCTTGTCGTGATCGTCTTTTGCGTGTGGAGCGGTGGTGTCGTGTGACGCTGTATCGGTCGCCGCCGTGTCGTTCGGCTTTTCAGTGGTGGTGGACATGAGGTGGGCTCCTTGGAAAGATTGGCCGCCTAAACGGCGTACATCAGCATCGCGGTAATGATGCCGCCAATGAAAAAGCAGATGGCGGCGATCCAAGATCCGACCGCCAGTTGCAGTGTGCCGCTGATGCCGTGGCCGCTGGTGCAGCCTCCAGCCATGCGTGCACCAAACGCCATCAGTATGCCGCCGCCGAACGCGACGATGACACGAAGCAGTCCGCTATCGGTGCCAAAGCGGTCTTGCCACATCGGTGGTAACAGACGTTTGGTCCATTCGTTTCCGCTCCATGCAGCTAAGAACGCACCGAGGACCACGCCGAGCACCAGCATGACTTCCCAGCCAACTTTTGGCGGATTGTCCTGGAAGTACTTCAGCCGTTGCGTGTGGCGTGGGGCTGCCAGATTGCCCAGCATGCCGGCCGCACGCGCGTACGCGGTCGATGCCCCCAAGGGTTTATTTGAAAAATAGAACGTCAACATGGACAGCACGCCGATCAACGCTCCGACCAAGTAGGGCGACCACGCAGGACCTGAGTACTCCAGCGGATTGACTTCGGCGAGCACTGTCGTTGAAAGGAATCGCGTCTGCAGGATCATGCCGTCGCTCCTTCGGGTTGTTCACTCGGGAACCCGGCCGCCGTCCAAGCGCCCCAGCTGCCGGGAACATTGCTGACATCGCTGAAACCGCGCGATTTCATCAGGCTGGCGGCAATGCTGGCCCGGTATCCGCTGGCACAATAGGTGGCGTAACGTGCATTTTTGTCCAAGCCATTGATGCGGTCGCGCATGTCGGCGACGAAGTGATGTTTCGATCCGGGAATGTGACCGGACGCCCATTCGCCTGGGGCGCGAACATCCAAAATCGTCAGATCGCTGTCGCTGATCTGCAGCTCACGCAGTCGCTGGACAGGAATTTGTTCCAGGGTCTCCAACGGCAGTCCGGCAATCTCCCACGCCTTCATTCCGCCGCTCAGGTAGCCCGCGAAGTTACTGTGCCCGGTTCGGACGAGCAGCCGCTGGATCCGATCAAGGTCGTCTTCGCTATCGACGA
Source organism: Stieleria sedimenti (assembly GCF_025060895.1). GTDB lineage: Bacteria > Planctomycetota > Planctomycetia > Pirellulales > Pirellulaceae > Stieleria > Stieleria sedimenti. Next base: position 14,876 of record NZ_JANZKV010000327.1, on the reverse strand, counting down.
TCAAGAGTAGACGCTGGTCGAGGTCGAGCATTTGGCCCGCCCAAGCCGACAACTCTGGCCGACCTCCGATGTTGATCGCGCCAGATACATGACCTCCGCCGAAGGCCAACATGGACCGCGTGTCCACGACGTGGACGCCGGGTTCGCGTGCGACGCGACGGAAGTCGTCTGGCGGGAGTGCAGGAATGGTTGGCAAACGATCCATGATCTCCGGTCCCGCCGCATTGACCTTCTTCAATTTCGGGTAGTGCCAAGGAACCGGGGGCGCATCGGAGACCACAAACTGGCAGAACGACTCCAGATCTGGATAACTGAGAAATGCGTTCGTGCGTCGCTCGTATCCGATGGTGCTCTGCAGGCGATCGCCGATGTCGGCGCCACATGCCGATCCGGCGCCGTGGCCCGGAAAGACCGTCACGAAGTCATCCAACTTCAAGAAATAGCCGTACAAGGTGTGGTACAACGCTTCGGCCAGCTGCGCGGTCTGGCCTTCCCCGAGCAAGTCAGGTCGACCCGCCGAACCCACGAACAATGAATCGCCGGTGAACACTGCCCACGGCGTGTCGCGGTGATCGCTCTGAGCGATTTCAAACGTCAGATGCTCCGGCGTGTGCCCCGGCGTGTGGCGTGCCGTCAGAAGAAATGAACCAAAGTCGAACGAATCTCCATCTACCACGGGCTGACCATCAAACTGATAGTCGGCATGGTCTCCGCTTAAATAGATTTTTGCGCGTCCGACGCGCTGGGCTAATGAGCGGCTTCCAGACACAAAGTCTGCGTGAATGTGTGTTTCGAAAATGTGGGTGATCGACAAGCCATGCTTGCGCGCAAGCTGTTCATAAACTTCGACGTCGGTTCGCGGATCGATCGCCGCAGCGCAGCCTCTGTCGGTATCGCCGAGTAGATAAGACAGCTGGGCGATGCCGTCAGTTAACACAGTTTCTTGGACGAACATGCTGGGTAATCCTCCTGCGAAAGGTCATCATTAAAAAAAAAGAGCAACTTGCGGTTGAACACTCCATGCAAACGACGGGCCAGGCATGTCGTCGTTGTCGTAGGGGCATGCAGCTGCGAAGAGCCGACCGATTTTCAAGCAGATTCGCGCCAGGTTCTGGTCTCGAATCCTCCAGCGTGGTCGATCGCCGTATGTATCTGTGCGCTATGTCACTCGGCGAGTGCTCGATGGTTCCAGCGGTGACCCAGCGGCCGCGGTCTAGGCTAATTGGCGTCGTCGGATGCTTCGCCGTCTGGTTCGTCACTGTCTAAGATCGATATCGCGAAGCAGTGATCCGTTCTACCCAATGCGATCACTTCGATGAGATCTTTGACGGCCAGGTAGAGCAACGTAATGATCGCGACGGCAGCCCCCGCCAGGATCGCGAGCGTGACGAGCACTCCGTAATAGATCGTGGGATACCACCAACCGGGAATGGTGTCCGACTCGTAAATCGGCACACAGTGCAAGACGAACACGATCGCGCCGGCACCAAAGAGGATCGCGTCGTAGGGTGCAATCTTGATGATCCGGTGATAGTGAGCGTCGGAGAAACCGGCATCGGCGTTATGCCCCAGCCCGATCATGGTCAACATCAATGCCAGCACGGTGGCCGAAACCGTCAAAATGCTGGAGCAGAACAAGCGACTGGTCGGGATAATCGATTCGAGTAAACGCCGCGCCTCTCCATCGCCCACGTGACCCATCGCGAAGGTCGAAATGCCGACGCTGATCGCGATCACCACTCCGATCACGGCCGCGGTGAACAGGTCGTTCTTCAGCCGGCCGAGCATTCGCCGTTGATCATCGCTCATCCGCAGGGACTTCCGTTCTCGAGTTGTTATCGTGGACCGTTGGGAGGCGTGAACAATGAACGGTATCGATACTTATGGTCGTGTTCAGTTCGGAACATCGATTCAAGCGACAGGCCACAGGCAACTTGTGTTCCAACCGTATCACCAACGGGGTGATCGTCATAAATTCGCGCGGTTCGGACGTAGCAGAGCGCCATCGTCCGCTCGTTGCGAACGTGTTTTCGAGGGCGGAATGAGGGAATGAGATGAAGTGCCAGGATGAAACGGGGCAGAATGATGCTTTGACCGCTTACGTGACGCGGCTCACTGCTTCGCTCAGCAATGAAAATGAAGTCGATGATACGTCTGGGAGGGTGACGCGCTAAATCGGCGTTTCGTCGATCGCAGAGGAAGGCTGATTCCGATGCGCGAAAACCGACCAGTGTGCTCGCTTCTGATGTACGGACCGAGTCCATGTGTGAACCGGCCGGCTCCAAAGCGTCGATACCTTTGATGCCGACACACGTGGTAGGCTACGCAATGTAGCATTCAATGCAGAGAGTAAATGTTTCTTGCGGCATAGGAATTGCATGTCGATTCAGCTTTTTGACGCAGAGCTTTTGCGCTGAGTTGGCCGCGAAGGAACTGGCTGATCCATTCACGACACTCCTGCGTTTGCGGGACACTGTTGGCGGTAGTGTTTGTGTTTCGTTTCGGTTGGACCTTGGATGAGGCGAGCTCATGAAGATCGTACGCGACGCTTGGCAGACTTTTTCACTGACTGATCTGTTGGACGTCGCCATCATTGCCGTGCTGCTCTGTCTGATACTGCTGTGGTTGAGGGATCGTGCGTCTCGATCGCTGGGCGTGGTCGTCACTGCGATCGCCATGATCTTCTTGCTTGCGCGGTGGTTAGACCTTTATCTGGTGACGATGGTCTTTCACTACGGCTCGGTCGCCATTCTGTTGGCATTGATGATCGTCTTTCAACAGGATATCCGGCACGGATTCGAGCGACTGACTTCGTGGACGTGGTCGCCTGGCCTTTGGCGACCCGATGCCCCGAGTGATCGGCAATCGTTTGGTCTGGCAGAGATCGTGGCTGAAGCGGTTTGTCAAATGGCTGACCATCGCGTCGGGGCGCTGATCGTTCTACCAGGTCGTCAACCATTGGAACGTCATCTTCGTGGTGGCGTGGACGTTGATGCGAAAGCGAGTCAGCCATTGTTGTTGAGCATTTTTCATCCCAAGTCGCCGGGGCACGATGGCGCGATCATTATCCAACGCGAGCGTATTAGTCGGCTTGGTGTGCATCTTCCATTAACGCAACAGGCGGCGAAGCTGTCCGAAGGGGGCACTCGACATGCGGCTGCCGTCGGGTTGGCGGAAGTCTCCGACGCGACGATCTTGGTCGTGTCCGAAGAGCGTGGAACGATTAGCGTTGCCAAGGACGGAGAACTGCAACGCGTCGAAGCGGAAAGTCTTGTGCCGTTGTTGATCAGGTCGTTCCAGGGCGCGGAGTCGGCCAACATGGCTCGCCCCGGTTGGCTTCGTCGTGTGTCGGTCCCGGTTCTATCCGTGGCCGGGGCGTTGCTGCTGTGGCTGATGTTTGCCTTCGAGACTGAGATGATCCAACGTACGCTTGTCGTGCCGGTGGAATTTCGAAACCTGCGTGATGGTTGGGAAATCGAAGAGCCGAAACCGACTTATGCGGAAGTGACGCTCTCGGGTACCGAATCCGCGTTCGCGCTGCTTGACGCGACGACCGCGACGGTCTCGTTGGACACCGAGCGAGAAGGGGGGCGGTTAAGAGATTATTGGCGAACTGAAGCTCACCTGAAGAACATTCCCGAGTCGTTGGAGATCGAGTCGGTGCTGCCGGAGGTGGTGTCGGTCACGATCAGACGCAAGTCCAACGATGATTCGGCAGGCCAACCGTAGCCTCGTTCGTGTCAGCGGGGCGCTGTACGGGCTGTGTCGTTGGCTGCCGTGAATGACTAATGCCGCCAGAACGAGTCGCTTCAGGCGTTCGCGGCTTGCCCCATGCGGTACTTGGCTTCGTTGATCCACTTAACCATCTGGATCCGTTTGCCGGTGCGGGTGGCCTGGTGTCCGAGCATCGCCATCAGCGTGCTGGCGGCGGCAGATTCCACTTGGTTCTCCGCCGCGCCGCGGCGAATCGAACGGAGAAAGGCTCGCTGTTGTTCGACCGTGGCCGCTTTGAGTGACGAGGGTCGATCCGACTGCCAGACGAGGTTGCCATCGAGGGAATAGATCTTGCCGGCGGATAAGTCGGCTCGTCCCAACGTGCCGTGGACGTGTTCGCTGGTGTTGTTCCACGATTTTGCAACTCGGCGACATTGCGACATCAGCACTGCGCCGGATGTGAATTCAAATTCAACGGTGTGATGATCAAACACTTCGCCCGAACGATCGGATGGCAGCGATTGATGTTCGGCCGTGTCGAAGATCCCCCAACCGCCCTGACCTTGCGCGACGAGGGGGGCTTGATCGAGTGCCCAGCGGATCACGTCCAATCCCGCGACGTGCTGCTCGACCAAGAAATCGCCTCCGGTCCATTGGAAATGATTCCAGTTTCGTCGTTGGAAATCAGCGTCCGATTCGTTTCCGGCGCGAGCCGGTGGCCGCAAGGATCCGGCATTGCAAAACGCTCTGGCAAAGATGGGCGTTCCAATGGCGCCGTTCCGTACGCGTTGGATCACGTCTTGGTAACGATTGTCGTAACGGCGTTGAAAACCGACGTGCACGGTCAGCCCTGCGGCGTTGGCCTGTTCGGCGGTGTCGATCGTCTGCAGCACGCCGGCGGCGTCTGCGGCGAGCGGCTTTTCCAGAAAGACGTGCTTGCCCGCTTCGACGATCCGCTGAAAACCGCTGGGACGATCCACCGGCGGTGTGGTCACGTAGACGATGTCGGCGTCCGATTCCAGGATCGGACTGAGACAATCTTCGCCGCCGGATCGAACACAATTTGCTGCGATCCGGCCGGCGTAGCGTCCTTTCAAGCTGCGGTACATCGACTGCGTTTGCGAATGAAAGTAATCCGCCAGCCCGACCAGTTGCACCGCTTCGTCGTCGATGGCCCAGACGGCGTCGGCGAGTTCACGGGCCCGGCGACCGCAACCGATGATCGCGATTTTGATCGGGGCAGTGCCGCCACCCTGAACCGCTTTTCCGACCGCGACGGCGCCCCCGATGGCGCCTCCGGCGATCATCAGCCCGCTGTCCTTGATAAAACTCCGTCGAGCGCAAGGCGACAGAGCATTTTCCTTTGACGTGTTCATCAACCCTCAAGCACCCTCGCGCATTTTTTGTCGCGCTCGACTGAGCATCGGCCCGATCGAGTTCTCGGACAGCCCGATCGCCTGACTGATCTCTTGGTAGGACATCCCTTCCAGATGGTACATCCGGACCACACTCGATTCCTCGGGATCAAGCCGGCTCATCAAACGTTCGACTTCTTCGCGATTCTCGATCCGTTCGGTCGGCTCGGTCGTTGCCGGTTCGGCACCGGTGACGGACAACCGGGTTCGAAAACCATCCTGATGCAACCTTCGGGCGATCACCCGACGCGCGATCACGGTCAGGTAGGTTGCCAGGGAACTGTCACGGCGAAATCGTCGCAAGACCCCACGATCCGAAGCCAACAGGACCAAAAAGACTTCGGCGACCAAGTCGTCTCGGGTCGATTCGTCGAGCGTCAGGCCGCGTGATTCGGCGGTGTGATTGGCGACGTGGATCACCAATCCGAGAAAGCGTTCCACGAAATCCTGCCAGGCGCGCGGCGCTCCGTCGATGCAGCGTTGTAGCAGGATTCGATCGATGTCAGAGAGACTCACGGTGCCGATACCAAAAGAGAAGCTTCACATTAGCCGGTGCTTGCTGCCTTCTTTTCGGCGACACCCTTCGCCCAGCAGACCCCTTTATGGTAGGTGGGGTGACAGCAAATCGCAAGCTTTGAAACGAAACCTCCGCCATCACGGGGGGCACGCGTCGCGCCTTTCATTCCGGTTCTACCAGTCAGGCGACAAGGGAGAATCACGCTCTTTTCGACGCCCCGGTCGGCCGACGTGACCTATGGTTGCTAGTAGCCGGTATTCTCGTCGTCACTCCTCCGCATCTGAGCCAAATGACTCATTCTCCGACACCCATCGAGCCCCAAACGAGTACCTTCAACGCTGACGTTCCCGCCGCGGGAGGCGTGCCGAATTCGTCGATGGTTGCCCGGGGAGCGGCGAATTGTGTCACGAATCTGCTGGCGAAATTGCAGATCGCGTCGGAGGCCGTCAGCGAATCCCCTGCGGAACGTCCAGAGAAAGACGCCGAGAACCGTTTGGCCGTCGTCCGATTGGGGATCGCGACCTCGTTGTTCTACGCGCTGCGGACTAAACATCCGGCGACCGCCGCACACGGACTGAGGGTGGCGTTGTTTTGCAGCAGTTGGGCCGAGCAAATGGGGCTGGATCACGACGTCCGCGATCGAATCGAAGTCGGGGCGCTGCTGCACGACGTCGGCAAGATCGGGATCCCCGATCGCATTTTGCGTAAGCCTGGGAAACTGACGGTCGACGAGCAGCTTGTGATGGACACTTGTCCTGATCTCGGATGCGATATTCTGCAAGGCTGCACGACGGACCCTGATCTGTTGGACATCGTTCGCTACTGCAACCTCTGGTACGACAGTCGACGCGACGGCGAAACACCGCAGGGCGAGGCGCTGCCGTTGGGCGCGCGGATGCTGGCGATCGCCGACGCCTTTGACGCGATGACGACCGAGCATGTGTACCGGCCGGCGATGAGCCGTGACCGTGCGATTGCCGAACTCGTTCGCGGTAGCGGAACGCAGTTCGATCCAGATTTGGTCCTCGATTTCAGCCGCCTGCTCGAATCCCGGCCGGAAATTCTGCAAGGATCGATGGTCCACCGCTGGCTCCAGCAATTGCGTCCCGAAGATTCTCAGGCGTTCTGGACCGGGACTGCAAACCCCGCTGTCGGCAAGTCCCATCGAACCAAGGAAGTCGTCCGACGCGAAACGCTTTTCAATCAACGCCTGTTGTCGACACTCAAAGACGGCGTCGCGTTTACCGACGGAGAAGGAAACGTCTCTCAGTGGAACGTCGCCATGGAGCGACTGACCGATCTTCCCGCCGAAGCGATCATCGGAAAACAATGGTCAGCCGCGGCACTACGGATGCGTGACACCGACCGTGACCGCGATGACGAAACGATTTGTCCGTTGCAGGAGTGTTTTCGAACGGGTGAATCTGTGCGACGGGCGATGATCATCGAAGCCGTCGGAACCGATCCCGTCTCGGTGCACGTTGAAGTCGCTCCCGTGCACGGCGAACGCCCCGGATCACACGGTACCGTGATTGTGGTTCACGACCTGTCCGATCGCGAACATTTGGAACGTCGATTGGATACGCTGCACCAACAAACGCGACTGGACGGACTCACGCGGGTCGCCAACCGTGCCCATTTCGACACCACGCTGGAAGAACTGGTCGCCGCCACTGCCGCCGGCGGACCAACGTTCGCGCTGGTGATCTGTGACCTGGACCATTTCAAACGAATCAATGACACGTTTGGCCACCCGGCCGGTGACGAGGCACTCAAGGTCTTTGCCAACGTACTGCGGTCGCAGAGTCGCGAAGGGGATCTGGTGGCGCGTTACGGCGGTGAAGAGTTTCTGCTGCTAGCCAACGCGTGTGACAACGCCACGGGCGCCAAACGCGCCGAAGTCCTTCGCCAGACACTCGAATCGACGCCCATCGAAGCCCTCGGCGGTGAGTGCATCACGGCCAGCTTCGGCGTCACCGAATATCAATCCGGCGACAGCGCGGAAACCGTGTTGGCACGAGCCGACCGAGCCTTGCTGAAGGCGAAAGACAACGGCCGCAATCGAGTCGTTCAGCTGGGGTTGGGCAAAATGTCAGAAGTCGCTGAGCCCGCGCACCGCGTCGGCTGGTTCGAGTGGTTGATCGGCAGTGACGATGCGGTTGCGACCAAGGTTGACATCTTGACGCCCGTCCCGGCCGATCTGGTGATCGAGAAACTGCGTGGCTTTATCGCCGATCACCATGCCGAGATCGTCAATGTCGCCGAAAACCAGCTTTCCTTGAAAGTCGTCTCGGGATCCAGTCCGGGCGGCCGCCGCCGGATCGACCACAAGATCTCCTTCCATGCGGTGCTGACGCTCAGCGAAGCGCAAAAAGACGAACTGCTGACCGAAAACGCGACACCGGGTTGCAGCACGAAAGTCCACCTGGAACTCAAGCCGATCCGAAACCGCGATCGTCGTCGACGCGAATTGAACGACGCGGTCCAACAGCTCATCGCCAGTTTTCGCTGTTATCTGATGGGCGAGATCATCAACCGCGGCGAGTAGGACGTTGTCAAGGATTAGCAGTGGCGTAAGCTTTCAGCTTGCGTTTCACGAGTGAAACGAGACCGCAAGCTGGAAGCTTACGCCACTTTGCCGGATGGCCTATGAAAGCTGAAGGACGGCGTTGTGGAACTGACGCCCGGTGCCGGCGTGCGTGAACGCAATCCCGGAGGCGTACTGCGACCCTCGCCGCGAACTCCAAACGCTTGTACCGACGACGGCGTTGCCATCAGCGAGTTGCAGCATCAGTCGTGTGCCGATCACACATTCCTCCGAGCCGATGATTTGTAGTCCGCTGCGGCTGGTCGAAACGATTCGACCCTTGCTGCGGTTTTGGGGTTGGCACTGCCGGATGGTGACCGCGACGTCGACCGATTCGCGTCGTGCCGTTCGGCGACTGAGTTGGCCGGCGTGGATGCCAGCGGAAATGAAGTCATCGGGGAGCGAACGGCGAAAATACAAACCGCTGGCGTATTGATCGAGTCCGGATTGACGAGACCAGCAAACCCGGGCGAGCATTTGCAAGGTGTCGTGTGCCGCGAGATTGCGAATTTCCAACGTCGTTGATTTGAACAGCGACCGGGTTTGCCGATAGCGAATCGCGCAACCGCTGGAGTTCAGATCCACAATCTGGCAGGGAATTTGATCGTCGCCTCCCAGCGGAGCATGAACCAAAAGCCGACATTGGATGTCGCGAACATCTTGGCCGCCGATCACTTGAAAACGAGGTTCGTAGCGGTCATCGTCGACCGTTGGAGTGACCGGCAGTTTGTGTTTCGGTTTCTCTGCTGATGGCACTGCGGGAGGATGTGCCCCGGAAGCTCCGGAGTTTGTGGTTGAAGGTGATGCAACGTTGGGCATGATTTTGCACTGTCGAGACAAGAGGTGACCGAGGGAACTCTAGCTTGCATGAATGATGATGCCCGGGGCACGTTCGAGAACTCATTCGCCGACGCAATGGCCGTGATATCATCGGACGATCTTGACGGTTGAAGAGATGCCCCAGGGCAATTCACGCCGTGGATCCGTTACACTGCTTCGGATGCGACCGGTCCAAATCCGCAACTTGGTTTTGGGTCCCGCCGATCCGTACCGTCCCTGCTGTGCAACGCCCTGGAAATGCCCACTATGCGTCTTTTATTCCTGTTAATCACCGCCACTGTCCTGACTGTCGGTATCCCGCGAGTTGGCCTGGCCAAAACCCCCAACATTGTTTTTATCTTGGCGGATGATCTCGGCTATGGTGAACTCGGATGCTACGGCCAAGAAAAGATTCGCACACCCAACATCGACCGGCTCGCGAAAGACGGGATGCGGTTCCTGCAACACTACACCGGCGCGCCGGTCTGTGCTCCGGCGCGTTGCACCCTGATGACCGGCCAGCATTTGGGGCATGCCGAGATCCGAACCAACCGTGATTCCGGCAACGGGCGAATCTATCCCGGTCAATTTCCGATCACTGAACAGATCGTCACGATCGCCGAAGTGTTGCAGGAGGCCGGCTATGCGACCGGCGCCTTCGGCAAATGGGGGCTGGGGCCGTCCAATACCACCGGTTCACCGATCAAACAGGGTTTTGATCGCTACTTCGGTTACAACTGCCAACGCAACGCACACAGCTATTTTCCTCCGTTCTTAGACGACGACGAAAAAGAAGTTCTGATCAACAAGTACCCGATCCCCGGCCACGACCGCAAACCGGACGGAGAAGTGGTCGCGGATGACTATCGGGCGGAAACGTATGCACCGGATTTGATCCTGCAGGAGGCGGTCAAGTTTCTGGACAAGAATAAAGACAATCCGTTCTTCCTCTATTGCCCGTTCGTCGAACCGCACGTCGCCATGCAACCACCCCAAGAATGGATCGACAAGTATCCGACGGAGTGGGACGACCAACACGGACCCTATCGAGGCGAGAACGGTTACCTGCCACACCCGCGACCGAGGGCCGCATACGCTGCGATGATCTCCGATCTGGATGAACACGTTGGGACCATTTTGGATCAATTGGACAAACACGGATTGACCGAAAACACGGTCGTGATTTTCACTTCCGACAACGGTCCGACACACGGCAGCCGCAATCCCGAATTTCATGTCGGTGGAGCGGCCTGCACGTTCTTCCATTCCAACGGCGGATTGAAGGGTTACAAAGGAAGCTGCTACGAGGGTGGCATTCGCATCCCATGCCTGGTCCGCTGGCCCGGTCAGGTTGCCCCAGGCAGTGAAAATGATTTCCCGTCGTACTTCCCGGACTGGTTTCCCACGTTGGCCGAGATCGCCGGCGGCAAGCTGCCCGAGCAACAAATTCTCGACGGCGTCAGCTTGGTCGGTTTGATTCAGGGAAACGAAACGCAACGCACCAAACCCTTGATTTGGAATTTCAACGGATATGGCGGAATCGTTGCGGTGCGGGACGGAGATTGGAAAGCCATTCGCCGCAACATCAACCAAAAACAAGCGGCCGATTGGGAACTCTACAACCTCGCAGACGACCCGGCTGAAACCAATGATCTGGCCAAGTCGCATCCGGAAATCGTCAGACGGCTCGAGCTCGCGTTCATCAATGACCGCACGTTCGAGCCCGATTTTCCGATGAACATCTACGACGAGCGTTAAGGCACCGTCGGCTCGCAGAAACAGACGAGGCTTGCGGTTCGGACACGCAATACCATGACACACGCAGGTGCGACGCGCCATCGCTTGCGATGAACGGATTCGTTTGCGTTATCCTATCGGACCTGGTCAACCTGATGAATTTCGGCGCCCTATTGAAAGAGCTTGTGCAATGCCAAACCCGTGGACTGGAACAGGAAACCCGTACACACGCGAAGAGGTGGTGGCACGATTGCGTGCGACCCTTGACCGGGGCGAATCGATTCTCGCCGCGGGCGCCGGCATCGGCATCAGCGCCAAGTTTCTTGAGCAGGGCGGCGCGGATCTGATCATCATTTACAACTCCGGCCGTTTCCGAATGGCCGGTCATGGCAGCACCGCCGGCTTGATGGCCTACAGTGACGCCAACGCCGTGGCGATGGAGATCGGCGAGTACGAAGTGCTGCCGATCGTCAAAGAAACACCGGTCATCTGTGGTGTCCATGCCTCCGACCCACGACGGCGGATGTGGCATTGGTTGGGCAAAGTCAAAGAGATGGGCTTTTCAGGCGTCAACAACTTTCCGACCCACGCCATCGTCGACGGTAACTTTCGGCAGGTGTTGGAGGAAACCGGGATGAGCTTTTCCCATGAGGTCGAAATGGTCGCTTTGGCTCGCCAAATGGACCTGTTCAGCATCGTTTATGTCGCCACGGCCGAAGAGTCCGAGGCGATGGCCAAGGCGGGGGCCGACGCAATCATTGCCCACGTCGGAACGACGATCGGAGGCAGCATCGGCGTCACCGATGCCAGTTGTACGATCGAAGACGCTGCCGAACGCACGCAAGAGGTTTGTGATGCCGCAAAAAGTGTGCGTGACGACATCTTCTTGCTTTCTCATGGTGGTCCGATTTGTGGACCCGAAGACGCCGCTTACATCAACCAACACACCGATACGGTCGGCTTCGTCGGCGCGAGCAGCTTGGAACGCATGGCCTTTGAGCAATCGTTGTTGAAACTGACGCGTGAATTCAAGCAGATTCCGGTGCGTTCGCGATGAAGACGATTGCGGTACTCGGGACGTATGACACCAAAGGCGACGAGTTGGGGTTTGTTGCCCAGAAAATTCGTGACCAAGGTTTCGCCGTTTTGACCATCGACGTGGGGACGGGCAAGCCGCCTCGCATCACACCCGATGTCACACGCGACGAGTTGCTGGCGAGCATCGACGCGGACTTGAAACCGATCGCCGGCGACCGGGGTGCTTGTGTGGCGTTGATGGGGCGCGCTGCGGCGGCGTTGTTGCCGAGCTTGGCGGCGGCAGGGCGGATCGACGCCGTCCTCTCGCTTGGCGGAGGCGGCGGCACGTCGATCGCGACTGCCGCAATGCGTGCCTTACCGATCGGCTTCCCCAAGCTGATGGTCTCGACCGTCGCCAGCGGAGACACGTCTGCTTACATCGGCACCAAAGACATTGTGATGATGCCCAGCGTCGTTGATGTCGCGGGGCTGAACCGCATTTCGCAACTCGTGTTCACTCGCGCGGTGGGCGCGATCTGCGGCATGGTCCAAGCGGAAGTCGAGTCGGACGCGGCGAATCCGATCATCGTCGCCAGCATGTTCGGCAACACCACCAAGTGCATCGAGATTGCAAAACCGATTCTTGAAAATGCCGGCTACGAGGTGTTGGTGTTTCATGCGACCGGTATCGGTGGACGGGCCATGGAAGATCTGATCGCCAGCGGGATGGTTGCGGGCGTGCTGGACATCACGACGACCGAGCTGGCCGATGAATTGCTGGGTGGCATCATGTCTGCCGGACCGAACCGGCTGGAAGCTGCGGGAACAGCGGGATTGCCGACCGTCATCGCCCCGGGATGTTTGGACATGGCCAACTTCGGACCCCGCAGTACCGTCCCGGACCACTACCGGTCGCGACTGATCTACGAACACAATCCCGACAACACTTTGGTCCGAACGACTGCGGAGGAATCGGCGCGACTGGGACGCACCCTCGCCGAACAGGTGGACCGCTATGGCGACAACGTGACCGTGATGATCCCGACCAAGGCGATCAGCGTGATCAGCGCCCCAGGGCAGCCGTTTCACGACCCCGCTGCCGATGCAGCCCTGTTTGAAGCGATTGGCAAGACCCGCAAGCCGGTCGTTCGAATCGAGTGTGAAATCAACGACAACGCGTTCGCCTCGGCCGCGGCCAACGAGTTGTTGCGTCTGTTGGCGAACCGCTAGCGATGGTTGCGACCGAACGAATCGTGCACCGCTGGTGGCAATGGGCTACGATGGCTGCCCCCCCGCCGCGTTCATTCTCCTTTCCGCAAGCGTTTTTCTTCCCCACCCATTTCTGCCGCAACCATGAACGATCGATTTGCCCTGCTGAGTTTGATGCTGTTGTCCGTGACCGCGTTGTTTTCATCAGCTTTGCACGCCGCCCCATCGGCACCCAATGTCGTTTTGATCTTCGTCGACGACATGGGCTACGGTGATCTGGCGTGCTATGGAAACACCCAGCACAAGACACCACATCTCGATCGACTTGCCGCCGAAGGCCAGCGTTGGACGAACTTTTATTCTTCCGGTTCAACCTGTGTGCCGAGCCGAAAAGGGCTGATGAGCGGACGACATCCCGTGTTCATTCCTCGCCAGACGAACGGACTGAAGGACGATCGCGGCGCCTTGATGCCGGCGATGCTCAAACGGCAAGCTTATGCGACGGCCATTCTTGGCAAATGGCACCTGGCAGGTTACCCCAAAGACTTTACCGTCGACCCGATGCATCCCTTGGAATGTGGTTTCGATTATCACTATGGCACCCCGGGCAGCAACGACGTGCCGCCCCCGCCGGGCAAAAAGCAAACGCGTGAGGTGTTCGACAATTGCGATAAATTCTCGTTTCCGGTCCCGCTGATTCGTGGCCGCGAGGTGGTCGAGTTTCCGGTCAACCAGGAATTGCTCACACGCCGTTACACCGAAGAAGCGGTGAAATGGATCGAGCAACAGAAAGACAATCGCTTCTTTCTGTATCTGGCCCACAACATGCCGCACGCGCCGATCTTTGCGTCACCCGAATTTCAGAACCGAAGTGCCGGGGGCCGGTTCGGCGATGTGGTCGAAGAAATCGATTGGTCAGTGGGTCAAGTCGTCGAGACGGTTCGTCGATTGGGGATCGAGAAGGAAACACTGATCGTCTTTACCAGCGACAACGGCCCCTGGTCGTGTTTCGGCCCGCACGGCGGCACGGCCGGACCGTTGCGTGGCGAGAAAGCGACGACTTGGGAGGGCGGCCAGCGGGTTCCGACGATTTTCCATTGGCCCGGAACGATCAAGCCGGCCACGATCGATGGCATCGGCGCGAACTTGGACCTGTACGCGACGTTCGCGTCACTTACCGGCGGCAGCGAACCCTCTGACAAGCCCGGTTATATCTCGACCGATCTCAGTCCCACCCTGCTCGCGGGTAAGCCGAGCGCGCGACAGACATGGGCCTATCATCAAAACGCGTTTCGTTCCGGCCGCTACAAAATTCACGTCGCAAGCAGCCTGCCCACCGACCCGGTGACACGTCGCCGACGTCCAATGACCACGTACGACACACCGTTGTTATTTGATTTAGAGGCCGATCTCGGTGAGCAGCATGACATCGCCGGGCAGCATCCCGAGGTGGTCGCTCGGTTGGTCAGCGAAATGAAAACATTCCACGGCAAATAGTGCCTTGTCAATCTTAAATTGACGGGTTGCTTCGGTCGAGCGAGAAAGGGGGCAGGTACCTATGGCACGGGCAATCGTAACAAGGGATTCAGCAACCGTTGGTGTTTAGCCTTTAGGCGATTCCCGGTCGCTGCGACGCAGCGACAGTGGGCGGCTAAAGCCCAATACCGCTAAGTTAAGCGTCGTTTCTTCAGATGAGGGCCCGTAGGCTCGCGCCAAACGGCTGATATTCGTTTGACATCAGCCGGTTCGCGCCAGCGTCCGGGCCCCCTCATTCATGTTAACTTAGCGGTATTGGGCTAAAGCCTGCACACCAACACTTATGCCCGTGCCATTCGGGTCACGCACCCTACCGCTAACAATG
>NZ_JANZKV010000326.1 GCF_025060895.1 Stieleria sedimenti | reverse complement strand
GTCACGCCCTTTGGCTCTAAAGTGTTAGCGGAACGGCGCGAGCCGTCCGGTCGCGCTTCAAAAACTTCGTGAAAGACCGGAGGGCTCGCGCCCTACCGCTAAAACCTCAAGGTGTTAGCGGAACGGCGCGAGCCGTCCGTGAAGGACCGGAGGGCTCGCGCCCTGCCGCTAAAACCTCAAGAAACACATGGGAAAAATGCTTCACAGCGTTGCCCGGTGGCGACGGGTGGATCCCCTGCATGTGATGCAAGGTGAGTGGCAGGGCTTGCGTCCAACACTGCTCGGATGACATCGATGGGGAGGCCCGGACGCTGGCGCGAATCGGCTGAGATCAAACGATGATCAGCCGTTTGCCGCGAGCCTACGGGCCCCAACGTGTGGAAATCACGCGTCACAGACTGCCCCGGTGGGTTGGACCGTTTCGTCACCGGTGAACCTTGTCGGCGGGACCGCCATCGATCATGTTGAGCGACACGAATGATCAGAGGGCGGGGCGATCGCTCGTCGGTATTGCACCGGCGGGAGGAAAGTCCGGGCTCCGCAGGACAGGATGGTCGATAACGTCGACCGGCCGCGAGGCTAGGGAAAGTGCAACAGAGAGTAGACCGCCGAACGGTCCGCGCGGGATTCGTCCCTGGCGGATGCGTGGTGAGGGTGAAACGGTGCGGTAAGAGCGCACCAGCGATCGGGGTGACTCGATCGGCTCGGTAAACCCCATCCGGAGCTAGACCAAACAGGGTGCAGAAGCGGTCCGCTTCGCGATCGACACCCGGGTAGGTCGCAATGGAGGCGACGAGCAATCGTCGTGCACAGATAAATGGTCGCCACCATCGACGTCGCCGGGCTCTGGTCCGGTGAAGCGTTCGATCGGTACAGAACCCGGCTTACAAGCCCTCTGGTCGTTCGTCTTCATTGAGCAGGCTTCCAGCCTGTCGATGCTGAAATGACAGGCTGGAAGCCTATCCCACTCCAAGAGATCCGACACTTATCTTCCGCTCGTTGCTGAGCGGCATCCCCTCACACGCCTCAAACCCGCGGAAGCTCGGCTTGCGACGATCGCGACGGATTGCCTAAATCTTTCACAGAACTCTCTGAGAACGAAATGGAATTCCGCAACTATCTGACCTGTTTCTGGCCGGGGCTCAGCGAGCTCTGGTGGCGTGGTCGGTTGTCAGCCTTGCCGTTGGCGATCGGGTTCGGTATCGGCTTGAATTCACTATTGATTCTCAAACACTTCTATCCGACCTGGCTGGATCCGCTGCTGGTCCGATCCGCCTGGTGGGTCGGCATCTGCGTCTGGATCTGCTGGACGGTCAAGAGCTTCCGCGAATTGCCAGCATTGATCAATCCACGAGCGGTGACTGAAGCACCCGATCGTTTTGTCGAAGCCCAAGCGGCTTACCTGCGCGGCGACTGGGAGGCGACCGAACCTCTGTTGCTGGGGATTTTGGCGATCGAACCGCGCGACCCCCCGGCATTGCTGATGTTGTCAAGCCTCTATCGTCACACGGGGAGAGTGAGCAGTGCGGCCGTGCTGCTGGATGAAATGCGGCGGCTGGAGATTGCCGATCGATGGCAGATTGAGATGGATGCCGAAGCGGCTCGGATTACTCGCGACGCCGAAACGGCAGAGGAATCCGACGGGGACGCTGACGAGCAGGCAAGCGAGCGGTCGGCCCCGGAGTTGCGGGAAGATGGGAATGCTGCCGATTTGACAGCGGCGTGAGTGGGTTTTACGCGGGAATGCGTCGAGAGAAACGGTGCGTTTGGATCCTTTCCCCGTGAAACTGACAACGTGACGACGGATTCGGCCCAGAGAAACGTAAAAATTTAAACCGCGTTTTTGCTTCAAATTCATGTTTGAGGGCGGTTGTTTCGCCGGGACTCCTATCCCCCAAAATTTACAAAACCGATAGAATCGAAGTGAGCCGGTTGATTGCCGGCGATCCCTTCCGCCGCTGTGTCCTCAGGCGGTCGTTGTGACTCGATCTCGCTTGGAATGGCGTACGGTTTGCTGATAAGGGACTGACGAGGAATCGAGACGAACGAATCGCCAAGTTGACAGTTCGGCTGTCAATCTGAGTTTTGAACAATGCAAGGCTGACGTGGTTACAAAAAGCGGGATTCAGCTCCCCTTTGGACGCTTCGTCTGATTTGAATGGACCAACCCAGGTGTGTTCCCCCCCGAGGGGCGCAGACTTGGCAAAACCCGCCGGGTAACGAGACAACAAATGTACGAACGATTTACCGACCGCGCTCGCAAAGTGATGCAACTGGCCAACCAGGAAGCACAGCGTTTCAACCATGAATACATCGGGACCGAGCATATTTTGCTCGGGCTGGTCAAGGAAGGCAGCGGTGTCGCCGCCAATGTGCTGAAAAACCTGGACGTCGATCTTCGCAAGATTCGCTTGGAGGTCGAAAAGCTCGTCCAAAGCGGTCCTGAGATGGTGACCGTCGGCAAGTTGCCGCAAACGCCACGGGCCAAGAAGGTGATCGAGTATTCGATGGAGGAAGCTCGAAATCTCAATCACAGTTACGTCGGAACCGAACACATCTTGCTCGGCCTGCTCCGAGAACAAGAAGGCGTCGCCGCACAGGTCTTGATGAATCTGGGGCTGAAACTCGAAGACGTCCGCGAAGAAGTGCTCAACTTGCTCGGCCATGGACTCGAGGGTGCCGAAGTCGGCGAACGCGGTGGACGCGGCACCGAGGAAGGCAGTTCGGGCGGCGCGTCCGGCAAGAGCGGCAAGAGCAAGACGCCTGCACTGGATAGCTTCGGCCGCGACCTGACCGAATTGGCTCGCAAGGGCGAACTGGATCCGGTCATCGGACGGGAACGCGAAATCGAACGCGCCATCCAAATCCTCTGCCGACGGACCAAGAACAACCCGGTGCTGCTCGGCGAAGCCGGCGTCGGTAAGACGGCGATCGTCGAAGGATTCGCCCAAAAGGTGATCGAAGGCGAAGTCCCCGAAATCCTGGCCGAAAAACGAATCGTGGTCCTCGACCTGGCGATGATGGTTGCCGGCACCAAGTATCGCGGACAATTCGAAGAGCGCATCAAAGCGGTCATGACCGAAGTCCGCCGCGTCAAGAACACGATCCTGTTCATCGACGAACTCCACACCCTGGTCGGTGCCGGTGGAGCCGAAGGCGCGATCGACGCCGCCAACGTGCTCAAGCCAGCCCTCGCCCGGGGCGAGATTCAATGCATCGGTGCCACCACGCTGGACGAGTACCGAAAGTACATCGAAAAGGACAACGCGCTGGCGCGACGCTTCCAAGAGATCATCGTCGAACCGACCGGCAAGCAAGAGACCATCGCCATCCTGAAAGGCTTGCGTGAACGCTACGAAGAGCACCACCGCGTGCAAATCACCGACGACGCCGTGGTGTCGGCTGTCGAGATGAGCGAACGCTACATCACCGCGCGATGCCTGCCCGACAAGGCGATCGATGTGATCGACGAAGCCGGTGCTCGGGTTCGTTTGCGCACGATGACGCGTCCGCCGGATCTGAAAGAAATCGACGAAGAAGTCGAACAGCTGAACAAAGAAAAGGAAGACGCGGTCGCCAACCAGGATTTCGAAAAAGCGGCCAACCTGCGTGATCAGGCCGAAAAGCTTCGCAAGAAGAAAGACCAGATCACCCAGGACTGGCGCGAGAAGAGCCAGCAAACCGACGGCGTCGTCGACGAAGAAGTCATCGCCGAAGTCGTCAGCAAGATGACCGGCATCCCGTTGACCCGACTGTCGACCGAAGACAGCTTGCGGCTGATGCGGATGGAAGAAGAACTGCACAAGCGGGTCGTCAGCCAGGACCTGGCGGTCTCCGCCGTTGCCAAAGCCGTCCGTCGAAGCCGCAGTGGTTTGAAAGACCCGCGTCGCCCGACCGGTTCATTCATCTTCGCCGGACCGACCGGTGTCGGGAAAACCTTGCTCGCCAAAGCACTCGCCGAATACATGTTCGGTGACAGCGACGCGCTCGTGCACATCGACATGAGCGAGTACATGGAAAAACACAACGTCAGCCGTTTGATCGGGGCGCCCCCCGGATTCGTCGGGTACGAAGAAGGCGGTCAGTTGACCGAGAAGATTCGACGCCGCCCCTACGCCGTGGTGCTGTTCGACGAAATCGAAAAGGCACACCCCGATGTGTTCAACATGATGCTGCAAGTGATGGAAGAAGGCCGCTTGACCGACTCGTTCGGACGCAACGTCGACTTCCGCAACACGATCTTGATCATGACCACCAACGCCGGTGCCGAAGCGATCAAGAACGAGTCTGCGTTCGGGTTCCAAAAGTCCGACACCGACGCCAGCTACGAATCAATGAAGACCCGTGTGATGGAACAGATCGAACGTGTCTTCCGACCCGAGTTCCTGAACCGATTGGATGACACCATCATCTTCCGTCACCTGACGCGACAGGACTTGAAACTGGTCATCGATTTCGAACTCTCCAAGGTCCGCGAACGATTGCTCGACCGCGGATTGGCGCTGGAACTGCAAGACGAAGCGAAAGAGTTCTTGATTCGTCGCGGAACCGATCTGGACTACGGTGCTCGCCCGCTGCGTCGTGCGATCGAACAACGGATCGAAGACCCGCTCAGCGAAGAACTGCTCCGCGGTGCGTTCGAAGGCAAGGACACGATCGTGGTCAAAGGGATCCTGGAAAACTCCGATGGTGACTCCATCGCCCCGGGCGACATGACCGTGACCGAAGACGGAAAGATGATCGACCCCGACGGCAAGAAGGTCAAAGTGGTTCGACTCGAGTTCCACGGCGAGACCCGCGGCCTGGCCGAAGAGAAGGAACAACCCGTCAGCGCCTCGGTCGGCGAGTCCGAAGATAACAAAGACGACTCGGGCAACTGATCCGCCGGCCAACCGCCGCATGAAAAACGAAACCCCGCCGGTCATCAACCGGCGGGGTTTTTTGTTTTTTGATCGCGCGATCGTTTTTTCAACTTAGGGTGCGTGACCCGAATGGCACGGGCAAGCG
>NZ_JANZKV010000325.1:2113-4893 GCF_025060895.1 Stieleria sedimenti | reverse complement strand
GCTCAACTTAGCGGTATTGGCCTAAAGGCTACACACCAACAATTGTTGAATCCCTGATTCCTCTCTTCTAGTTTACCCGCTGAATGCATTTTTTTGAGAACGAATTTGAAATCCACGATTCGCGAAAATCCCTGTCGTGCACGCTCCAGCGACGGATACGTTACAAAATGATACCCCACAGTCCCTTCCGTCCCCTGACCCCCTTCCGTCCCCTGACCAAGGAACGTTCGATGAACATTGCACGCTACGTCTCCAGCCGCAACCTTCTGGCGATCGGCATCGCAATTTGTTTGATGCACCCGGGTCGTCTGGCCGACGGACAAGACGACTTGGCGATCGTCCATCGTGTTCCCAAACAACCGCTGTTGGCCGCGACAGCACGGTTGGCCGAAGCGATGGAGTTTGCCGGATCACCGCTTGACGAGGCGACACGCGCCGCGATTCTGTTGGCCCGAGAACTCGACACACCGGCCGACGTTTCCCGCGCCATTCAATCGACCTTGGACCCGTTGTGTTTGGCGTCGGTGCACATCAATGCCGAAAGCCGAGTCAAGGTCGCCGAAGGCCCCGTCAAAAAACAGCTGATGCAACAAGGCTGGCGAGCCTTCTTGGTCAAAGTCCACAACGAAGCCGGCATCACGGCGGAATTGGTCGCCGACAGCCCCAACGCCGCACCGGTTTATCAACAGGGACGCGGCGCGAGACAACAGCCTCGTACCGACGAAGACTTGGTCGATCCGAGTGAAACCGAAGACCGTTGGCTGGATCTGTCCATGCTCAACCGTGCTCCGATGAAAAAACAACTCAGCGGCCTGAACCTTGAATACCGAATCGTGATGCTCGGCAGTCGCGATGCCGGGAAACGTGAAGCCAATATCGCCTTCAATGTCGGCCAGGGAACACAGGACATCGGGTTTCGAAACAGCGTTCCGATCCTGTTCGATTGCCAAAGAGCCGTTGACGTGCAACTGGGGATCAGCGATGTCGATGGCAAGCCGACGACGGCCTCGCTGTTGATCACCGACGACCGGGGACGCGTGTACCCCAACCCCGCCAAGCGGCTGGCGCCCGATTTTTTCTTTCACCATCAGGTCTATCGCGCCGATGGCGAATCGGTCTTGCTGCCGCCAGGTGAGTACAACGTTTCGGTCACGCGCGGGCCAGAGTACGTACCGATCCGGCGACGTCTTCAAATCCCAGAAACCGCCCAACACCGTGAATCGTTTCAACTGAAACGTTGGATCCATCTGGCCAAACGCCGCTGGTACTCCGGCGACCACCATGTCCACGCCGCCGGCTGTGCCCATTATGACAGCCCCACCGAAGGCGTCGGCCCCGAAGACATGATGCGGCACCTGCTGGGCGAAGATGTCAACGTCGGCTGCGTGCTCAGTTGGGGCCCCTGCTGGTACACGCAAAAGGAATTCTTCAACGGCCAAACGTCTGCGCTTTCAACCGAAGACAACCTGATGCGCTACGACGTCGAAGTCAGCGGATTCCCCAGTTCCCACGCCGGTCACCTGTGCCTGCTGAATCTATCCGAAGACGACTATCCGGGCACGAAAGTTCTCGAAGACTGGCCCAGCTGGACCTTGCCTGTGCTCAAGTGGGGCAAACAGCAAGGCGGTGTTGTCGGTTACAGCCACAGTGGATGGGGATTGGCGCTGCCGGACAAGATGCCCGACGGATCACGCAAGTTTGTCGGTCGGCCCTGGGGCGGAGCCGCGGGGGATTGGCGAGGCCGAGCCGCAGATACGCTGCCCGATTATGAGATGCCTCCATTCGATGGAATCGGAGCCAACGAATACATCGTCACCGTGACCGAAGATGTTTGTGATTTCATCTCCGCCGTCGACACGCCGGCGATCTGGGAATTAAACATTTGGTACCACACACTCAACTGCGGGATGACCGCCCGGATCAGTGGAGAAACCGATTTCCCCTGTATCTATGGCGACCGCGTCGGCTTGGGCCGGATCTATGTGCAACTCGACGAGGATCATCCTCTCAACTACGAAAATTGGATCGCGGGACTGAAAGACGGTCGCAGCTATTGCGGGGACGGACTGAGTCACATCATCGACTTCGCCGTCGACGGGCTGGGTGTGGGACAAAAACGATCGGCAACCGACTCGCCCAGCCGCTTGGATTTGGCCCAACCCGAAACCGTCAACGTCACCTTCGACGTCGCGGCGCTGTTGAAAGAATCGCCGACCGACGAAACCGAACGGATTCGAAAACTGCGTTTGGATGAAAAACCGTATTGGCACCTTGAACGCTGTCGAATCGGTGACTCGCGTCGCGTGCCGGTGGAAGTCATCGTCAACGGCCGTGTCGCCGCGACACGCGAAATCGTCGCCGACGGATCGCTGACTTCACATTCGATTCCCGTCCCGATCGACGCGTCGTCTTGGATCGCGCTCCGCATCCTGCCCTCGGTTCACACCAACCCGGTCTTCGTCCACGTCGCCGGCGAACCGATCCGGGCCAGTAAGAAAAGTGCCCAATGGTGCATCGATGCCGTCGAAACGTGTTGGAATTCCAAACGCGGTCAAATCCGAGAGTCCGAACGGGCTGAAGCAAAAGCCGCCTACGACCGCGCCGCGGAGCGCTATCGAACGATTCTCACTGAATCAAAACAGTAGCCGAGGAGTCCGTTCCAAAATCCAATCGCCCCGAGACTTCGAAGCATTTCTAGCGGTAGGGCGCGAGCCTAATGTCACTTACTTTGGCTCTAACGGTGTTAGCGGAACGGCGCGAGCAGGCTGTCGATTTAGTCG
>NZ_JANZKV010000325.1:0-2068 GCF_025060895.1 Stieleria sedimenti | reverse complement strand
CCGTCCGGTCGCGTTTCAAAAACACCGTGAAAGACCGGAGGGCTCGCGCCCTACCGCTAAGTGAAGACAAGCCACCCAGTCATTCCGCACGCTTCCATGCCGTTCACTCGGCTGCGGCCAAGACCAACGATCCCGCAACCGGGTCATTGATCGGTTGCAACATCGGCCGCAGATTCGAATCAACCAGCATCTGTCGCAGCCGATCGGCAAACCTTGGCTGCTGCGTCAGCACACCGCCCGAGACGGCAAAAACAAACGGAGCATCAGCGAACCCCAATCGGTGCGCCAGCACGGCCACCATCTCAGACAACTCCGCCGCCGCGGTCTCGACGATGCCTGCCGCAACGACATCGCCCGCTTCCGCAGCCGCAAACACGATCGGGGCAAGCCCGGCGATCGCAGAGCGATCGATTCGTTCGGAATAGATGATCGGAATGAGTTCGCTCGGACTGGCGATTTGAAATCGCTCGAGGAGACGTGGCAGCAAACTCGTTTGGGGACCGCGACCATCGGCGGCCCGCGCGACGGCGCGCAAACCGGCAACACCGATTTGATATCCGCTCCCTTCATCACCGAACAATCCGCCCCAACCTCCGCACCGTGCGGTCGTTCCGTTCGCGTTGCGCCCGATTGACAGTGAGCCGGTCCCGCAGATCAATGCAATCCCGACTCCGTCATCGGACGCCGCGTACAACACCGGAATCGCATCATTAGTAATCGTCAAGCGATGCGTTAACCCGCGTTGCCGAGCCCAACTTCGAATTTCGGCTTGCTCGGACTCGCGATCCGCACCGGCGAGCGACAGACAGGCGCTGGCCACCTTCATTCGGGCTCGATCGGCATCATCGAACGCAGCCTCGATGGCGAGGTCGAGATTCGCCGTCGCTTGATCGAAGCCGACGCTGCGGGCGTTGGAGGGGCCCGACCGCCCGGCCCCGATTCGGTGGATGCCGCCTTGGTCATCGCGACGCGCAAGCCACGCCATCGTCTTCGATCCGCCGCCATCGACACCCAGGATCAAGTCGTCTTGGCGCATCAGGCGTCGTCTCGTTGGAGTGCGCGGCGTAAATGGCCATCGCACTCGGAGAGCTGTTGTCGAGCCTCTTGGGCGGTGACTCCGCGCAAATGAGAGACGATCGCCGTCTTCACCTCGCCATCGCAGCGGTCTAACAAACGGCGTGCCTCCAGCGGTGGAACACCCGTGAGTTCGGCAACAATTTGACAGGATCGCATGGTCAGTTTTTCGTTGGTGGCACGTAGATCGACCATCAAATTGCCATACGTCTTACCGATCCGGACCATCGCCCCGGTGGTGAGCATGTTGAGCACCATTTTTGTTGCGGTCCCCGCCTTCATCCGCGTCGAACCGCTGATCACCTCGGGGCCGACGACCGGCGTGATCATGATTTTACAATGGGGGCTCAATTCACAGTCGGCATTGCAGCTCAATCCGATCGTGAAGGCACCGACTTGGTTTGCGAATCGTAGGCCGCCGATCACGTAGGGGGTTCGCCCGCTCGTCGCGATCCCCATCACGACATCTTGATAAGACAGCCGCTTGTCGGCCAAGTCGCGTTGGCCCAACTCAGGATGATCTTCGGCGCCTTCAATCGCACGCGTCAACGCTTTCTCGCCT
Organism: Stieleria sedimenti; assembly: GCF_025060895.1. Classification (GTDB taxonomy): domain Bacteria; phylum Planctomycetota; class Planctomycetia; order Pirellulales; family Pirellulaceae; genus Stieleria; species Stieleria sedimenti. Next base: position 432 of record NZ_JANZKV010000325.1, on the reverse strand, counting down.
CCAGCGATCAAGCCGACCACCATCTCTGGCGGGGTGTTGAAGGTTGGCGGACATTCACTCGCATCCAACACCCCCAGTCGGCCCGAGGTCCCCGCCCCCATGTACAATAACCGTCCCCCGTTGCGAAAGCGATCAGCGATCACGTCGATCGCTGCGGCGATCGACTCCGCTTGAGCGGCCACGGCGGCAGCGATCAATGCATCTTGGCGGCTCATCAGCCGAACGATTTCCAATGCCGACAGCGAATCAATTTCGCTCGATTCAGGATTTCGGGCTTCAGTGGTCAGATTGTTCAGCATGTCGTGCGGTTGGGGTTCTTCACCTGATTTCGGCCTCCGTCGACAAACCACGGCGGCGATTCGATAAACTAACCGGCCCAAACGAAAAAGGGGTCAGGGACGAATGATTCGGATATGAGTGTTGGTGTGCAGG
>NZ_JANZKV010000324.1 GCF_025060895.1 Stieleria sedimenti | reverse complement strand
AGCCTGCACACCAACACTTGTGCCCGCGCCATTGCGGGCAGGCGCCTTCTTTCAATCGAGACAGATCGCTAGATCGCCGAACGCATGCGATTGACGAAGTTCAGGATTTCGGCGACAGCCTGGTACAGCTCGAACGGGATCGGGTTGCCGATTTCGACGTTCTTGAACAGGAATCGCGCCACCGGTTTTCGCTCGACCACCGGGACGCCATTTTCTTTGGCGATCGCGATGATTTTTTTCGCCACGAAGTCCGCCCCCTTGGCGATCACGATCGGTGCTTCCATGTTGTCGCGGTCGTATTGAACCGCGACGGCGAAGTGGGTCGGGTTCGTGATGACGACCGATGCTTTGGGCACGTCCGAAAGCATCCGCTTGCGCCCCATTTCGGCTTGCAGTTGTTTGATCCGTGCCCGAACCATTGGATCACCCTCGGACGATTTATGCTCCTCTTTGATGTCTTGCCGGCTCATCTTCATGTCTTCCAGGTGTTTCCATTTTTGGAATCCCAAGTCGATCATGCCGATGAAGGTGATCGTGGCGGCAATGGCCAGTGAGCAGTGGACCAACAGTCCGCCGAGAAAGAACATCAGTTCTTGAATCGAACCGAATCCGGAGGTCGTGATCTGGTCGATCTTTGACTGACCGACAAAAACGGCGATGGCGACGATAACGGCGGCTTTGGCCAGCGAAAGTGCTCCGCGGACGACGCTCTGCATCGAAAAGATTTTCTGAAACCCCTTGATCACGCTCAGTTTGTCGACGTTCAATTCCAAGGGTTTGAAGCTGAGGTTGAAACTGGTTTGCAGCAGACCGGTGGCCGCCGCAAGAATGCCCAGGGGAGCGACGATCGCCATCACGACCGCACCGATCCGGAGGGTTTCGTCGATGAAGGCTTTGACCAGCAAACGGGGATCGACCACCACTTCCTCAAATTCGGTCATGCGGTGTTCGATGGATCCCGTGATGGTGCCAAAGAACCAATCCCCCAATGACCAGTAGAAAAACGCGGTCGTCGCCAGAATCACTCCGCCGACCAGTTCCGCGCTGAACCCGATTTGGCCGTCCTCGCGGGCTTTGCGCAGCCGCTGCGGTGTTGCTTCCTCGGTCCTCTGATCGCGATCTTGATTCTCGGCCATCGATCACCCCAACAAGGATTGCATCAGGTATTCGATGTCTTCTTGCACGCGATAGAAATAAATCTCGATCGCACCGAACAGGATCGGGCAAAACAAAAACAGCAACAGCCCGCCGAAGCCGACGCGGATCGACATGCCGACCGAAAACAGATTCATCGCCGGCGCGGCGCGATTGAGGAATGCCAGGACCAACGTGACCAGCATCAGCAGCACCAGCAACGGCGCGACGATCAACAGCCCGTAATCGCTGGTCCGATTGAACGCCGCCACCAATTCTTCGGTGGGCAATTCGAGCAGGCCCACCCGGGTCATCGTCTCGTTGAACGAAAGGTGCAGGGAGAGGATGATGAAGTGGTGCAGGTTGAGCGAAAAGAACAGCAGCATCGAAAAGGCTTCGAAGACGCGTGAGACCAGTGTCGACGAATCTTGGCTGCCCGGATCGCTGATCGCAGCCAGGGAGAGCCCGAGTTCCTGGGCGATGTAGGACCCGGCGATTCGCGCCGGCCAAAAGAACAGCCCCAGCACCAGGCTGAGCAACAAGCCGATACAAATCTCTTTGAACACCAGGAACAGGAACAGCAAGCTGCCGACGTCGTCGAGTGACAGTTGGGGCATCACGTTCTTGGCATCGGCCAGCCAGAACACGGACAGCGCCGTTGCCAGTCCCGCTTTGACTTGGTTGGGAAGTTGTTTTTTGCTGAACAGCGGAAAAAACGCGACGAAGACCGAGACGCGGGCGAGCACCAAGAGAAACAGGACAACGTCGCTGGTCATTTCACAAATTCGACCATTTGTGTCATCAAGCCCAGCGTGTAGTTCTGAAGCGTGACGAGGTACCAGTTGGACATGAAGATCAGCACGAAGACCACGCAAACGATCCGTGGTGCGAACGAGAGCGTTTGTTCCTGGATGCTGGTGACGGTTTGGCCGATGCTGATCAGCAAGCCGACGACCAGGCTGACCACGACGACCGGCGCGGTCAGCAGCAACGCCATCGCGAAAAACTCACGACCGATCAGTACGACGTCTTCAATTTCCATCCTTGGATCCGGTTGCTATTTGTTTGTCAGTGCTTCGATTAACTGGTCGACCAGGATCGGGTCGTTCATGGCGCCCAGGATCTTCGACTTTTGGCGGTCGGGCATCTTCTGCAGCAGCGAGGCGGCAAAGCCCATCTTGCCGTTGTTGGAAAATTCGCGAATGTATTCGGCGGCCTGTTCGGGTTGCAGGCCTTCGAACCAGCCTTTGACTTCATCGGCCTGTGTGTCGGCGCTGGACACCGTGTTGACCTTCTTGGTGTCCGCCTTCTTGGTCAGTTTTTCGAGTTCCGTTTTTTGCTGTTCGACGTCGGACAAGGTCGATTTCAATTCTTCGGTCATCCGGCTCAGCATGTCCAATTTGGTGTCGATGCCTTCGCTGAACGCACGCAATTCGTCCTGTTCGGTGGCCAGATCATCGAAGATCAATTTGACCCTCATTTCATCGCGTTTGACGCGTTCTTCGCGTTCGGCGAGTTCCTGTTCCATGCGTTTGATCGAGTCGCTCATCTGCAGCACGGCTTCGACCGAGACGTTGTTATCGGGGCGAAACGAGACGGGGACGGCCTCCCCCTGGGGATCGATCGCTTCGTCGGCGGCGAGTTCACCCCGCGGTTCGTTCGGATCGGCCGAGTCGGTGGCTTCCAGATCGGCGGGCGTCTTTTTGAGCAGGAACTGGGTTGCACCGGCAGACAAGCCGAAAATGACGGCGCAGGTCATCATCGCCGTAATGATCGCTTTCATGTTCTAATTCCTTGCATATTTTTTAAGCGCGTTTTCATCTGCCAATAGCATTTGTTGCGTCATGGCGTCTGCATCAAATTCGAGCCTTCGCTGGTCCATCAGGATCTCCAGCCCGCGAACCCGCGTGCGTTGATCCATCACACGCGACCGCGCCTCGGCACGCTCGGATTCGCATTTGGAGAGGGCTTCGCGGACGATTTTGATGGAACGATCGATGCTGTCGATCCAGAGATTGGTTTGCGTGAGCGATTCGACCGAACAGACCTGGTTGATTTCCAGCCCCTGCCGTTTTAGCGTTTCGAATTCATCCAGTCGTTTTTGCTGCGACGCCAACATCGCGTCGAGGCGAGCGAGTTCTCCGATCAATACATTCAACTGACTGGTTTCCAGCGAATGAATGCGGCGAATTCGATCGATCTTTTTCTTTAATTCGCTCATTGCGGCTGCCCGATCAGTTGGTGCAACCTACCGAGACCGGCTTGGGTCGACGCCAAGGTGCTCGGTGCGTCCATGGCCTGTCGCAAGAACCGGTTGACTTCCGGGTAGGTCTCGATCGCGCGATCGGAATCCGGCATGGCGCCTTTTTGGTAGGCGCCGATTTGGATCAGATCTTCGACTTCGAAGTATTTTGCCAACACCCGTCGGATGCTGGCGGCTTGTTGCTGATGCGGTTTGTCGGTGACCTCTTTGAACAACCGGCTGGCGCTCTTGAGCACGTTGATCGCGGGAAAGTGGCCTTCGTGGGCGAGTTTTCGATCCAGGACGATGTGTCCATCCAGGATGGCCCGCGCCGAATCGGCGACCGGTTCGTTCATGTCGTCGCCATCGACCAGCACCGTCAGCAAACCGGTGATGACGCCCTTGTCGCTGGTCCCAAGCTGTTCGAGCAACTGGGCCATCTTCTGGAACACGCTGGGGGTGTAACCGCGTGAGGTGGGCGGTTCGCCGAGCAGCAGTCCGAGTTCGCGTTGTGCGTGTGCCAAACGGGTCAGGCTGTCCAGCATGAACAAGACGTTCATGCCCTGCGAGCGAAACCAACTGGCGATCGCGACGGCGGATTCGCTGGCGCGGATCCGGGCCAACGGCGGCTGGTCGGAGGTCGAGACGATGACGACCGATCGGGCCAGGCCTTCTTTTCCCAGTGTGTCTTCGATAAAGGGACGGACTTCTCGCCCCCGTTCGCCGATCATGGCGACGACGTTGATGTCACACAATGCGTGTTTGGCGATCTCGCCCAGCAACGTGCTCTTGCCGACACCGCTGCCGGCGAACAATCCGACCCGTTGGCCCTGGCCCATCGTCAGCAACCCGTCGATCGACCGGATGCCGGTGACGAAGGGTTGGCGGATCAGCGGGCGTGTCAGTGGATCGGGTGATTCAAAGTGCAGTTCGGCCGTCGCGTCGCAATGGATCGGACCGAGTGAATCGATCGGGCGTCCCAGCGAATCGATGACACGTCCGAGCAGTTGGCGACCGACGGGGACACGCATGCGTTTGCCGGTGGAAACCACCACGTTGCCACGTTGGAAATCGACACCGGAATGATACGGCATCAACTGTGCTTTATCGTCGTTGAACCCGATCACTTCGGCCAACACGCTCTGGCCGGTTGACGAGGTGATTTGCACCAGCTCACCGAGTCCGGCATCGATGGTCGCGCACATCCGGCCCTCGACGCTTTGCAATCGCCCGGTCGTTTGAAGCCATTGGTCGTTTCGCAGCGTCGACGTCAGCATGCTAGGCGTCCCCTCTGATCGTCGACAGCTGTTTTCCCGCGGCGTCGAGGAAGGATTCCAGTGAAGCGAGGAACCCCTTGCCGTTGGATTCGATTCGGCAGTCGCCCGGCGGGACCGTGGCATCGGCCTGAATCTCGATCGCCTCGTACTCCACTTGGGACAACCAGGATTCCAGCGGCGTGACACAGTCCGGGTTCACGAAGATGACCGCGGATTGGCTGGGGTGCACTTGGCGAAGCAAGATATTTGCGAAGTGGGCGACCCGTTCTTCGACAAGGCTGCTGTCGCTGCCGAGGGCCTGTTTGGCCAACTGCGTCGCCGCCGCGGTCAGCTGCACACCGATCGACGAAAACTCTTCATCGAGTTTGGCGTCGAGGCGCTGCAGTTGTTGCTCGATTGAGTGCAGGGTCTTCAGTGCGGAGGCGGCGATGTCGTCGCGGGACTCCTCCGCGGACCGGTCGTTCGGTTTGGAGGGTGCCGGTGCATTCGTCGCGGCACTCGTCGACGGCATCGCAAGTGGTCCGCGTGCGACGGTGACGTTGGCCAAGGATTGATCGAAGGGGATTTGGATCACAGCCATGTCAATCGATTTTCACCTCCCCGGCTTCGCACAGGCCGGCCAGGATTTTGGCAATCGAGCCCCGTGCCTCCATGATCTCCTCTTCGGTCGCGTTGGTCTTGAATTCCATTTCCTCTTGCAGCGACTCTTTGGCCCGCTTGGACATGTTGGACAAGATGAACGTCAGCAATGATTCATCGACCTGCTGGAGGGCACAGACCAGGGCATCGGTTTGGCATTGTCCGAGCAGTTTTTGCAGGTCGCGGTCACCGAGTTTCTCGATGTCTTCGAAGCGGTAGAGTTGATTTCGAACGGTTTCGGCCAGGTCGCTGTCTCGTTTTTCCAGTTCGTCGAGCATCGGTTTGCGCAGCGCCCTGGGCAGCGAACGCATCAGGTTCGCCATCTGGGAGGTGGTTTCCTGTTCGGTCTCACGCTCTTCGACCTGGAGCGACAGCTGCAGGGCTTTGTTGAGAATGCGTTCTTGGATCAACGTTGTAACGGACAGCGGTTGGGCCAGTTGCAGGAACACGTTGGGGCGGACGGCTTCGGGCAGGAATTCGAGAGTTTTCGCGGCGTGTTCGTTGGCCAGTTTTCGCAGCACGATCGCGGTCGCGACCGGGTTTTCGTTCTTGAGCGCTTGGGCGACTTGATAGGGGTGCATCAAGTTGAGATCGCGAACGGTGTCGCCGGTCAGTTTCGGCGGTGTGAAGCGTTTGGTCGGTTCGATTTCGACGTCAAAGCTTTCTTCGGCGATCTGCAGGATCTTGGGGCCGTCGTCGTCGTCCTGCTGCTCGTCTTCCGGCGTGGAAAGCTTTTTGTCGACCGTCTGCAGGGCCATGTGGAAGTAGTCTTCAAAATCGCCGAGGACCATATCGACTTCTTCCTGGCTGGGCGGATAGGACTCAAAGTCCTTGAGTGCCTGATCCAGTTCCTCCAAGGCTTCGCCGGAGAGGTCTTGCCGGGCCATCTCGGTGGCCTCGTCCCCCATCAGGTGCAAGAGCAGCGCGAGACGCTCGGGCCGAGTCAACATCATCTTCATCGTTGCCAACCCTCCTGTGGTCACGCGGCGTTGCGTTTATCGGAATCTCGATCGGAATCGGCTCCGGACCAAGATCGAACGACCTGTGCAAACACTTCGGGGTTTTCTTTGATCATCCGGGACAATTCGCTGACGTTTTCCAGGCGGGTACCATCGATTTGTTGATCGGCTCCGATGCCACCCGGTTTGCTGGCCGGTCCGAAGCGGCGGAGCAACATCAGGCCTAACACAAAGGCCAGCAGGGCAGCAATCGCAAGTGATGCCTTTTCAACAATCGACGTGATCTTGGTCCAGTCAAACGTACTTTCAGGAGCCGTCATGGTGAGCAAGGGCTCGGGAAATGGCAGGATTTCGACAGAAATGGTGTCGGTGTCGTCCCGAAAACCGACAGCATTCTTGACAATCGCGGTGACTTTTTCGTCCAGGCCCGTCGTCAACGTGCCGTCTTCGCCCTTGATGCCGTTGGCTTCGGAGTTGACCAGGACGCTGACGCTGAGGAAATTGCGGACGGGCGTGGAGTTGGCCTGGGTTTCTTCGGTGATCGGAACCAGGTAGCTGGTTTTGACGTTTTCGGTCTTGTTGAGAATGTTGCTGGTGCCGGTCGCCCCCCTGCGTGAATTCAAATTCGAAGCGACCCCCGCGGCACCGACGGCGGCCGGGGCGGTGTTGGTGGTCGTTTCGGAGATCAAGTCTTCTTGGCTAGGGACGGCGCCGTCGGCGTCGTACTTGGTGGTTTTGGTCGAACCCTGGGTGAACGTCATGTCCAAGCTGACTTGGACACTGGCGTTGCCGTAGCCAAGAAACTGCAGCAGTTGCGATTCGGCCTTGTGGGCCAGTTTGCGTTCGGCCTCGGCGATGTACTCGACTTGGCTACCGATTTGCTGTGCCTGTTCGTCCGGCACGGTATAGCTGCGACCGTCTCGGTCGGTGATTTGAACGGCTTCGGGGCGTAGATCTTCGACGGCATAGGCGACAAAGGAGGCGATTGAAGCGGCTTGTTGCTCGTTCAACCGGGCTCCGTAACGCAGGGTCAGCATGACGCTGGCCGAGGGCGGCGAGGTTTTGCGCTCGAACGGGCCCTTGTCGGGGATGTTTAGGTGCACGTCGGCGTTTTCGACGATGTCCAGTTTCTTGATCGTCGACGCGAGGCTTTGTTGTTTTTGCAAGCGAGCTCGGTTGCGGCGTTCGGTGGGGCTGCCGAACGCACCACCCATGGGCAGATCGGCGACGGCCCCGGCGTCGGCAACGCCATTGGTCCGCGCCAGCAAGCGGGCTTTGGCGAAATCGCGTTTGTCGACCAACAGGTTCCCGCCGGCTCCGGAGAGTTGGTAATCAATCCCGGCCTTGTCCAAGGCGTTGATCACGCGGTCGACTTGGTCCCCTTCGGCCTGGCTGACCAGCACGACGTAGCTGGGTTGGACAGACCAGTAGCCGACGCCCCCAACGGTGACCACACACAGCACCGCCAACAGCAGGATTCCGATCCTTGCTGAAGGAGAGCTATGCCGCCAGATATTCAGGAGGGCATCGATGTAGGGCTGGATAACGTTCAAGGCAAATCAAACAAGCGAAAGTCGCGTTTGGGAGGTAACACGAAGGTCGTCTAAAGCTGCAGGGTGGTGGGCCGCAGAGCACTAGAATTGCATACGCATCAGTTCGTTGTAGGAATCGACGATCTTGTTGCGGACTTCCATGAAGACCTGAAACGACATCTCGGCCTTGACGACCTCCATGACGACTTGCTGGACGTCCTGGTTTTCACCCGAGACCAGGCCCTGGATCGCTGCTTCGGAACGGACCTGGTCTTCGTTGGCACGGGCCATCAGGTCCATGAACAGATTGCGATCTCCCGCCTCGGGCTTTTCGGCCGCGGTGGGGAAGGCGATGTTGGGCGCCCCCGTCGTGGTGACGGGATTGGTGGCCAGTGGATTCGGGCCGATGGGGGGCAGGGCAGACATCACTGGCCTCCTTGGAGCAGTGTGAGCGTTTGTTCGACCATCTCTTTGAAGACGCTGATCGCTTTGGAGTTCGCTTCGTAGGAGCGACTGGCCGTGATCAGGTCCACCATTTCTTCGGGAATCTTGACGTTGGAGAGTTTCACGAAACCGTTCTCGTCGGCGTGGGGGTGCGCCGGGTTGTACAGCGTCGGGAATTCGCTGCTGTCGCCTTCGACGCCGACCACTTCGACCCCGTGCATCGCCGCACCGCCATGTTTTCCATGGGCGTGATCCAGACCCGCGGCGAACACCACCGCTTGTCGACGGTAGGGCTCGCCGGTGTCCGTCATCGTGGTGCCGGCATTGGCGATATTGTTGGCCGTCACCTCCATCCGAAACCGCTCGGCGGCGAGGCCGGAAGCGGCGATGTCAATCGTTGGAAATCGAACCATCAATGCGTTCCTTCGTCACTGTGTTTGATTGTCGGGGTAACTCTCAAAACCACCCCTAGCCCGAAATGGCACGCCGCATGGTGGAAACCCTGGACGCCAGCAGGTGCGAAAAGGCCTGAAACGCCAATGCGTTCTCCTTCAGTTCCGCCACTTCTTTCTCCAAGTTGACATTGTTTCCGTCCACCCGCTCTTCCAATCCCTCCAAATCCTTGACCGGCAATTCGGTGCCAGCCCCGTCCTTGGCCTCGGAGGATTGAAGCTGAGCCAACAAACGCTCAAACTCCAAACGCTTGGTCTTGTAGCCAGGCGTGTTCACATTAGCGATGTTCTGGCTGACAACGCGATGGCTTTTTTCCGAAGCGTTGACGGCCGAGCCCAACAGGTCCATTTGGTAAAATATTCCAGACATGCCGTTTGTATCGGCCTGTTAAGCTGTCCGGGTTAAGGACAAGTTGCGGAGAATGTTGGCGAAACCCCGTCTCGGCGCCGTCTGTCGGTGAGGGTGTTCCCTCAATTAGGCCATCCTGTGGGGCTGAGTCGATGGCAATTCGGTCGATCTCTACCGGTGAACTAAGAATCGAAAGACGGTTTTGATACTCGATTCCAACGCAGACCAGTGTGCCTCCGCACGGGCCCTGGCTGCGAACACTAAGGGGCGGCAAATCGGTGTCGCGGGGGAGAACTCGGCTGTAATGGATATCGCAACAATCATCGGACTGATCCTGGGGTTCGGTTTGATTCTGGCCTCGATCGCGATGGGCGGAGGCGGCCTGGGGCCATTCATCGATCCCCCCAGCATGATGATCGTGTTCGGGGGTGCGACGGCAGCCTCCCTGATCAACTTCCCACTGAAGAACAACCTCGGCGCCTTCGGGGTCATCATGAAGTGCTTCCTGTTCAAGCTGCCGAGCGCCCAGGAAACCATCGCCCAATTCAAAAAGTTCGCCGAAGTCGTTCGCAAAGACGGCTTGCTAGCATTGGAAGATCAAGCCGCCGAGATCAAGGACGACTACATGCGGCGGGGATTGGAATCGCTGATCAGCGGCGTCCCGGCCGAAGACGTCGCGCGGACGCTCGAAACCGAACTGGCGTATATCGAGCAACGGCACGTGACGGGCAAGAAGATCGTCGACTCGGCCGGTGCAGCCGCACCCGCGTTCGGCATGATCGGCACCCTGATCGGACTGGTCCAGATGCTTCGCTCGTTGGATGACCCCAGCAAGATCGGTGGCGGGATGGCGACCGCGTTGTTGACAACACTTTATGGAGCGTTGATCGCCAACGTGGTCTGTATTCCGTTGGCCGGGAAGCTGGAAACGCGTAACCAAGAAGAAACGATGATTCGTGAATTGATCATTCGCGGCATCGCCTTGCTCGGTGAAGGCGAGAGTCCCCGCGTGGTCGAAGAAAAACTGCTCGGGTTCCTGTCTCCGAAATCTCGCCGATCGATTCTGGCAAAGGCTTAGTCCGATGGCGAACGATACCCCAGACGACCCGCCGGAAGACATCCCGGCGTGGTTCATGACGTACAGCGACGTGATCACGTTGTTGATGACGTTCTTTATTCTGCTGTTGACGTTTGCCACGACCGAACCGGAGCGGTTTGAAAAAGTCACCGCCAGCGTATTCGGTGCAGCCGGAGCGACGGGCGTGGCGGGCCATGAGCACGACAAGTTGGATCGAAACTCGTGGAGCCAACGGATCCGTCCGCGGGCGGCCCGGATCGCGATGCAGGGCAGCGAAATGCCGCCGATTGAAAAAGAAATGACCACCAAAGCGATCGGACGCGGTTTGGAAGCGATCAGCGACCAGGCCAGCCAAAAGGACGTCATGAAGTCCTACGCCTTTGAAATGCCCTTGGACAAACTGGTCGATCGCAATCTGAAACTCACCCAACGCGGGACGCAGGTCGCCGCCAAATTGTCTGCTCAATTGAGGTCGCTCAGCATTCACTGCACGTTCGAAATCTCGGACCGTGACATGGACCAGCGGGTCTGTGCACTGGCAGATCATCTGTACCACGTCGAGCGCGCCCGTCCGGGACAAATCGGAACCAGTGTCGCCGACAACGTGACATCGCGAATGGTTCGAATCGTGATTGAAAAATACGAGGGCAACCGATGAGCAAACGGAAAAAACTGGCGCCGAGCGTTCCCAGTAAGGCGTACCTGGTTTCGTTCGGCGACACCATGACGGCGCTGCTGGCGTTTTTTATCGTGCTCAATTCGTTGGCCAAAGAGCAGACCGGGGCAAACATGCACTCCGGCACCGGTTCGTTCGTCAACGCATTCTCAAGCTCCGGCCAACCCGGTCATCTCAGTGGCAGTCGCTCCAACGAGGTGATTCAGCAAGAAGCGCAAAAGCCGATCTATGCCTTGGCGGAAAACATGAAGGACAAGTCGGACAAGCATGTCGGCCCCGACGACGTCAACGAACACCAGCGGGTCATCGACCGCGAGAAAGAGCAATTCCAAAAATTTCTCACCGAGCTGGAATCGCAGTTGGATCTGGACTCGCTGCCGAAGATCGAAGACCAAGTCGTGTTCGATTCGTTCGAGCCGCCAGACTCGGCCACTGGAAAACTCAGCCTGCACGCCGTCCAACTGATTTCCGAAGCGGTGTCGAAGCTGCGTGAACCCGGCGTGACGCTGGAAATCGTACTCTGGGCGGATATGCCCCGGGCATCCAGCTTGAAACGAAAGCTGGACAAATCCGTCGAGCTGCGTCGTGAAGTCGAGCGGACGTTCTGGATGAAAGCCAACCAGAAGACTCGGATTCGCTACCGCGTCAAACCGTGGCTGTTCGCCGATGCCAAACGACCGTACCTGTCGGTGATCCTGGGCAAGACTTCCGAGACGCCCTGATCTGCGAGCGCTCTGGCCCGATTCGAATTTAACCGGTAGGGCATGCTGTGCATGCCGGTAGGGCATGCTGTGCATGCCGGTAGGGCATGCTGTGCATGCCGGTAGGGCATGCTGTGCATGCCGGTAGGGCATGCTGTGCATGCCGGTAGGGCATGCTGTGCATGCCGGTAGGGCATGCTGTGCATGCCGGTAGGGCATGCTGTGCATGCCGGGCGTCACGCACAGCGTGACCTACCGGTCCGACTCATCGAGCAACGTGATCAGCTCGTCGATGGCACGGGTCAGCTCGGGGTTTTGGTCTTCATCTCGGATCTCGTGAAGCCAATCGGTTGCTCGGACCGTTTGCGGATGCGTCAACGTCGCGTCACCTGTGGGGATGAAAGCGGATCGATTCGCCGAGCTGCCGGCGATGGCCGGTGCATCGTTGATCGGGCCGCTGGTGTTCTGGTTTTCGCCGCCGAGTGATGGGTCAGCCTGTGGCGCGTCGACCAAGGGTGTGCTTTGCAAGGGCGAGCCGGACGGGGCGCCGTCGACAGGAGAACTCTCAGCGGTCTCTTGGTCGTTGGAATCACCTGCGTCTTGCCCGGTCGCGGGGCTGTGGTTGCTACCGCCGACCGTTCCGCCATTCTGGAGCGTGTTGAGAATATTGATGACCAGCAACGCATCCAGCGCGGTGACTTGGCCATCACCGTTGACGTCGTATCCGTAGCCGGGGTCACCGGGTCCGACCGGACCGGGACCATAAATATTCAGGTAATTGATAATGGCCAGTGCATCGAGCGGCGTAACGGTGCCGTTGCCGTCGACGTCGTAGGGGTTGTCATCGTTGTGGAACGGCGTTTCGTTCTCCAGGACTTCGATCACAAACGTGGCAGTGACGGCATCGAAAACGGCCGAGGTGTCTTGGGCGGTAATCGTCAGTTCGATCTGCTCGGCGGCGGAGCGGCGGACGAATCGATCGTCCAGAAGTTTCAGCTTCGATCCGACGATTTCGAAACGTGGATCGTCGACGGTCAGTTCGTAACTATCAGCGGCCGCGAGACCATCGAGATGAACGTCCCCGACCTCCGCCCCCGATTCGAGTTCCATCACGGTTTGGTTGGACAAGGTGATTTCAGTGACCGCTTCCGGGACATCCACGATCGGGACGCGCAGCTCGGTCGACGTGGTGCTTCCCGCATTATCGCTGGCGGTGACCGTCAGAACGACCACGGATTCGGCTTCGTAGTCGATCGATTCACCTTCCTTGAGCGAAAGTTTGTCCCCGTGGACGACGAATCGTTCGTCATCGACCGAAAAGGTCATGGTCTGACCGCGATCCTGGTCGAATGCTTCCAATTCGGCCACGAACGCTTGTTCGTCGTTCTCCATCACCATCGTGTAGTACGCCATCAGATCCATGACCGGATCGTTTTCATCCAGGACCGGGACCACCAGGTCGTGACTGAAGTACTGTCCGGCGTCGCGGTCGAATCCGGCCACGAGCAGATAGATCTCCGGTTCGACCTCATAATCCAAGCCTCCGGTGACCAACACCAGCGTGCCGTCTTCAATCATGAAACGCGGGTCGTAGACTTCCAGGTCGTAGTCGTTGTTGATATCGGCGTCATCGATGTGGAGCGCACCGACTTCGTATCGGCCTTGGGCATGCTCGGGGACACCTTCGCCGAGCAACCGGATGCCCCGAGGCAGATCGGGTTGGGCGGTGATCGAGACGCTGAATTGAATCGGCTGGGAGGGGGCTTGTCCGTCGTGGAACCGGACGGCGAAGGAGTCGATGCCGTTGTAGTCGGCGTCGGGCTGGTACTTCAGGCCGCCGTCGGGACGGAGCGTGACCGAACCGTGGGCGGGTTCTTCGACGATCAGTGAAATCAGCCTGTCTCGGTTGGCGTCGGCAACCAACGCGGCGATTTCGGACGCGTCGATTTCCAACGTCGCGTCTTCGCGGATCGACGCGTTGTATCGATCGGGGACGTTCGGATGGTCGTTCTGCCCATCGACTTGCACGCCGAATTCGATCTCGACCTGTTCGTCTTCACGCTCCACCACGACTCGGTGCGCCACCGGTTGCTTCAGCTTGACCGACGAGGTTCCGGAGTCACCGAGCAGGAAGAGCGAATCCAGCGAGGGGCCGGGGACGATGCCGACCGGATTGCCCATCGATTCGGTCTCGATCGGAAGGCTCGTCAAAAGCTCGCCGTCGCGGATGTCGTGTAGCAACAGCACAAAGCCCGAATCGCGTGCTGTGACCGTCGCAATGGCTTCCTGTCCGGGGATGAAACTGGAGGGGCCGGGCATGGGGGCGAAGCGGTGCAGGGGGGCGAAGCCGGCGTCGACATCCAGAATCCCCACGTCGCCTTCGGAATAACGCACCGCTAACAGTCCCACGGCATCATCGAAACTGATCAACTCCGTCGCGCCGACGATCACCGTTTCGGTGCCGGAGATCCAGTTGGCCGCTTCGTTGCTCCACAGCGTCGCCTTGAGTGCCGGCGTGGAGCCGTCCTCGCCGGCGACCATCGAGCCGGTCGTCGCGACCTGGGGCCACGCCATCACGCTGCGGCTGCCGACTTCCCCGGGAGACGCCGACAGATCGATCGAGTTGACTGACGCGAGCACTTGGGTGCTGGCCGGGACGGTGACACGGGTCGGCGTGACTTGTGCGTAAACCGGCATGTCGCCGGAGCTGGACGGCGTGATCCGCAGCGTATGGATCGTGCCTGGGTCGCCCTGTTCGCTGCCGGCGGCGATCACCACGCCATTGCCATCGGCTCCGACGGCGGATTGGGGGGCTGCGAACGCACGCGGGTCGGCCGAATATTGAATCAAACGCGGACCTTCGCCACCGGCCGGCACCAACCAGATGCCCGATCGCTGTTGTCCGACTTCGGCGAAGGTGCCGGTGATGATCGACGCCGAAACCCCACCGGTCGGGCCGTTGGCGGTGGCGGTGACCAGAGCCGTCGCGGTAAAGCCCAAGGGGACCTGCGACGTTCGCGTGCCGGCGGTATCGACCTGCAGCAGCGCGTTCTCGGTCAACACGCCGAGCTGATTGCCGGCCAGGATCGCGTCGATGGGCGATTGAAACGACGCCGGCAACGGCGTCTGCACGGCGCCCACCGGAAAGGTTTGTCGTTGCTGTTGCGAACCGTCGAACAGCCGCACCGGATACGTCCCGGCCGGCAGATCGTCGAACCGGAACTGGCCCTGGTCATCGCCGATCGCGTAGGTTTCGCCCGGGTCCAGGTTGGCGTTCTCGTTGGAATCGATATACGCCAGTCGCGAATCGAGCCGGACTTCCGACGGATCCGGCCGCATCGAGCCGTCGAGGTCGTGGTAGACCGACCCGCTGATGACCGCCAGCAACCGACGCTGACCGAGACTTTCAAAAATCAGTCGACGCCGACGGCGTGTGGACCGCTCATTCTTCAATTCGCGTTCGCCAGTGGCTGATTCGTCGCCACCGGCCTGCTGGGATACTCCAGCATCCAACCGACGCGACCGATTGCTCGCGTTGCTGTCCTTCGTTGATCGCCGGCGTGATCCCATTTCGTTCCGGTGAATTCCTAAATGATGGAAGGTCGGCACACCCCGCGCGGGTTCAGAGCCCCGCACGTTCCGCTCGATGCCCAGTCCTCAGGTTTGACTTCGACTGATCGTTTGGCGATTGGTTCCCACCGAGGGGGGTGTTTTTTTGCACATTGCGAAACTTTTTTACATTCTCCCAACTTGGTGGAGATGCAACACTCGCCGCTGAAGGCGTCTATGATACGCTGTAACTGGCAATTGCGGTTGAGAAATCAACCGCTTTTGAGCCGATTGACGCACCCATTACAACGCGTCAATCGTGGCACTGCCCCGCAGACTTCAGCCCCGCAGACGAGGGACGGTCGGCCGTCTCCTTCGTCGCAACTTCTGACGAGATCGCAAATGGCTACTCTTTTGATGAACGTTCCGCAACGGTTCGGGTACCTGTTTTGTTTGCCCAAGATCGCGGCCATGCCACTGGTCGTGATCGCGATCGCCCTGGCCGGGATCTCCTGCACCGCCCCCCCCGCACATGCCCAAACCGAAGGCTATGAGGACGAGATGGGGATGGAGGGGTACGAAGACGAGATGGATATGGAAATGGGCATGGAGGAATACGACTACGACATGTACGGATCGTCGGGTCCTGGGGGACGCTCCCGGTCGGGACGCGGCATGTCCACCCAAGACTTGGTCGCCGCGCGGCTGTCCGACGCCCTGACTTCGGCGTTTCAATCGACGAATTTCGCGACCTTGGCGGATCCCGCCGCCGCGCCGCCGGTCCAATCCGGCCCCGTGTTGCTCAATGATGCCATCGTGGCCTACGCCAAGGGCAAACACGAATTGGCGATGCGGCTTTACTTCGGCCACATCGTCGCCGAGTACGAATCGGCCCAGAACCAGCTTCAACTGGTCAAGTACAGCCCCCTGATGAAACGCCCGACCTGGCAATTGCGGTGGGGCATCTCGTACGCCGTGCGCGGCGACGCGAGGGATCCGCAACCGATCGGTGATGTCAATCCAGCCGGACGCAGCGGGTTCGGCGATGGCGGGATGGAAGCCGGAATGGAAGACTATGGGATGGAAGAAGACTTCGGCGGTCGCGGCCCCGGCGGCAGTCGTGGACCGGGAATGGATGACTTGGACGGCATGGAAGACATGGACGGCATGGACGAGATGTACGAACAGGAAATGATGATGATGGGCTCCGGCCGTGCACGGGGTCGCGCCGCCGCCCCGGCCGCCCCCGTGACCCCGGCCGCCAGACTTGCCGCCCTCGACGTGACCATGCTGAGCGAAGAAGCCGAGACGAGCCTTACCAACACCCTGGGAATGGTGGCCACCATCCTGGGCGAAGAATTGGAAAAACGTTACATCCAGGGCGACTTCGGTCGAGCGATGACGGATGTCACCGCCGAATCGGGAAGCGTCGAAACCGTCTCCGAAGAGTTTGTTCAACTGATCGAATCCGCCGGCGACTCCCTGCCGCTGTGGCGGCCGGGAATCGTGTTTCTCGGCGAAGGCGACTCGTCCGACAATGTCCGGCTGGCTCAAAAGGCCGGTCTGGATCTGGTGATCCATCTCGATGTCCTGCTCAAACCGCTACGCGGCGAGTACACCCAAAACATCAGCCGTTGCCGACTGCTCCATGTGCCGTCCGGCGAATCGCTCGGGGCCTCCAAGACAATTGATTCGCTCGAATTTGCCCAGAAATCCCGGCTGAAGAATCTCTCCTCCCGAGATTACATCAGCGAACAGTTGGCCAATTTCTTCGGAATCATCGACCGGGATACCGTCACCACGGAACTCCCTGGGTTGACCCCTGCCATCGCCAGCAAACGAATCGGGTCGCTGTTGGCCAGCGGCGGCGGGGCGAATTTGCGAACGCTCGCCGAAGTTCGCTTGTTCCAGTCCCAGCAATTGCTCAACGAAGAAGAAGTGCTGACGGCCTTCGACATCGTCGGTGGCGAAGAAGCCATGGCACTGATCTACGGATCCGAAGAGGAACGCTTGCGGATCGTTCGCAAATGGGCCGCCGGACGCACCGGTGATGCAGAGTAGTGGTAGGTCACGCTGTGCGTGACAATCGGCATGCACAACATGCCCTACCTCGCGATCGGCGTGCACCGCATACAAGAAGACGGACACGCTACCAGATTCGCACGCGGTCTTCGGGAGCCAGGTACAACTCGTCGTCTTTGCTGACCTCGAACGCGTCGTACCAGGCATCCATGTTGCGGACGATTCCGTTGACGCGAAATTCGCTGGGGCTGTGGGGATCGACGTTCAGTCGCCGCACCAATTCGGGGTCGCGATACAGCCGCCGCCAGATTTGGGCCCAGCCGAGGAAGAATCGTTGATCGCCGGTCAGGCCATCAATCACGGGTGCGGGTGAGTCGCCGAGGGACAATCGATAGGCAGCGTAGGCGACACTCAACCCGCCCAAGTCGCCGATGTTTTCGCCCAGCGTCAATTTGCCGTTGACGTATTTTCCTTCGATCGCTTCGAAACCGTTGTACTGCTCGACCAGACCGTCGGCGCGCTTCTCGAATTCCGCCCGGTCTTCTTCGGTCCACCACATCCGCAGGTTGCCGTTGCCGTCAAACTTGCTGCCCTTGTCATCGAACCCGTGGCTGAGTTCGTGACCGATCACGGCACCGATCCCGCCGTAATTGACCGCATCGTCGGCAGCCAAGTTGAAAAAGGGCGGCTGCAAGATTGCCGCGGGAAAGACGATTTCATTCATCGTCGGGTTGTAGTAGGCATTGATCGTTTGCGGGGTCATGTGCCATTCGTTGCGATCGATCGGACCGCCCAGCTTGTTGAGATCACGCTCGTATTCAAACTGCGCCGACGCCAACAAATGATCGCCGAGCACACCGTCGCCGATGTTCAGTTTTTCGTAGTCCTTCCACTCGTCGGGGTACCCAATTTTGGTCGTGAACTTGGACAGTTTTTCGAGCGCCTGTTTCTTGGTCCCTTCGCCCATCCAATCGCGTGACTCGATGCGGCCTCGGAAGGCACGAATCAAGTTGTCGACCAATTCGTTCATCCGTTTCTTGGCGACGGGTTTGAAGTGTTTTTCGACGTACAACTGGCCGACCAGTTCGCCCAGCACGCCGCCGGTAACGTCCACACCGCGTTTCCACAGTGGTTGCTGGACGTCGATTCCACTGATTGCCGTGTCGTGGAAATCGAAATGGCGTTTCTCGAGTGCTTCGCTCAGCCCCGACGCCGAACCGTCGATCGTGTGGTAGGTGAAGTAGTCTTTCCATTGCTCGATCGAAAACTCGTCGAACAACTCCGCCAACGCTTCGATGTAGGACGGTTGGCGGACGACGACGGTGTCGAGGGCGTTGATCCCCGCGGCTTGGGCGTAATCGAACCACTTCATCGTCCCCAACATCGCATCGATTTCGGCAGGCGTTCGTTGGTTGTAGGTGGCGATCGGATCACGATTTTCCGTTTTCGTCCAATGAATCTTGGCGATCCTGCTTTCGATCTCGACAATCGCTTTCGCCGCCGCCTCGGGAGCGGGATGATCGACAAACCGCAGCAGATCGGCGATGTAGGTGTGCAGTTTTTGACGCAGCTCGACGTAGCGTTCTTCGTCCAGCAAGTAGTAGTCACGGTCAGGCAGCGACAGGCCCGATTGCGTCACGTAAACGGTGTAGGTATCGCTGTTTCTGGCGTCGATGGACACGTAGGGCACCAGCGGTGCTCCGATGCCGGCGCGGCGCAGTGAGCCGATCGTGGTGGCCAGCGAGGTTTGTGAATCGACCGCCGCGATTTCCGCCAGCAACGGTTCGATCGGGCGGAGCCCCGCGGCGTTTCTCGCTTCCACGTCGAGCACGCTGCCGTACAAATCGCCGACTTTCTGTTTCGGTGTGCCCGGCGCCGCGTTGGATTCGGCCGCCTGGTCGATCAGCGTTCGAACTTGGGCACGCGTGTTGTCATCCAAAAGGGTAAAGATTCCGTAGTTCGATTTATCCGAAGGGATCTCGGTTTCGGTCAGCCAGCGATCGTTGGCGTAGCGATAGAAATTGTCACCCGCAGCGACCGCATCGCTAAAGATCGACAGGTCGATGCCGGAGACTTTTTCGGCAGACTTCTCTTCAGCGAGAACGGGTGAGAACGAGGCACAAGCGGCGAGCGTGACGACCGACAAACTCTTGGCGAAAAAACGCATCGGGAACTCCGTTTACGGGACGAGTCGGGGTGCAAGGGTTGCGACGGGTGATTCTACGCATAATCTTGGTCAGGTCGTACCCGCACGACTGGATGCTGCCCCGGAATTTTGACGCGCCCGTTGGTGTCCAGCCTTCAGGCGCTTCCCACTCGCTGCGGAGCAGCGAAACCGGGCGGCTGAAACCCAATAC
>NZ_JANZKV010000323.1 GCF_025060895.1 Stieleria sedimenti | reverse complement strand
TGGTGCTGCTGGGCGCTTACAAACTACGAGCATTCGAGTTAGCCGACGAAGTGGCGTTGTTGACGTACAAGTTCACGAGCGGATTCCCCCGTGAAGAACAATTCGACCTCACTTCCCAAATGCGCCGGGCGGCTGTGTCGGTGCCATCAAATTTTGTCGAAGGCTGCGGACGTGATTCTGATGCCGACTTCGTTCGGTTCCTCGACATGGCGTACGGTTCACTGCGCGAACTCGAATACCAAACGTCCCTTGCCACTCGACTTGGATTCGCACCCGCCGAAAGCGAGCTACCGGATCGACTTATCGAAACATCGAAAGTCCTTGCGGCCCTGATTCGCTCACGTCGGAAACCTAATTCCTAACCCCCTAACTCCTAATCCCCTGGCATGGCGCGGGAGGGAATCGAACCCACAGACATTTCACAGAGGTTTGAGCTCCGCCGCTTTACCGGTTTGCGTACCGCGCCGTTTGAATTGAAAAAGCGTCCCCGATCGCATTTGAACCGACGACCTCTTGCGTGACAGGCAAGCGAGCACTCCGCTGCTCCACGAGGACGATTGAATTGGAAAGTACGGGTACTCGGATTCGAACCGAGACTGGGCCACACCGGATTCTCAACTCAACAGTCAGGATGGCTGGATTTGAACCAGCGGTCTCGTGCACCCGAAGCACGCGGATTGCCAGACTTTCCCACACCCTGACAACAATCTGTAGGTCATGCTGTGCATGACGATCAACTTCCGTCATGCACAGCATGACCTACAAGAGCGCCCAGCGAGAATTGAACTCGCGTCTTCTGCATGGCAAGCAGATGGGTTACCACTACACCATGGGCGCAAAATGCATCACAACCAAATTGTCAAAGATCACGGATGCGCGAGGCATCCAAGAGCACCGAGCCGGAATCGAACCCGCATTGCCTCGTTACGACCGAGGCGTCTTGCCGTTAGACCATCAGTGCTAGTTTTCAGTGGGACCGGTGAGATTCGAACTCTCGCCTACACGACGACCAACGCATCGTGCGTCGGTGCCCGAAGTCCGTCATGCTGCCAGCTACACCACAACCCCATGAATCGATCAGGGGTATCCGTTTCAATCGCTGAAGCATGTTGGGTTCTCCTTCGTGTCGTTGTCGTAAGTGGTAGCCCTGGGAATTGAACTCAGCGCAACTCGGTTATCAGCCGTGTTTGGGCGACCAGCCCTCGACTACCATGTTGTTTCCATCTAAGTCGGACATCTCGGAGTCGAACCGCCCGTCGCGGAGCGATCCACAGAGGAAACACTGTCTCCTGCTTCCAAAGCAGGCGTGCTTCCATCTGCACCTGTATCCGATGTGTGTTGCCGATTCCGTCGGCGCATATCTTCCTTGTCAGTGGGCCGGGAGGCGCTCGAATCCTCGTCTGCGGTTCTTCAGACCGCCGCTAGACCGTCTCAGCTACCAGCCCATGTTGGGTTGTTGTTGGCGTTGCCCGATTTGGACACGAAAAAAAGGCTCGATGCCTGTGTGACACCGAGCCTTCATGTAGAAAGCAATTCGCTTTATGCGAGTGTCAAGTGAGCAATCGATACGGGGAATTACCGGGCTGGAACGTATTGGCTAAGTGATCGTTTTCACTGGCCAAAGCGCTACCGCCGAAGGCAATTCCTTCGTGCATCCGTTCGAGTCGACTTGATTGCTGTTTGGTAAACATCGAACTGAAAAACTCTTGCTCGCTTCTCTGGGTGTGACTTGTGTGGACCAGCGTCAGCCGGCTTTGGGGTAATAGACGCTGTTGCCTACGGATGGTTCGCGAAAAATCTCGTTTCTTGTGAACCAGTGCAAAACTAGATGCGCTGGGCCGCGAGATTATTTCATCGGCCCAAAAACAACTTTGCCATGAGTCGCACAGAAGTCAAACGAATTCGATTCGGCTTTTGTACTCGCAGGTCGCAAGTTTTATTCAGATTGCATTTTACGAAGTTTCTTCACGGCAGCGGAGGTGCCTGAGATGGTGGGCTGCGTGTGCCGCGTGGATCTCCAAGATTCTTTCGCGTGGCAATCGGCCGAAGGCGGGATGCGGAGCGGAGCTGCCGGAATGATTTGCAAATCGCTCGACACTGGCAGCAAATGCATCCACTTCTGCAGCATCGTCCAGATTGTTCGGCGGCACGAATATCGGTGAGGTCCGGATTCCGCGAGGTGAATCGCCGCTCAGCAACTTCGGCAGCAGTAGTCGCCGTATCAATGGCCGCAACGGCGCAAACAAAGACATCCAAATTGGATAGCCATCAACGCTGGGATCTTGCACCAAAACCAAGTGCCGGCAGATTTGTCCTAGCCACCAGTTTCCGTGCCGGACATAGCCGCTGGCCAACAACTGCTGAGCGTCATCGACGGCAGACCATGAAATGCGGTTCGTTTTCGTTTCAAGGTGCTCTTTCTTTCAAACGGGACTCCGAAAGAGCAGTGACTGCATATCGGACTCAGAGCCAAGCGAACTCAAGCTGGATAGAGCTTTCCGACGGTTTCCATGGGAAGGAAAAGCCGCGACTTCATTTTCGGTAGCGAAATAAATCCGAAACGTTCGTAGAAATTAGCGGCCGTTTTGTCTTTCGCATCAACTACAACAACTGCGGCGGCAATGTCTTCCGCAGATCGAATACATCGAGACAAGGCGTCTGCCAGCAGTAACCGCCCAAGTCCAGGATGGCCTAAATCGCGAGCTAACCGCCCAATCAAAATACCAGGCACCTGGGGATAGCGAGGTAAACGCTTCGCCGCATCGTCGGGCAGGCCACTTAGCTCCACCGACGTAGCGCACAAGGTGTAGTAGCCCACGACGCGCTTCGGTTCGTCGGAGGGAACAAAAACGAATACGGCTGCAACTTTACGTTTGACATCTTGGCTGGCGAATCGCACCAAGTAGTCGTTGAGGACTTCGACGCCGCAATCAAAGTCCTTCCGATTGTGCTTCTTAGTCAGTGCCTCGCAGGCGTATTCGCTCACCGACTGATCACCTTCTTGCGATGTTCTTTCGCAGCGGCTCGCAACTCTTTGTTCGGCGACGGCGATGACAACAGTGAATCGACAAGCGTACGGCTTTGGATTCGGTCAAGCTGAATCCGCTCGTGCTCTTCTATAACTGCCTTGGCGGCTTGCTCTGCGTTGCCCAGCACGAAATCGGACACACTTCGGCCAAGGTAGGCTGCCGCGCGCTCAATGAGCGTCTTCTGCTCCGTCGAAAGTCTTGTCTCTATGCGGGCGGATTTGGGTTCCATCGCTAGCTCCCGGGTTCGGATTGTCATTACCAATCCATTGTACGGCAGAATGCCGTACAATGCAAGCTGTTTTCGCAGTGCGAACAGTCATCTACGGCCAGAAACACATTCACCGAGCCGGGGAATATGCCAGGCAGTGAATTTCTTTCTGAATTCATTGATCGCAGGAGAATTCGGTCCCGACGACAGCATTTACTCACAGAGCGACGCATTTTTGAAGCAACCGAACGTCGTTGCCCGAGCAACTGAAATCTTCATCGAACGACTGCGGACAAATCGTCAGGGCGAAGTCCTCAATCACGATGAAGCGGAACAACATGCGACTGATTTTGCGTCAAAGCGGAAGTGGACGATCAAAGGGATGGTCGATCTCTACTTTCTTGTGTTCATTCACATTGAGACGCGACGCATCTGGGTGTCGCCATGCACTGCAAATCCAACCGGCCAGTGGACGAGTCAACAAGCCCGCAACTTCCAGATGCATCTCCAGGACGAGGGCCTGACTTGTGAGCTTCTACAGCGTGACCAGGACACGAAGTATGTCGACGAATTCGATGAAGTGTTTCGCTCGACCGGATGCAAAATCAAAAAGACGCCAGCCAGATCGCCCGTTGC
This sequence comes from Stieleria sedimenti, assembly GCF_025060895.1. Taxonomy (GTDB): domain Bacteria; phylum Planctomycetota; class Planctomycetia; order Pirellulales; family Pirellulaceae; genus Stieleria; species Stieleria sedimenti. Next base: position 15,994 of record NZ_JANZKV010000323.1, on the reverse strand, counting down.
GTCTTGAACGACAAGAAAGATGGCGGCACAGAGGACGAGCAGCCCCAAAGATTTGCCGCCGGCTGCCAGACGCGAAAACTTGGCTGATATTCCGATCGTCGTAAAGAACACCATCAACAGCGTATCGCGGATGATCAGGTCAAACACAATCTTCGGGCCGCCGAAAGTTGCGATCAATGCAACGGCGATGCTACACAGAAGTCCTCCCGTCACGGCAATTGGAATGCTGAACTTGCGAAGCAACGAAATTTTCTGCGTGATCACATTGCCAACCGCGAGAACCAAAATCGCCAGGATAATGATGTCCGAACCTTTGACGACAATCTCATTCATTCGTTATTCCTAAGCAGACGCGTGCAGACGTGACCATTTTTGCATCCCGGTGAAAAAGGACGTGCGTAGACGGCCGGCGACTTTTATTCTCCTCCAAACACGGTACGCCACAATTGGACGGGCTCCCGGATTCACTGACACCAGCACCGACGATCTCGCCCACGATTGCCGCCGTCGTTTCGGCGTCACCGCCGCACTGAATGATCGTGGTGACCGCTTGCCGGAGGTCCTTCGGATGAGAAGCCAGGAATAGCGAAGCGACCATCGGCTATCTCGAAGGTCAGTGGGCTGATATGGTACCCACCGTAGTGGACGAGGTGACGAGTCCCTACACATATGATCATTAGTACTACGATGCGAGTGACCGACGGTTTTCGTAGCGATCCAATTTGCGGCAACGCGACCGCTCGCGTCGTACACCTTCATGTCGATCGGCTTGCAGGTCTGATCGGTGCGGGCACGTTGATTGGCGATGAAGCCACGAACCTGCTCGTCGAGCAACCGGGAACCAAGCGTGCGAGCGAGATCGTGCTTCTCGGTGCCCACTACGACACCGTTATCCTCAACACCTGCTGCCAATGACAACCCATCCGCAGTCTCGGTCATGCTGACGCCCCACACGACGCCGTCGTGATGCCGATCAGAGTCAACGCCACGGAGTCGGCCACCGGAGCAGGCTTCGTCATGCCGGAAACTCGCGTCGGTGTCTAGCACCTCCTGCAGTTCGAGGATCGCCTGGAATGCTGAGGCTGGTCCAACCGAAGCGCTGAAAGCGGGCGTTTCAATCTGCGTCCGGCATTGGACAGAGTGCGAATTAGCGATCTCCACTCCGTGGCCGGCCTACCTCTATACTGGCTCCCTTCTCCCCCTTCGATGAAAGCGAGTCGTGCTCGCTTTCATCGAAGGGGGAGAAGGGCTGGGGATGAGGGGGAAAGCTGGCGATACTGACGAACCATAGGGGCAGCATGAACCGAAGACCTCGACGGGATCCAGAGGCTATTTCATTCGCCCGCGATCAACGGGCCCGCGGAAACGAGTTTGCTCGAGATGTTTGGCAGATGCTGCGCAATCGCCGGTGTCGAAATCAGAAGTTTCGGCGTGAATACGCAATTCCACCGTATACCGTCGACTTCTGTTGCGTGGCCTTGAAGTTGATCGTTGAGGTTGATGGTGAACCTCATCAGACCAATGAAGGCCGGCAGCATGATCAGCGTCGCGACCGGTATTTGGCCGAGCGAGGATATCACGTCGTGCGGGTTCTTGGTTACGAGGTCTTGAGGAATGCCGTTGCCGTGCGGCGCCGGATCGAGCAGGTAATTGATGAGCGGATCGAAGGACGTGCCCCCTCATCCCCAGCCCTTCTCCCCCGCAGCGAGAGCGAGCACCACTCGCTCTCGCCGCGGGGGAGAAGGGAGCCAGAATGAAGGAGTGCGATCGCACCGAACAGAGAAAACGCGATTTCTTCGCGCAGTCGGTTGCAACGACCGAAGCGGCGGAGCACCCCGCCGAAAACGCATCGGTGTCTGGAAAAACAGAAACACCGACGCGCCGAAACGGACAAACCGTTCTATCGTCCGATGAATCGCGTTGTATATGCACACCTGCGTCGGATCCAGTCTCCCGAGTGTGTTCCGAAGGAACCGATATTTTCTGGCGGGACCGCAAGGCCGAATGCGGTATTCAAACAGCTTGTCGCACTCGCAGGGATCCGAGATAAGATCGATATCGAAACAGGGATCGTGCAAGACTGGTCGCTGAAGGATCTTCGCAAGACCTGCGCCACGTTCTACGACGAGCACATGCCCGAATCGTCGATCGAAATCCTCGGTCATTCAGTAGACGGAGTCACTTATCGGCACTACGCTCACCGCGACCCGTTGGCGTTCAAAGCAATCACGACAATTCCACAACCTTCCGCTTTCATGGCACTGCCACACGGAATCGAGGGCGAGTGCCCCTGCTGTCGACGGAAGTTCGGCGGTGAATGACATTCCGGTCGATGAATCCGGGGTGTCTGTGGCGGTGGCAGTTGCATCGCGTCGGCATCATCGATTTCGCGACACCGACTCGAATTCAGCGGGGGCGCTCCGCCGCGGACGTCGATACAACGTCCTTACGTTCGCTAAGCTGCAATTTACAGGGGGGCGTTCGATGGCAACTTCTGATCCAGCTCTCCGCGTAATGGCTATACTGATTGGAAAGCTGAAGTTGGTTGGTGCCTCGGCTTCACCAAACGATTGCTGTACAAGACGACGCGATCGTTCGACACCAAAACGAAGTGGATCAAAGGACAACTAGTGATGCGAGGAAGAGTACGGGTCACGCTCATTGTGTTTGCTTTCTTTTATTCTGCGGCTACGTCGGTGGCTGCGACGCCTACACCTGAGGAAGTGTTGGCTGGATTCGAGGACCGAGTGGATGCAGTGTTCAGGGCCGAAGCAGGCAAACCGCTCGAGCGGGCGAGGAAGCAGCCGCCACTCAGTAAAGGGCGTGGGGCTTATATTCGCGCTTATTCGTACTCCATCGTGGCGTTCGCGGCTCGTTGTCTTTATCTCGACGAGAGGCTCGACGAAGCGAATGCAGCGCTCGTGGAAAATGCTCATTTTTACCTCGACAATCCGCTCACCATTACCGACCGTGACAGTTTTCATTGGCACGCTGAAATCGTGCTGCGGTTGCTGGAAATGTATGGCCCTCGTGCCAACGTGCGTCCTGGCCGGATCACCAGCGAGACCGAAGCAATCTTGCTGGAGTACATGTGGATTTACACCAAAAAGTGCTCGTGGCTGGGGAAGGCCGAGTTCGAGGATTCGAAGACGTGGCATATCTACTCGTCGGAGAATCACCACTCGATGGACTTCACGTGCCATTGGCACTTTTCGAAGTATGCCAAAGACCTGCCAGAGTATCGAGACAAGCGATGCGATGATGATGCATTGTTGTCGGAGCACTATCGCGTCTGGAATGAGTACTTCGTTAAATATTGCCGCGAGCGTGCCCGTCGGGGAATTTGCGTTGAGATGCGAAGCGATGGCTACAACTCGACGTTGATCAAAGGCTTTTACAATTTCTACGACTTTGGCGACCCCGAGGTCAGCAGGCATGCCGGCATGTTGCTCGATCTGTATTTCGCCTATTGGTCAGAAGAACAGATCATGGGACACATGGGCGGCGGCGGTTCGCGGATCAAGGGCAACAACGCATTCACGCAGAACCGTAAGCACGGCAACGCCCCATTGGCTTGGTTCTATTTCGACATCGGCCAGCCGCCGGAACTCTACGGCCACGATGTTGGCGCCATGCTGAGCCGCTATCGTCCGCCTGCAGTCGTGGTAGATATTGCTCGCGACACAGAAGGCCGCGGCACTTACGAGATTCGTCAACGAGTGCCAGGTCTCGGCGAGCAGGGAGACACCACGCCCCATATGGATCGCCCGGATCAGTTTCCGAACAAACTTAACACCGACAGCGGCGGCATTCTGCGATATAGCTACTGCGATCCTGCATTTATTTTGGGCACGCCGATGACTGAGGCCCGTCCACTATCGGATTGGGTGAAGATCAGCAGCCAAAGTCGCTGGCAGGGAGTGATCTTTCGCGGCGAACATGATCCACGCATCGTTCCAGTTCCCCGTGCTAGCGACAATCTCGTCGCCTTCAATCAGTTTTGGTCGGTGCAAAGCAAGGGAAGCTTGATAACTCAGAAGCTCAAGACAAACAAAGGCGCGGCCGAGATGATGGTGTGGATGTCGGCCCAGGGTTTGAGCAAGCCTGTACGCGAAGATGGAATCGTGTTCGTCGAAGCCCAAGCAGCCTACGCGGCGATTCGTGTCGGCCGCGGCGACTTCCAAATCGTGCAGCAGGTTCTGGAAGGAACGAAAGAGGAAGGTAGCAAATACCGGTCACCGCCGGGCTATATCGTGCTGCCCGACGACGAGTACGCACCGGTCGTATTGGAGGTGATGGCGAAGGACGAGCTGAAAGACTTCGCAGAATTCAAATCGGTGGTGAGTGATTGCCAGCCGAGCCTTCAGGATACGACCTTTCGCTACGAAACCATTTACGGCGACGTACTTACCTTCGATACCAGTTACCAGCAAACGCCAACGATCAACGGCCGGCCGGTCGACTACGCACCTGAAAAGGTATTCGATAGCCCGTTTCTAAACGCCGATTACCAGGACGGTGTCGTCACCATCAGGAAAGGCGACAGAAAAAAGGTTCTCAACTTTGAGTCGCGGTGAGGCGAAGTAGCTTTGCAGTGATCCTCGAACTGATGAGGATGTAAATTTTTCCTCGCCGATCATGCGAGCGTTTACCTACAGAAGTTGGACAATTCGCTAGCTCGAAGAAATTCAGCGTGGGCGCGGACGTGGTGCAGACCGAAGCGGGTTTCAGCCGTCTTCGTAGCGCGCACCGGCGGCCGACGCCGGAGCAGGCATGGGATTTTCCAGGCACCGACGCGAGTTCGCGCGCTCAATCGTGAGGCGGTTGCATCGACCTCCGCGATTTAGCTAAATCAATTCGACGCAGTTTCCCTCGAATGTCGGACTATTTTGGGGTGAATGTGCAGCGAATCGGCTGCGGTAACTATTACGCCCGCTCAAGAGCATCTTGGACGCGGCAGTGGCTTCTCTACCCGGACTGCCCTAACGCTGAGAGACGCTGAGACTCGAAGACTGTGTTGGGACTGTCAGTTGACTGGCGTTGGAGTAGGTCAGGCCGAAAAGTAAGGTTCCGATCAGGAGAACGCACGCCGCACCGGTGATCCGCAATCCGGAAGTGAAGCGAGCCCGCCGAGGATCGCCAGCCTTCATCCGGCGGAAGGCGACACGCCTGCCGAGGATGGCGAGCACGCCGATGCCGGACATGGCGAGTGCCATTCCCGCGGAGATGGCAGCGACCATCAGGATGGCAGGAAAGAGGAGGTCGTTGGCCACGCCGAAGAGCAGCACCAAAAGCGCGCCGGTGCAGGGAACGACTCCCACCGCGAGGGCGAGCCACGTGCCCGCACCCTTCTTTTCTTGCTCAAGCGCGGCGCAGGCGAGGCAGTCGTGATGAACATGATCGTCGTGGTTGTTACCATGACTTTCGTGATGGTGATCATGACCGGCGTGGGCGTGATCACCCGTTTCAGATTCCACGCTTTTCCGCGATTGTCTCGAGGCCTGGATGGCACTGCGCAACATCACGGCTCCGATGGCAATGATCAGGGCGTAGCTGCCGAGGCGGATGGCGCGGTAGTCCGACGGTGCCTGGCCGGTGGCCTGCCTCACCGCAAAATCCATCACCAGCACGACGATGATCGAGGACAGGACATGAAAGACCGCGATCAACACTCCCATCCTTAAGCCTTTGCCCAAGCTCCCTCCATCGCCAACAAAGTAGGAGATCACCACCGCTTTGCCATGGCCGGGACCAAGCGTATGCACAAGACCGTAGCCGAAGGCCACCAGGATCGCGAACCAGAACGCTTTCGTGCTGCCATCGTCGCGAAGGCCGCTCATGGCCTGAGTGAAAATCAGGGAAACCTTCGCCTGCGCTATTTGGAACCAGCTGTGCCCTGCAAAGGCACTCTCGGGAATCAACACCTTGGCGAGGTCGTCCGAATCGGCCGCTGAGTAATCGCTGATAACATCGGTCGCCATGGTGTAGGCGACTTTCACCTGCATGCTGCCATCGACGAGGAACAGGTCGTAGCTCGCCGGTCTCACTTCGATCGTTCCTTCGATCCACACCGGGGAGAATTGCCCTCGCGGTTCCATCCCGCCGGGAACCGAGATGTGGATCATCTGATTCGGAGGCGGCGGAGGCGTGTGAATGCAGGCACCCACCCAGGGGACGAGCAGGAATTCCGTAATCTTTTCCGCACCCGTCCCGAGTGGCAGGACATAACCGGCGAGTCGCACCTGCTTGCCGTCCAGGGTGCCGTTGACCGCTGCCATCGCGTGCGTCCGTTGGGCGACGATCTCTCCGCGCAAAGCGATCAATCCATCCATGTCGATATCGTCCTTCTCAAGCCGCCTTACGGCGTTGGAATGCTTCTCCATTTGCTCTGGCGTAATGTCCACGCCTTCCGACTGTAGCTCCCGTATTCTGGAGGCTATCACGAGGTCGAGTTTCTGTTCGGAGGTCAACTCGAGAAAGGGATCGCTATCGATCTCAACTTGCGGGACGAGATTTCTCCACGTGATTGGCTGCACCTTTTCAGTGGAGGCCGCCAAGTCGATGCCGTTAGTGAACGTTTGATGGAACGCATTCACAGCGCTATCATCGCGCAAATCTTCCCTTTGATCGACGGTGTTGGCATCCAGGGTCCAGCCGCTGAACATACGCGACTCTCCATCGAGGATGAATATGGTGGCATCGCTTGCTTCGACACGCAGCAGGCCCGAGACTTGAACCGGCACATAGAGAGACTGGCCCTGCGGATCTTCTTTCAACTTTACCCGCACGAGTTCGTTCGGCGGAGGCGGCGGAAGATGGCTGCACATCCCCACCTGCGAGACCAGATAGCCGTAGTAGGTGCCATCTGGGGCCTGCGGCGCGGGGATCAGATAGCCCGACAGCTTCACCTCGACCTTGTCCAGCGCGGGGTTCGTGGCCATGAGTGCGGCCTTCCGCTTCTTGGCGACCTCCCAGCGTTGGGCGATCAGCTCATCGACGTCGTAACCGTTGATCTCAAGCATGTCCTTCGCCGCGGTGCGTCGGGCTTCGAGCCGGGCACGCTCATCTTCAGGGAAATCGTCTTGCGAGAGTCTCTCATCCACCTGAAGAATGAGCTTCAACTCATTCAGCAGTTGGAACCCCATGTCTCTGTAGGGATCGTCGAACACGACGGCCAAAGGATCCGCAAGGTCTGAAAACTCGATCTCTTCCGGGGCAGCAGACGACCTGGTAGCGGCCAGCATGGCCGCCACCGCAAAAACGAATCCTACGAACCGCATATTACACATTCCGGTATGAGTGTGACATGATCACTTTTCGACCTTCTCTGGGAAGGCACCCGTGAAACCAGATGGCAAAGGCATACCGGTCGAGAATTCGGCATTCCACGACTCTTCCGAGATCGGCTCGAAGCGCGGTTTGGCTTCGGGTTCAAACCGGATCGGCTGACCAGGAAAAACCGGAAGCTGCACATCGTCGCGCACAACCACCTGACCGTTGACGATCACTGCTTTCATGCCCGTCGAAGGGATAGCGCCCTTTTCGTAGGTTGAATTGTCCGTGAAGAGTTCGGGGTCAAACACCACGATATCGGCAACCATGCCAGTCTGGATTCGGCCACGCTCTTGCATAAACTTGAGACCGGTATCGCCCAGATGCTTGGCAGCGTTGTAGCTGAGAATCGACATCAACTGCATCATCGGGATGTTGTTTTCCCGACCGAGCCGAATCGTAGCACCTCGGGCGCCAGCCGTGCGGGGATGGGTGCCGCCCAGCTTTTCCATCGGGTAATCCCACGGGGCGTCGTACGGCGTGGCAGCAACCGCATCGCTGGCCATGGTCACGCCTTTCAACGTCAGCCACTTCACCTGGTCTTCTTCGGGCTGCTTGAAGATGACGATCGGTCTGGTCGGTTCGGATGCGACGGTGGACTTGTAGGTCTCCAAGGTATAGTACTCACCCGTGACCGGATCCAGCATGGTATCTTCATAGCGTTTGCCAAAACCGTCGATCCAGCTCTTAGGCTCCAGGAACGAAGCATTGATCGTGGTGGAACCCGCAGCGTAGGGATAGACTTCACCCCAAATGTTGTGGCCCTGTTCCTGAAGTCTGATGATCATTTCGTGTGCCAGCCGCCAGCCGTCGTTGTTGAAGTGCAGGACGATCGCCGGGGCGCTAAGCGCTAGAGCGTTGGCGACGAGTTCCTGCGCGCCGTTGTTCTCCGTGGTGTCGGTGCCGAGCGTATAGCGGGTATGTGCGCCGGTCGGGCGGCCATAACGGGCTCCGACTTTCTGCACCTCGAACATCTCGCGTGAGGAGACACCCTCTCTCATGTAGCCCACGGTGCTGCCGACGCCCACGGCGCCAGCCTGCAGGCCCTTGTCAAGCTCTTCGAGAATCGCGTTGCCCTGTTCCAGGGTCGGGCGAGTCACGCTCCAGCCCGTTTTCTTCCGGGTTTCTAAAGCGGCTACGGGGCCGTCTTTCAGGTAATCGCCGTCTGACCCGTCGATGAACATCGCGCGGGCAAATTCGTGGCTGACCGCAATGCCATAGTTGGCCTGGGTTTTACCGGCGCGATCCTCATACCAGCGCGCGACATAGGATCCCGCACAGCCCATCTCGAAATCCATGCTGCTGGTCAACCCGTCGCGCAACCCGAGGGAATAGCCGATCGGCATTTGAAAGTGGAAATGGGTGTCGATGAAGCCCGGTGCCACGATATGGCCGGTGGCATCCACCGTCTCGGCACCTTTGAGTGGTTTTTTGCTGATCGTGACGATGCGGCCGTCCTTGATACCGACATTGGCGACATCGTCGAACAACGTTTCTGGGTCGATAACGCGCCCGTTGTTGATGGCGACGTCGTAGTCCTGGGCCGAAAGCGTAGCGCCGCCGAGAAGAGCAGCAGCGAGAATCAGTAAGTAAGTTTTGAGTTTCATCGAGAAGTCTCAGTGAAATTGAATAAGTTTTGGGACAACGGTCATTCACCTGCCAACAACGAAGTAAAGCTCAATGAGCGGATTGCGGCAGGGTTCAGGCGCTCGGCCAGAACGAACTTGCGGTTCCGAGTGCTGGATTGCGGCATGGGTTGTGTTCTTTCTGATCAGACCTGCGTCTGCTGTTGGTTGGAGAAAGCGACACCTTCGCAGCGTCGGAGATTCGAAAGATCAGGAGTAGGCGCCAGCCGAGTACGTCAACTCATCACTGTGGCTATAGAGTTCGAAAACAATTCCGAAAGGATCTTCGACATAGACCAGCGTCTGGCTAGTCAACGCAATGGACACGGACTCGCGCACGGTGAACTCATCCGTGACTTCGCGGCGCACGGTCATGGTTGGCCTATCGATCGGGCTCCGAATTAGGTTCTGCGGCGTTCGAGCTGGCGTCGCCCTCAGGATCTTCCAATCGAATGAGTTTCCAGGTTTGTCGATCATCGGGTCCGAAATGGACCAACACCGGCGTTTCCTCTTCCGACAAGTTAAAGATTCCTGTCTCCATTATCACATCTTCATTGGTGCCATCGGCTGACCGCCATGCTGCACGCTGAGTTTCGGCGTCCACCATTCCTTCGAGCGGATGTGAAACGCCCGTGACTTCATTGAAGAGGGTTCCGGCTATCACGCCGGTTTTGGTCACGGCTAACTGGATCATCATCGTCGAATCGCTGACATCATCCTGGATGATTGAGAAGACCCCTAGCGGCAACCATTCCAGATCCTCCGCCTGGTCTTCGGCGATTTCGGGGACGTTGGATGCAAGCGTATCGACTTGTTCAAAGTACTGCTGCGTTGTTACCGATTGATCGTTGTTGATCGTGACCCTATCGCCGACGTACTGAACGGTTCCGCCAGAGCCATAGGAATAGGTCACCGGCGTTGACCAACGGTAGGGCAACCATTGCGAGAGAGCGACATAGGTGACCGGTCGCCACCAATTCCACTGCCCTTGCCCAGGGCGGTACCATGGGTGCCAGACGGGCTGGTAAGCTGGCGGACGCCAGTTTGGTGGACGATAGCCGGGCGGTCGATAGCCGGGCGGTCGATAGCCGGGCGGTCGACTCCCCGGTGGGCGAAATTCAGGTGGCCTTCCTGTCTCTGGTCGATCGGGCCTGTCAGGTCGATCTGGATTTGGTCGTTCAGGAACTGGTCGCTCGGGAACTGGTCGCTCGGGAACTGGTCGCTCGGGAACTGGTCGATCGGGCCTGTCCGGCGTCGGAGGCGGAGTTGGCCGATCGGGCCTACCAGGACGGTCAGGATTCGGTCGATTTCCGATACCTTCGCCGGGCGCGGTGCCGGGACGATCGGGTCGGGAGGGCTTTGTCGAGGGTTGCGCAGGCCGAGTCGTTGCGGGCGGCTGCACCGGACGAGTTTCCGGTTGAGACGGTCGCGCAGGCCGAGTCGCAGGAGTCGTTCCAGGTTGAGTAGGTTGTGCTGGGCGTGTCGCTGGTCGGCTGGTTTCTGGTAGCTTTGCGCCCGGCGTATACCAACTCGGCATGAAAGGACGCTCACGGCCGGAGCCGTAACGATCTTTCAGCGTTTGATTGATTTGCCCGCGATCGATCGGACGACTTGGCAATGTCGATGGACTTCCCGGCGTCGGGCGGGTTGTGCCCGGCCGAATGGAAGGCAGCGAAGGTCGTGCGCTGGGACTTGGCCGTGTGATTGAAGGCCGAGTAGAAGGTACCGAAGGCCGCACGCTGGGACTTGGTCGAGTGACGGAAGGCCGAGTGGAAGGCAACGAAGGCCGTACGCTGGGACTTGGCCGTGTGATTGAAGGCCGAGTGGAAGGTACCGAAGGCCGCACGCTGGGACTTGGTCGAGTGACGGAAGGCCGAGTGGAAGGCAACGAAGGCCGTACGCTGGGACTTGGCCGAGAGACGGAAGGCCGAGGTGCTGGTCGCGAAATGGACGGGCGGCTCATCGACGGAGTACGGCTGAAGCCACCACTTGGACGTGATATCGAGGGAGCTCGACTTCCACCCCGGCCGCCTCGCTGCGCGTTTGCGGTTGTAGGCATCAGCAGACAACAAACCAGGACCGAAGCGCAGGAGCTGCGAACGAATAGTTGTAATTTCATTTTCTCACCTGTTTCCTCAGACCTGTTTCCTCAGACCTGTTTTTGAATCGACGACTCGTCATCAGTCCGCGCATGCCTTGCTTGCCTCGGGTGAATCCGTCTCCGAACCTTCGACCGGTATCTCAGATGCGCCATTTTCCACTGACTCCGACGAATCAATTACACGTCTGACAATCGAAGGCGGCAGGGCCGGTTGAAGTTCACCATTGACCTCGCGCGAGACCGACTTCCACTCAAATGAATCCTCGTCAATTTTCGTATACACATTGATGGCCGATGCGGTCGAACCGTCGACCAGCGTAAACGAACTTCGCGAGAGCCAACGACCGTCGACATAAGTCCATTCAGCTTCGCCACGTCCACCTTGCGAGTCGAATGTCCATGATCGAAGAGACTGGGTTTCTGGGTCTTTGCCGATGACCTGGACCCCACTTAGCACCACGTTTCCATCCTGGTCCGAGGAAGAAAACGCGTTCTTCAAAAACCCGCCGTCGCCAACAAGTTCGAATTGAAATTCGACGCGACCGTCGTCCGCGTCATCCGCCCAGTTCCCGACCAGCCATTGCAGTCGCTTCAGCGTCACATTCGCGTCTGCACTTGCGGGATATTGTCGATCGCTATTTGCGTTCTCGACCAACTCGTTATCTGAATCTTTCTGTGGCGCGGCGTCGCTGTCATCTGTAACAGCATCCGCTGCCAGCGTTTTCGCTGCGGGAGTACCAATTGGATGCTCTTGCGCATGAGACGGTGGGCAAGTACAGGCGAGAAGCAGTAATGCGTATGCAATTCGTTTCATGATTGATCCTGTAAATTGTTTTGCTTGCTGGAGTGTTCATGGAACAATGCATCAATCTCGCTGCTGTTCACTCCGCCGCGACTGCCAATGAACACAATCCGGGACCTCGGGGGTTCCTCTTCCCAAAGCTGTCCGACGGTGATCGCGGCGCGGCCTGAGATCGCCTGCAGCATGTCGACAAGATCGACTTTATTGAGCACCGCGACATCCGACGTTTCAATCACGAAGTACTCCGGTGGTTCGTAAGACCCCGGTTCGTTCTCGGGCAATCTCACCGCAGCCTCTCGTGCAGTGGTAGCGGACGCCGCGGAAAGAGCAGAAACAACCGAACTCGCGGCCGCAGCCCTTTTGATGAAGTTACGACGGGAATTGGAGAATATTTCTGTGGCTTGATCGGACGCCATCTTTTATTCTCGAGTGATAAGTAGTACGTGATGGACTGGCAAACTGCTTGATTGCGAACTCGAACGCTGAAAATTCGTTGATTCTGTTCCCAGTGAACATTCAACCGTCAACTTCGACCTCGTCGCCTTTTCCAACGCGCAGGCTTACCCCCCGCCTATTCTATTGGCGAGGGCCGCGTGAATGTAAAATTCGAGTGTCTTTTCTCAACTAAATCGATATGCAAAAAGCGCAACCGATGGCTCGTACGGCTCAAAATCAGTCCGACCGATTCGCCACCGAAACGCGGCAGTTTACCGACGTCAGCGAAATGACCGAGGCTTACCGGGGCCGGGCTGACGTTCGATTCATCCAAACGGCACGGGGCAGCGTCACGGCGAAGTCCCGACTGACGTCAATCGGCCCGTTGCAAATCCAACAGTTTAGCTGGACCGGCAAGCTGATCACCGAGGCTGCAAACGCATCGAATCGGACCACCCTGTTCATTCCCGAGCCGCAGGAACGTCCCACGTTCATATCTGGCGAACATCTCAACGACGCACAAGTCATGCTGTACGGCCCGCACAGCGAGCATTTCGGCGATATGTCAGGTCGTAGTCGAGCCACGCAATTGTTTTTGCCCGAGGGAATGCTTGAGCAAGCGATCGGGGCGCGTCTGCAAAACGATCCGATGAACCTGGCATCAAAACGCCGACTTCTGACTCCCGGGCGTGTCGCGATGCATTCCCTGCGACAACTGCTCGTCGAGCTGACTCAAATCATTGATAACGACGAGGATGCAGGAGTCGAACCCGTCTGCACTTCGTCGTTGATAAACAATCTAGTCGATCGCATTTCCGAGACTCTCTGTCGCGATTCATCGCTGGCTTCGACGACGCAGGATCAGCTTCACGCAAGCGGTTGTCTCTTGTCTAGAGTAAGGAACATTTTCGAAGCGTCTGGACGAGAGTCGATTCAGCTCTACGAGTTGTGCAAAGAGCTTGGCGTCAGTGCACGTACGCTGCAAATCGCTTTCAAGCAGGCCTACGGCATTTCCCCGATGCGATACCTGAAACTTCGCCGGCTCCACGCGGTGCGTCAGCGTCTGATCACATCATGTGTGGATGACGTCAGTATCAAAAGAGCAGCCCTGGAAGGCGGCTTCTTTGACCGAAGCCGTTTTGCAGAAGACTTCAGAAAACTATTTGGTCATCTGCCTTCGCAGACTCCAAGAGCCTGACACAAGAGCAAAGCAACCGGCCTCAGCTTTGGCCGTTTCGAGCAGGGAGTGCGTTCGTCGGTAGAGATCAAAGATCTGCCGGACGCGTTCGGCTTCGTGGGGCACGACCACAAGCTTGGTCTCCTCGATCGTAAATCCGAAGACTGGGACACCGCCGCACCATTTGCCCTTGCGACGCGTTGCCGCGATCTTGTCTCGGGTGCGTTCGCTGATCATCTCGCGTTCGAACTGGGCGAATGAAAGCAGCACGTTGAGAATCAACCGGCCCATGGAGCTGGCGGTGTTGAACTGCTGGGTGACGGAGACGAAGGCGACGTTGTGTCTCTCGAAGGTTTCCATCACGCGGGAGAAATCGAGCAAGCTTCGACTGAGCCGGTCGATTTTGTAGACAACCACGCAGTCGATCTTTCCGGCTTCGATATCGGCCATCAGCCGTTTCATGGCGGGCCGCTCCAGGTTGCCGCCCAAGAAGCCGCCGTCGTCGTATCGTTCTTCGAGACATTCCCAGCAGCACTTCGCAAATGCTGCGTCAACTCTTGAACCAACATTTCTATCTTCGCGGTACGCGACGATCGACGTGGCTGCGGTTTGGGCTTTGGCAATTCCGATTCACAGAACTCGCCGAGGCGATCCTCAACCGCTTCCCCATCGAGTCGCAAACCGTCTTCTGAGAACTCGACGATGTCCTGAATGCCAATCACCAGGTTGGGAATCGCCGCTGCAAGTCTTTCTGCTGAGCTGGACATCGGCACAGACATCACCGATCGTTGTCGTCGACCAAGCTGTTCGACGAAAGGATTGAATCGCTGGCTCGACGAACCGCGCATTTGACTCCCGGAGCGCGTCTTCGAGAACAAGGTCTCCGAGGACGGTGTGTTCAATCAGGCACTCTCTCACCTTGGCTTGTCTCGCAAACTCAGGCGCTGCGTCACGAATCGCGATAGGCGGATTGAACCGCAAGAGAGCGAGATCGTTACGATAGTCCGCTGCAATCACCTCAGCTTGTTCCGTAAGGTTTCCCGGAGGCGGACTGCCCGCCGCTCCGAAATGCACGGTGACGGGGCCGGCATACGGTAGCACGTGGGCGCAGGTCAAAACGTACCCGCGGCTGTCAAGAATCATGCCTGTTCCAAAGCCACTTTCGCTCTTGATAAGAACAACGGCATCCTGGTTCTTCGCGATTTCGGTTTTCGACTTCGGTATCGGAGGGTCGCCGCCAGGGAAGCAATCAAATGAGCCAACCGGTGCTTCCTCATGTGGCACGACTACCCGATCCAACGCCAACCAAGGTTCCTGGTCGCCTTCTGGTGAAAAGCGAAACGGTTTACCGCGCTGATAAAGTCGTAATCTCTCACGATATTTGTGGACCTCCCGTGAAGAGCAAAGCTCGACGGCCTTACGTTGCGTTTCCACCGCCTCATCAAATCGCTCAAGTTCCGCCAGGGCGACAGCCCGAACACTCAGGCACCATCCGTTCCGCTGGAGTGAGATTTCGCAAGCCTGGTCAGCCAATGCCAATGCTTTTTTGCCATCGCGCTGAGCGGGGTCCGCGGAAGCTGAGTAAGTCATAGAAAGATTTCCTAATGCCCAGAAAAATCGCGGGTCCAGCTTGGTCGCGACAGCAAAGTCTTCTCGAGCCTCGTCCATCTTGGCAGTCCGCATGAAGAATGCGCCGCGATTGGTTCGCGGAGAGGGATCTTTACCGTTTGCCGTAACCAACTTGTCAAACGCCGCTCGAGCATCACGAAAAGACTGCTGCGATGCCTCTAGATCGCCTTGTTTCGCTTGGATCTCTCCCAGAAAAACATGGGCTCGCGGAGGAGTCATTTCAGCTTGCAGCGTCTTGCGAAACTCATCGGCTGCTTGATCCAAGTCACCCGCCGCAGCCCATGCTTCACCCGCGATCAGATTCACATTCACCGGCGCGTCCGGAATCGCCGCCAGTGGTGTGATTGTACCAATGGCGTTCTCGTATCTGCCTCGCAGCAATTCCAATGTGGCGAACATTTGCACCTGCCCGGGATCGACGAACGGAGGCATCATCGACGCGCGAAGGTGACGGTAGGCTGAGTCGAGTTCTCCAAGGTCGAAAACGCTCCCCGCACTACATCCAAGCTCAACTTGACCAAGTTCGAATTTGGAACCGGGCTCTTGCAGGATACGATCTTCAGCGGCGCTCGCGAGGTAGTTCCCACCACCCTTCGTCGGGACTGGTCCTGGAGAGCGTGATACAACAGCCCGACGTTCAGTCTTCCGACCAGGCCATCCCCCATGATTACCCCATTGCTCCAGAATCCAGTGGTGCGACTTCGCCAGCCGTCTTGCCTGCCGTCGAAGTATGGAAGCCGCAAAATAGAGTTATCTGTGACGAACCCGTACTTGCTGACGGCACAATTCTTAACGTTTCAGAAGGGGTGCCCATGGCAAGGATCACACTGGTCCGCCCGAGAGGTCTTGCCGGAGTCGAATAGATGACGCAACCCTAAGTTCCAGTTTTGCAC